>CAWUHY010000015.1:0-28918 GCA_963922215.1 uncultured Gammaproteobacteria bacterium | reverse complement strand
TGGGTCGTCACCCACTCGCGGGACTGGCGGCTGCCTTCGCCGGCGTGTCGGGCGGCTACAGCGCGAACCTGCTGCTCGGCACCGTCGACCCGCTGCTCGCCGGCATCACGACCGAAGCGGCTCAGCTCATCGATCCGGACTACGTCGTCGATGCGAGCGCAAACTGGTTCTTCATGATCGCGAGTACGTTCCTGATTACGGCCATCGCGAGCATCGTCAGCCTGAAGATCGTCGAACCAACGCTCGGGCCCTACGACCCGGCCTCCGCCGGACTCGGCGACCTCGACGAACATCGCATGGATCCGCTGACGGACACGGAGCGTCGGGGCCTGCGCTACGCCGGCATCGCAGCTCTGGTGATGGTGATTGGTCTCGCGCTGCTGGTCGTGCCGGAAGGCGCCGTGCTGCGCAACCCGGAAACCGGACTGGTCAAGAACTCGCCGTTCCTGCGCGGCATCGTCGCGTTCATCTTCGTCTTCTTCCTGGTGCCGGGTGTCGTCTACGGCTGGGTCACGGGCACGATGCGTTCCGACCGGGACGTGATCAACGGCATGGCCGAGGCCATGAGCACGCTCGGCCTGTACATCGTGCTGGTGTTTTTCGCGGCGCAGTTCGTGAAATTCTTCTCGTGGACGAACCTGGGCTCGGTCACTGCTGTCACCGGCGCGACCTTCCTGCAGGATATGGGGCTGACCGGGCCGTTCCTGTTCTTCTTCTTTATTCTGATCTGCGCGTTCATCAACCTGATGCTCGGCTCGGCGTCCGCGCAGTGGGCCGTGACGGCGCCGATTTTCGTGCCCATGCTGATGCTGATCGGCTACAGCCCGGAAGTCATCCAGGCCGCCTACCGAATCGGCGATTCCAGCACGAACATTATTACGCCGATGATGTCCTACTTTGGACTGATCATGGCTTTCGTTGCGCGCTACGTGCCCAAGGCCGGGGTTGGGACGCTCATTGCAATGATGCTGCCGTACTCGGTGGCCTTCATCCTGCTCTGGAGCTCATTCTTTTTCATCTGGGTGTTTGTTCTCGGCATGCCGGTTGGGCCGGCCGCGCCGACGTACTACACCGTCAACTGACATGGAGAGTTACGTGACACGATTTGCATTCGTTCTTCTCTTGCTCGTTGCGTCGGCCAGCGCGTCGGCGCAGCGTTCGTTTGAATTCGATGCCCTGGATATCCCGGGCGAGGGGAGCCTCGTCATCCCGGTTGTGGAAGGCGAAAGCCTGACCGGACTTGCGTCCAGTATCGACCGCATCACCGCCAGCGCACTGTCGGTGGCCGTTGAAGAAGCGTCGTTCACCGGCGCTGCGGATTCAACGCTGACGCTCTACGGCGTGAAGCCGTTTTCGCGCATCGACCTGATCGGAGTCGGATCGGAAACGATCGATCGCGCGGCCGCGCAGAACTTCGGCGGGATCGCCGCTTCCCTGAACGACGGCTCGAGCGGCGCGCCGGTCAACCTGCTCTGGGGGCAGATTGATGTGGCCGACGGCGTATCTGCCGCCCACGTTGCGCTCGGCTACCAGCTTCGCAGCTACAAGTTTGATCGCTACCAAGAGAAGAAAGTTGACCGCAGCACGTTGCCGGTCGTTCGGGTCCTGAGCGATGATGCCGACGCCGGCGAGCTTTTCGAGAGCGATATTTCGCATCTTGCGGACGGCGTTTACATGGCCCGCGACTTCAGCTCCGAGCCGGCCAACCTCGTATATCCGGAAGTATTCGTTGAGCGCGTGCAGGCGGCCTTCAAAGGGATTCGCAACGTCAACATTCGCGTGCTCGACGAAAAGGATCTCGAGCGCCTCGGCATGGGTTCGCACCTGGCGGTTGGCAAGGGATCGGAACGTCCGCCACGCCTGTTGATCATCGAGTACATGGGCGGCGGTGACGAAGCGCCGATCGTGCTCGCTGGCAAGGGAATTACCTTCGACACCGGTGGTATTTCACTAAAGCCCAACGACAACATGTGGATGATGAAGGGTGACCTCGGCGGCGCAGGTGTCGTGACGGGTACGCTGTACGCGGCGGCGAAGCGCCAGGCGCCGATCAACGTCGTCGCACTCGCGGCCCTCGCCGAAAACATGCCGTCGGGTCGCGCGACGCGTCCGGGCGACGTGCTGACCGCGATGTCGGGCAAGACGATCGAGATTCGTTCGACGGACGCGGAAGGGCGCCTCGTACTCGCGGACGCTGTGTACTACGCGCAGCAGCAGTACCAGCCTGAAGTCCTCATCGACGTCGCAACCCTGACCGGCTCCGTCGGTCGTGCGCTCGGTGACGAGTACGCAGGAATTTTCTCGCGCCACGATGCCATCGTTGACGAACTCACCGCTGCCGCAAACGCAGCCGGCGAAAGCGTCTGGCGCCTCCCGTTGGACGACTCACACTTCAAGCAGCTCGAATCGTCCTACGCGGACATCGTAAACAGCGGCGTCGGCAGCCCGGGCGCGAGCGTGGGCGCAGCCTTCATCGGACACTTCGTCGACGAAGAGCAGGTGTGGGCGCACTTCGATATCGCGGGCGTGGATTACTACGATGCAGACAAGCCGATTACGCCGAAGGGCTATTCGGGGTGGGGCACTTTGACTTTGGATCAGTATCTTCGGTCTCGTGCTGCGGCTGAATAGAAAGACTTAACGTTGGATCCATATCTCAGATCGCGCGCTGCGGGCAATTAGAGAGACCCGACGTCTGACGACAAAGGCCGGCATCCCCCATGCCGGCCTTTTTTCTGCGCGTCCGCCGCGACAGCGACCAAAATGCCGGAAGTCGGCGCGTCCCTCAGCGTCTTCGTGTCCGGGTCATAGACATGCAAATGCGCCGAGGTATCAGCGTCGTAGAAGATCGTCTCCTCGTCGATGACGATGCGTTGCACCGTGCCCGCCTCCGCGAGGGCGTGAAGCTGCCGCGTCACGGCGTACTCGCTTAAGCCCGGGCAATGGGACAGGCACAGCGCGACGAGCTCGGACTGGGACAGATGTTCGCCGCGCCGCTCGCCAATCAGGCGCTCGAGCTTCGTGCAGCGCTCGCCGTCAACGGATTGCTGCGCGGCAGCGCCAACGATTGCGAGCTCACGAACGCGATGCTTGTCCAGCGCCTGGCCGTGCCGGAGCCCGGACCACGCGATGACCCGACGGGCGATTTCCCCCCGCCAGGAAAGCAGGGCAGCGGCCCCGCGGGCTTTCAGAATGTCGAGACGAGGCCGACCGTCGGGGAGACGGTCAATCGAGACAGCATAAGACAGCGTTTCCATGCCCTGATCGTATTGCGAATGATTCTCATTTGCAATAACAGCTTCCACAATGGAGACCTCCGCAATGGGACAGGCACATTAGCTTATGTAAAACAGAGTGCCACACAGGGCACAGGCACATGTTCCAAAGGGGCCGGAAGGGGACAGGCACTCTACCTGAATCGCCTTTCTCTGGTTTTCGTTTGGTTTCTAGCCGGTCGTCGGGACCGACACCGCGTCGGCGACGAGTTCGTAGGTTTTTCCGGCGTGGATCACATCGGAATCCGTGTCGTCTCGAAAGTGGGCCGCCTCGTCTTCGCTCAGCTCGCGTTCGATGAGTACGCCGGTCAGAGTCACGGTCTTGCCGCCGATATCGGTCGGCACGAAGAAGCCGTAGTCCTTGAATGACACGCGAACGTGCCGCTCGCCGTCCGTTGCAAGGTAAAAGCAGCCCTTTCTCTGGCAGACTTCCGTCACGCGCGTATCCACGCGCACCGCCTCGCCCAGATGTGCGTCGGGTTCCGAGAGCAGCGTCGCAAGCAAGATCGGTTTCGCCTCTTCGTTCAGAGGCGCGCCGAAGATCTCGGCCGACTCCGTCGTCGCGACCGGTTCGGACAGGCGAATGACCTTTGAATCATCGGCGACCGCACCAGCCGAAGCCAAAGTCAAAAGTAAGAAGGTTCGTTTCATGATGCGTTCTCCGACCGGGCGCGAAGCGATTCGATGGCGTACAGGATACCGCCGACGGCGAGCAGTCCGCCGACGACAACCCACGACTGCATTTTCGACTGCGCCATCAACCAGACGCAGATGAGCAGGCCGGCGATTGGTATCAACATGCCAAGAGGCAGGCGGAACGCTTCTGCGCGTACGGCATCACTCGCATTACGCCGGATTGTGGGCAACGCCGCGATACAGACCACGTAGCCCAGCAAGCGGACGACGGAACTCGCAACGGCCAGAATGACAAACGATCCCGTCAGGCCAAGTAGCAAAGCGATGCCGCCGTACAGTAGAACGCTGACATGTGGCGTCGCAAAGCGCGGATGAACACGGCCAAACACCGCCGGCAAGGAACCGTTCTCGGCCATCGCGAAAACGAGCCTCGGACCGGAAATGATCGAGCCGGACAGATTGCCGCCAATCGAGAAAATCGCGGCGAGCGTGATGATCGTCGCGCCGACCGGCCCGGCCAACGAGCGACCGACATCAGTCAGATTCGCTGTCGCGTATTCCGACTCCGGAATGACCGCGATGTACACCAGCACGATGAAGAAATAGAGCAGCCCCGTGATCATGACGGTCCCGACCAGCGCTTTCGGTAACGTCTTGCGCGGATTGCTCGTCTCGCCGGCGGTCACAGCGAGCGTCTCGAAGCCGACATAAGCGTAGATCAGTGCAAGCGTCGTCGTGCCGAGATCGCTGATCGCGAACGGCGGACCTGGCAGCAGCTGCTCGCCAGTCACTTCGCCGAGCCCGAGGAGAATGAGGAACACGAGCGGCAACAGCTTTAACACCGTAAACACGCCCATCGTCCGCACGCCGTCCTTGACGCCGACTACATTCGCCCAGGTCAGTCCGATCGTGACCAGCGCCGTGACTCCGATCTGAATCATGTCTGCGTTTGGACCGCCGATGAACCCGGCCACATATTCGCCAAGGACAACCGAGTTCGCCGCGAACGCAGTGACGCGACTCAGATAGATCGCCCACCCCGTGCTGAATCCGACGAACGGTCCGAACGCTTCCGTGGCATAGATCACCGGACCACCGGTCTTGTCGTAATAGCTCGCGAGCTCGGCGAAGGTCAGAACCACGGTCAGGAAGAGCAGCCCGACGATCAGGAAAAGCCACGGACTCAGGAGACCGGCACTCTGCGCGACGGGACCCGGCAGCGCGAAAATCCCGGCGCCGATCAGGCCATTGACAACAAGCAGTGACGCGCCGCCGAAGCGGATATCGCGTTTCAGGTTCGCATCGTCTGCGCGCATACGGGGTGTCCGGAACCGAATGCCGCAGTATGTCACACGGGAAGCACGCGACCGAACAAGACGTTAAAATCGACGCAGCTCGATTGGGGGAGGTTCAAGCATGAACGTATCAACGGTTCTGGAATTCCTGATTCTGTTCGCCGTGATCTTCGTGACGTTCTATTTTGTCTACCGCGTGAACAGGAACAAGCGCTACCGTCAGGCCATCAGCCTCGCACTCGGCGCCATCTTCGTATCGCTATGGGTCCACGGCGCCGTCGGCATCATTGGCGATTCTGCCGACCCCGCAAATCTCATGTACGCAGCCGTGCTCGGCATCGGCGTGCTCGGCGCAGCGGTCACGCGACTCAAGCCCGAGGGAATGTCCTGGGTCGTGACGCTGATGGCCGTCGGCGTCGGGGCAATCGCCCTCATCGTCACAATCGGCAATCTCGGCGCGCCGGGGTCCGGCCGCATCACAGTTCTCGCATTCAACGGCGTGCTGATCGCATTGCTGCTCGCATCCGCGCACCGGTTTCGACAGGTCAAGTCAGATCACGAGGAAGGAGAAGCGGCTTGAAACGACTGTTTTTGATTCTGGGTTTTGCGCTGACATCGTCGCCGGCATTGGCCGAGCTGAGCCCCGAGGGTCGATTCGATTTTTACGCAAGCCCGTGGATCGCGCTGCATCACACGGCCTACCACCTTGAGCGCGCGGCACGGACCGATCTGAAACTTCGCGGGCGCGTCCCGCTGCATCCCGACGATGACCCGGAGATTGCGCAGGAATTCATGCAGGGCTGCCCGGACATCGCTGCTGCCTATGCACCCTACGTCGCAACATCCATCCTGTTCTCGCCGGATACGCGACGCATTGCCAAGGAGCTCAAATACGGTCCGGACGCGTTGACGGACCAGCGCGTCGCCGACGCATTGAAAGCCTGCATGCCGGTCTACAAGAAAACACTGTGGCCGATCCACGAGGCCTCGGCGCGCGCGTTCATCGATCGCCTGCAGTCAGAATTGTCACGTCACGAGGCGGCAATTTCCGAAGCTGCGGCAAAGGACATCGGTATCGAGTGGCCGGACGAACCAGTCCGCTTCGACGTCGTGCCCTACGCGAACTGGGCCGGAGCCTACACGGACATCGATCCTGCCAATGTGACCTACAGCAGCCGTAACGCACGCTTGTCCGGGGAATACGCGCTGGAAATGGTTTTCCATGAAGCCGGCCATACGCCGCCGGTCGACACCGCAATCATGGCCGCGAGTATCGCCGCGATGGAGGCAACCGGCCTCGACAACAAACGCTTCCCGCACTACGTGCTCTTCCATGCGATGGGTACGGCCGTCAAAGAGGCTCTGGACGGCGAGGACTACGTGATCTATGTCGAAGCGACCGGTCTCGCGGAGGCTGCCGACTCTCGCGACATTTACGATGCGTTGGCCGCGGTCTGGGACAGCGACGCGAGCTTCGCGGATCGGGTTCTAATGGCGGCGGAGCGTGTTGTTGCGGCGCAGTCCGGGCAAAAGAATGAGTCCGGTGCCGACTAGCAGCTGAACACGGCCTCGCCAGTCAGGAAGAGAGACGCCAGTTCGAATGATTCAATCATCAAACAACCGCCGCTACGTATTCGCTTACCTGACGGCGCTGTTCGTCTTCCTGATCATTGTCATCTCGCGACGCCCCGAGATTTTCTGGTTCGTGGCTGTTCTGGGCAGCCTGCCTTTATTCGCATTCAGCTGTCCGAATTGCAGGAGTCCGACAGTCTGGGTGGGAGGCGTTACTGTCTGCCCTCCGTTTCCAAAGAAATGCTTTCGCTGTGATTACACATACGATTGACAGCGTCGACTGACACGCAGCCGACCTAACCCAGCGCCTGATCCAGATCGGCGATCAGGTCTTCCACGCGCTCGATCCCGACCGACAGCCGCACCAGGTTTTCGGGAATCGGGCTGTCCGCACCTTCAATTGAGTAGCGGTGTTCGACGAGGCTTTCTACACCGCCAAGCGATGTTGCCGGGATAAAGAGCTTCAGTCGCCGGATGAACGCAAGCGCTGCTTCGGCGCCGCCGTTCACCATGAAGGACAACATGCCCGAGAAGCCGCCGCTCATCTGGGTCTTCGCGATCGCGTGACCGGGATGTGACTCCAGCCCCGGATACGATACGCGCTCGAGTCGCTTGTCGTTTTCGAAATGTTTCGCGATCGCCAACGCCGAGGCCGATGACTGTCGCACGCGCAGGAAAACCGTGCGCATTCCGCGCTGCAGCAGGTAGGCATCGAAGGAACCCGCGATCGCACCGCCTTCGCCGCGCAGCACACCGATGCGTTCCCACAGCGCATCCTCTTTCGCCGTCACAAGCGCGCCACTGACAACATCGCCGTGGCCGTTCAGATACTTCGTTGCGCTGTGCATGACGAGGTCGGCGCCGTGGACGATTGGCTGAGTCAACACCGGCGTCGCGACGGTCGAGTCGACGGCGAGCACTGCGCCGGCGTCGTGCGCCAGTTTCGCCGACTCCGCGATGCTAATGACGTCCCAGGTCGGGTTGCAGGGCGTTTCGATCCAGACGAGTTTCGCCGGACGACCGTCCAGCGCCTGTTCCAGTGCGCCGTCTTGCGTGGCGTCGAATTGCACAAGATCGAGCCCCCAGGTCTTCGCAAAATCGACAAGCCAGCCGCGGAGCCCCCAGTACATGACGGACGGACAAACAACACGGTCGCCCGGCGCGAGCGACTGAAAGACGGTGGCTGCCGCCGCCATGCCGGACGCAAACAACTTCGCATCCGCTCCGCCCTCCATGCGGCAAAGCATATTTTCGGCGTGCTCGAAGCCCGGGTTGTGGTCGCGTGCGTAGCCGCGTCCGCGCAAGAGTTCGTAGTCTGCGTCGCGAACGAAGGTCGTTGACGGCTGTATCGGCGGTACGACGCCGCCGGTCGCTTCGTCGATGAAGTGCAGGCCCTGGGCGATGTCAGATTCAATGGATGATTTGGACACGGCTCAATCCGTAGCTCTTTAACAAAGTCAGTCTAGCAGTGAACGATGCGAGTCACGGCGCAAAAAAAACGGCTCCCTTAAAAGAGAGCCGTTCTTCATGCCAGCATCCGCGTCCTTCGACGCGCTGCGTTGTTTTTACTTCTTGATCACCGGTTCGAAGCCTTCCAGCGCTTCGGCGAGGCCCGAGACGTGCTCGATGCCGGAAGGAACCGTCGTCGACGAGCCTTCGAACGCACCGTCAAGCGCCTGCGAGCGACCGCCGAGGCAGTCCGAGAGGAAGCTCTCCATGACGGCGAAGAACGACTCGCGGTTTTCGGGCCGTGCAAAGCCATGGCCTTCGTCCGGATACAGGACGTAAGTGACCGGCAGCTCATTCTCTTCCATCGCTGCGACGATCTGATCGGACTCCGGCTGCTTGACGCGCGGATCGTTCGCGCCCTGTCCGATGAGCAACGGCTTCGTGATCTGGTCAGCTTTGTGCAGCGGCGAGCGCGAGCGCAGGAACTGTCGTCCTTCTTCGGTCGTGACGTCACCGACACGCTGTTTGAACAGGTTCATCGCCGGCTTCCAGTACGGCGGGATGCTGTTGATCAGCGTGACCAGGCTCGAGGGTCCGACGATGTCCACACCGCAGGCGAAGACTTCAGGTGTGAACGTCAGCCCGACCAGCGTCGCGTAGCCGCCGTAGGAACCGCCGGCGATCGCGACCTTGTCTTCCGTCGTCACGCCAGCGTCAACCGCCCACTGCACGGCATCGAGCAGGTCGTCGTGCATGGCCGCCGCCCACTCGCGGTCGCCCGCGTTTACGAACGCCTTGCCGAAGCCCGTCGAGCCGCGGTAGTTCACGGAGAGCACGGCGAAGCCGCGGTTTGCGAGCCACTGATGCAGCGAGTTGTAGCCGTAGGTGTCGCGCGCCCACGGGCCACCGTGGACAACGAGCACCATCGGCAGCGCTTCGGCCGGACGACCGTCGCCATCCGGATCCGTGTGCTTCGGCAGGCTCAGGTAGGAAATAAGCTCGAGTCCGTCGCGTGACGTGATCGAGACCGGGTGCATGTCGACGAGCGGAACTTCGGCAAGCGCCGGCCGTGCGCTGAACTGCTCTTCGAGCGAGCCGTCTTCGCGGTTGTAGGCGTAGTAGGTGAGCGGTTTCTCAGCGCTGTCGCTCGCGACGGTCCACACCTTGTTGTCGTTGGTCTGGGCGAGGATAGAAATTGAGCCTTCCAGCGCGTTCTGCAGCGTGTCGATGTCGGAGGCGACTTCGTCGGACAGCGAAACCCAGCGGCTCTTCTTGTAGTTCGTGCTGTAGGCGAGCGGCTCGTTCGTATTCGGGTCGGTGAGCACGCCGTTGATGTCCGCCTGCTTGCCTTCCGCGATAACTTCGCGCTCGTCCGTGTCGATGTTGACCTTGACCAGCGCTCCCTTGTCGCGGCCGGCGCTGTCAATCATCAGGAAGTGTTCGCCGTCGTCGAGGAATGCGACCGGGTTACTCGTCAGCGAGTCTTCGTTTTCGATCTTGAAGAACTCCACCCAGTCGCCGTCGTCGCCGCGCTTGAACACATGCATGCCGCCATCTTCCGCTGCCTTCAGTGCAAGGCGCAGTTCGAGGTCGAGATCGGCCTGGTAGGCCGTGAATTCGTTGTTCTCTTCGACGAGCTCGCGTTCGCCGGTCATGACGTTGACGCGGTAGACGTCGTGCCAGACGGGATCGCGGTTGTTGATGCCGATCAGGTACTCGTCCGGATGACGTGTACTGCTACCCATAAAGTAGCCGCGGATGCCGTCGAAGGGCGTAAGGTCAATCGCTTCTCCGGTCGCAGGATCGACCGAGAAGATATGGAAGTCCTCATCGCCGCCTGTGTCGCGCGTGTACAGGATGCGCTTGCTGTTGGGCGCCCACTGGTGGCCGCTGATGCCGCGCAGCTTGTCGTCGGTGATTGGCTTCGCTGCATCGAAATCGCCGAGCGGCGCGACCCAGACGTTGATCACGCCGTCGAGCGGCGCGAGGAAGCTCATCATCGTCCCGTCCGGGCTGATGCGGCCCTGCGTGCGCTCCGGATTGCCGAAGTAGGTTTCACGCGGGACAAGCGGTACATCGTCCAGCGTCATCGGCGCGGCGCTTTCGGTTGTCGCTTCCGGAGCTTCAGATTTTCCGCAGGCGGCTAGCGCGGCGAAAGCCGCAAGCAATAGATAGCGTTTCATTGATTTCCCCAGTTTTAGCTTTTTCTTATGTTCGCGTTCAGGCGGAACAGGTTTTTTGGATCGTACTTGTCTTTGATTTCGAGCAGCCGCGGGAAGTTCCCGCGATAGTTCTGGTTGATCTCATCCTGCGACTCCGCATACACGTCGTTGGAGTAAAAGCCCTGCGTGTACGCTTCGACCGTCGCCCAGTGATCCTTGATGTATTGCTTGTGGGCTGTGCCGTCCTCGCCGTACTTCCACGAGACGAATGAGAGCAGATTATGATGCGCATCGCGGTGGGCGAAGGCCGTCGCATCGTTCGCAACGCGTGAGATAGCACCGCCTGACTGCTGCGTGCCGATCCAGTGCACCCGGCCCTCAGAGGCTTCATAGTTATCGATCATGTCCGCCGCAAGGTCCGGCGTGAATTCACCGATAAAGCCCGTCTTCATGTAGCTCGCGTTCGCTCGAATGTCGTCGCTGTCGCCCGAACGCTGGAGAGCAACGTAGTCGATCGGCTTGATCGTGTTTTGCACAACGGTCCCGGCTTTCAGCATTGGCGCGATAAGTTCATCGACGCGCCCGGCATCGCCGCTCCATTCGAAGCCGATGACGGCAATCGGATTGCCGCCCGGTGGCGAGCCAACAAAGATATTGGTGTGCAACTCGTCCGGCGCAGCCTCGGCGTACTCGCCGAATGCCGTGGCGACCTGTTTCGCCTGTTCGAACGGGTAGATGAGACTGCCGGCGACGACCTGCCGTTGCATCGGATGCAGGCGGAACAGGAAGGAGGTGACAATGCCAAAATTGCCGCCGCCGCCGCGCAACGCCCAGTAAAGATCCGGGTTGATCGCCGGACTCGCGCGGCGCAGCACGCCATCGGCCGTGACCACGTCCATTTCCAGGACGTTATCGATCGAGAGGCCAAAGCGTCGAGCGAGACGGCCGAAGCCGCCGCCGAGCACGAGACCACCGACGCCCGTGTGCGACACCGTGCCGGCCGTCGTCACGAGACCG
This sequence comes from uncultured Gammaproteobacteria bacterium, assembly GCA_963922215.1. Lineage (GTDB taxonomy): Bacteria > Pseudomonadota > Gammaproteobacteria > Steroidobacterales > Woeseiaceae > UBA1847. The sequence continues at coordinate 17,512 of CAWUHY010000015.1, read as the reverse complement.
TGTGCCATCGCCGCATGATCCATTTCGCCGAGCAGGCTGCCGCCGGCGACTCGAATCGTTCTGTCGATTGGATCGACGTAGACACCGCGCATCCGCGAGAGGTCGATCTGCATGCCGCCGTTGCAGCTCGACTTGCCTGACGCGCTGTGTCCGCCGCATTTGACGGCCGTGAGCAGGTTGTTTTCATTCGCGTACTGGACAGCGTTGGAGACGTCGCCCGCATTCATCGGCTGAACGACGAACGCCGGGTGCTTGTCGAAGCTCGGTTCCAGCAGCGTGCGTGCCTCGTCGTACTCGTTGGAGCCGGCGAGCCAGAGCTTGCCCTTCAGGCTGTCGCTTAACTCCTGGACGGATGCCTTTGCCAGTGTGACGGATTCGCCGTCAAGGGTGACCGCGTCAAGGTCGTGCGGTATCTGTGTTGGACGATGCAGAACGTCTTGCCAGTCGGCATAGGCCGGAGTGCTCGCGGCGAGCGCTGCCGCGACGGACGAGCGCAGAAAGTGTCGTCGATCCATCCCCGAATCTCCCCCATATTATCGAGGCCAAGATTCTACACATCCTGAAAAAAGTGACCAGTTGGAAGGAACTTCCGCGGATACGAGGCGGGTTCTAGGCGTTGATCATCCGCTCGCGCGCGTGAGGCCGGCCCTCAATCACGGCGCGGACAAACTGGAGGAAGTCCGGGATTTCAAAGGGCTTCCGGATCAGCGGTACGCTGCCTTCCGCGATGCCGCTGCGTTCGATCACGTCCTGCGTGTAGCCGGACATCATTGCGTAGCTCGCATCGGGCCGAAGTTTTTTCGCCTCGACGATGAATTCGGCGCCGTTCATTTCCGGCAGGATGACGTCCGACACGATGAGGTCGATCGTGAGCGATCGGTCCTCGCAGTAGCGGAGCGCGTCGCGACCGTTGTCGACGGCGAGAACCGTATACCCGCGCTCCTCGAGGTTCTTTGTCAGGAGCGTGAGGATCATGGACTCGTCTTCGACAAGCAGGATCGTTTCAGCGCCGCCGACATTACCGGCTGGCGCGCTGTTGTCCGCAGAGCCCAGGTCTTCCGCGACCTTGTCGCTGCCCGGTATCAGCACGGTAAACCGCGACCCGCGATCCGGTTCGCTTTCGACGCGGATGACGCCTTTCGCAGAAGCCACGATACCGCTGACCGTCGACAGGCCCAGCCCCGTTCCGCGCTCGCGATGTTTCGTCGTGAAGAAAGGCTCGAAGATTTTTTCCTGCGTGGCCGCGTCCATTCCCTTGCCGGTATCCATCACCGACAGCCGAACGTAGCGGCCGGGGGGGATCCCTTCGCGAATATCGGCGAGGTCATCGATGTCCACGGTGTCGGTCGCGATGACAATCCTGCCGCCGTCCGGCATCGCATCGCGCGCATTCAGAACGAGGTTGAGAATGACCTGCTGAATCCGGACCGGATCAAAGTGGATCGCCGGAAGCTTCTCGGCGTACTGGAAGTCGAGCGCGTTCATCTCACCGATCGACCGGCGCAGCATGTTTTCCATTTCCCGGATGACGGCATTCATGCTGAACGTCCGGTTTTCCGTGGACTGGGTGCGGCTGAAACTCAAAAGCTGACTCGTCAGCCCTGCGGCTTGCGTGCCGGCTTTCTGGATTTCTTCCAGGCTGTGCTCGGTCTGGGAGTCGTGCTCGCGAGCACGCAGCGCGCTCGTGTGACCGAGAATTGCCGTCAGGATGTTATTGAAATCGTGCGCGATGCCGCCGACTAGGTGACCAAGCGCCTCCTGCTTTTGCATCTGGTGCATCTGTTCATGGCTCGCGAGCAACTCAGCGCGAGTACGCTCCTCGCGATCAATCCCCTCTCGCAACATGCGCCAGGTCGCGACCGCAACGACCAGGAGAATGACGGCTATCCCGAGAAACAGCACCGCCATCGGGCGAACGTGCCCGACGCCGGTCTTCAGATTTGCCAGATCAACATCGATCGCTGCCTCGTGGTACAGCGCGAGCTGGCTGGACGCTGTGTCGATCGACGCGGTGATGTCGCGGAGTGCAGCAATGGAGTGCAGACTGGCAACCAGCGCCTCCAGTTCGGCAAGCCGCATCGCCAGCCTGTCGAGCGCGGCGGCGTATTCATTGCCGCCATACTCGGTGTTCAGCGACTGCAGTGACTCGAGGCGTTGCAGCATTGAGTAAAGCAGTATCTGTTCTGACGGCAGTTCGCTTGCGGCAATGATCGAGTCCCGCGTGTTGTCGGGCGAATGACGCGCATCGGCACGGGCAACCAGCATCGTGTTGTCCGCCATCAGCTGTTCGAGCAGGGTGATCGTGCGCAGATGGAAGCCGGTGATCCTGTCGTAAACGTCAGACTCGCCGACCTTGATCGCGTACATCGCCGTGCCGACCGTTAACAGCATAGTCAGAATCGCGGCGGTCATGACCAGCGCGAAACGCGTCAATAGCCGGCCTGTGCGGTCGCGCTGTTTCATTCGCCCGCGTCGTTGACGCCCTGTACGGTTTCCACGGCCATGCGAACGGCATCGAAGTCGGACTGTTTCGCTGGGAAATAGGTTTGTGCGCCGAGGGCATCCAGGAGCGCGGCGTGCTCAGCGTTGTCCGGGTCCAGTGCGAGAAACGCATCGATGATTTTTTCGCGCACGGACGGGGCAACCGTGCGATGTGCCGCCCAGACGTAGTTTCCGAACGTGGGCGTACGGCTGACGACGCGCAGCGAGGATGTGAGGCTCTCGTCAAAGGACTCGAGAGCCGTGCAGTTCACGGATCCGAAGTCGACTTCGCCTTCCGCGATCCAGCTTGCGGTCTGATCGTGACCGACAGAATGCCGGACGGACGCGAAATGCGCCTCCGGCTCGATGCCGCTCAGCCCCAGGAAATAGCGGGGCATGAGGTGTCCGGAGGTGGAAAGCTCCGGTCCGAACGAGAAATGCGTTCCGGCGAATTCCTCGACGGACGCGCGGGCATCATCGACGCGCGCGACCATGCAGCTCGAAAACTGGCGATCCACGTCCCGGAGGACGAGCGGAATGGCCGCGTCCCTGGCCTTCACGTAGGTCACGCCACCGAAATACGCGACCTCGATATCCTGATCGAGGAAACCCTGGAGCATCGTTTCGTAGTTGTCCTCGATGACCATTTCGAACTCGAACCCTGTGGCCTCTTCGAGGTAGGCGAAGACCGGAGCGAAGCGTGCGCGCTGAGTCTCCGCTGCGCGATCCGGCAGGAGACCGATGCGAATCGGGCCATCGTCGCCCGTCGTGCCCGGCGAAGGCTGGCAGGCGGTCAGTATGAAAAGTGAAAGAAGCGCCAGGCGCACGGCAATTGGTCTCTTCGGCAATCAGGGTTCAAGTTTACCCGACGGTTTGCAACGATGCTGCGAAGCAGGTTCGATATTCGAGTGCAGACCCTTTTCAGGCCGTTCGGTCGGGCATTCCGGCCTAGCGCTTGGGTGTGCCGGGACCGAAAAAGAACCAGATGATGACGCCGACGACCGGGAACGCTGCGACCACGAGTATCCAGATAATTTTCCCGAGTAGTGATGCCGTGCTGCCGAAGATCTGGATCAGCGCGTAAATGACGATGGCCAGATGAATCAGGCCGAGAATTCCCATCTCTCCCATGGCGTTACTCCCGCTCGAACGAATGCAAAGTATGCTGCTGGCACTCGCGCAAGTAAACCGAAGCCAGGGCCGCAGTGCGCGCTGGAAAAAGCCGTGGATGGCTTTTTCGACAGGCTGCTAGAATCGCAAGCCTCTTCACTGCGCGGACGACAATGGCCAGGCTGCTTCTGTACTACGCCCACCCGGGCCACAAGCACTCGCAGGTGAATCGCCTGATGTACCGCGCCGCCCGACGAGTCGACAGCGCGACAATCGTTGACCTGTACGCCGAGTATCCGCGTTTCGATATCGACATCGATGTGGAACAGCAGCGGCTCGTCGAGCACGATGTAATCGTCTTCCAGTGCCCGATGTTCTGGTACTCGACGCCGTCGCTCGTCAAGGAATGGATCGATCTCGTACTCGAACACGGCTTTGCCTACGGCAGTGAAGGCGAAGCATTGAAGGGCAAGATACTGCAGTTTGCGTTGACGGCTGCCGGACCGCCAGAAGCGTACTGTGCCGAGGGGCAGCAACGCTTCCCCGTGCGAACTTTTTTGAGTCCGCTCGAACAGACTGCGAGACTGTGCCACATGCAGTTCCCTGCGCCGTACCTGCTCTTCAGCGCGCTGCATGCGCCAGAGGACGGGCGGGCGGAACAGCATGTCGACGGCTACTTGCGGCTGCTGAAAGCGTACCGGGATGAGTGTTACGACATCGATCGCGCGATCGACATGGACACCGTTCATGCGGAGACGCTGCCGGTGAACACTGTTGCGTAGTTGCCGGAACGACATGCGTTGCGCCAGCAGGGGAGCTGACTAGATGCAGGACCTGCTGCTGATCGCTGTGCTCTTCCTCGTAGCTGGCGTGATTTCTGTCCCGATCGCATCCAAGCTCGGTCTCGGCTCGGTGCTCGGTTATCTGATTGCTGGCATTGTCCTGAGTCCCGTACTTGCACAGCTGCATGTTGACGTCGTCAGTATTCAGCACTTCGCCGAGTTCGGCGTCGTCATGATGCTGTTTCTGATCGGCCTCGAGCTCGAGCCGAAGATGCTCTGGCGCATGCGCAACCGGCTGCTCGGCCTCGGTGGCCTGCAGGTTGGCATTACTTTGCTTGCGATCGCGGCGATCGCGCACATGCTCGGTCAGCCGTGGACGATTTCGCTCGCGATCGGCATGGTGCTCGCGCTGTCGTCGACGGCGATCGTCCTGCAGACGCTGAACGAGAAACACCTGATGCAGAGCGACGGCGGCGAGGCGAGTTTCTCGGTGCTGCTGTTCCAGGACATTGCCGTTATTCCGATGCTCGCATTTTTGCCACTGCTGGCGATCCCGGAACTGCAGGGCCTGGCATCGCAGGCCGGCGATCACGGCGGCGGGGCGCACGGTCCTGCGTTCATCGAGACCCTGGAGGGCTGGCAGCGGGCGCTCGTGACCGTCGGCGCGATTGCTTTCGTCGTCGTTGGCGGAAGCGTCCTCGTTCGGCCAGTGTTTCGCTTCATCGCAATGGCCAACCTGCGTGAGCTGTTCACTGCATTCGCACTGCTGATGGTCATCGGAATCGCTCTGCTGATGATTGTCGTCGGCCTGTCGCCGGCGCTCGGCACGTTCCTCGCAGGCGTCGTGCTCGCGAACAGCGAATACCGCCATGAACTCGAGTCGAACATCGAGCCGTTCAAAGGTCTGTTGCTCGGCCTGTTCTTCATCACGGTCGGGGCAGCGATCAACTTCGGCCTCCTGTTCGACAACGTCGGATTTATTTTGGGGGCCACCCTGGGACTCATGCTCCTGAAGGGCCTCATCCTGCTCGCCCTGACCTTCGTTTTCCCGGTGCGCGGTTCGAGCCGCTGGTTGTTTACATTAGGGCTGGCACAGGCCGGCGAGTTCGGCTTCGTCTTGCTTGCATTTTCCGTATCCGCCGGCGTATTGCCGACAGGTATTTCCGATCAGCTCCTGCTCGTCGTCGCGCTGTCCATGTTGCTGACGCCGCTGCTCTTCATTGTTTACGAAAAACTGATCGCGCCCCGTTTCACCGTGGTCCAGACCAGGGAAGCAGACGACATCGACGAGCAGGGCGATATCATCATCGCCGGCCACGGACGATTCGGCGGTGTCGTTAACCGGATACTGCGCAGCGCTGGCTATTCGACGGTCGTACTCGACCATCATTCAGAGATGCTGGAGCGTCTGCGGAAGTTCGGGATCAAGGTGTTTTACGGTGATGCGATGCGTCCGGACCTGCTGCATGCCGCCGGCATCGAGAAGGCACGGCTGCTCGTGATCGCAATCGGCGGGCGCGAGCAGACGCTGGAACTCGTCCGCTACGTGAAAAAGAATTACCCGAACCTGCACATGACCGTTCGCGCACTCGACCGAAATCACGTGTACGAGTTGTGGGCGGCCGGGGCGCGGGACATCATCCGCGAAAGCTTCGACAGCGCAGTGCGAACCGGCCGGTCGGCCCTGGAAGCCCTTGGCGCACATCCCTTCGAAGCGGAGCGCCACACTGCCGCATTCGTCAAGGGCGACAAGGCGGCCCTGGCGGATCTCGCGGGGCTCTACGATCCGTCGATCCCCGTTCACGAGAACGAGGCCTATGTCGAGCGGACGAAGTTCCACATCGCCCAGCAGGATTCGCTGTATCTCGGCAAGTCGGTGTTTGCGAGCCGCGCCGATCGCGGATGGGTGCCACCGGCGAAGAAAGACGTCGATGCCGCGGATGACGGCAAGCCCGATACCTAGCAGCCTGTCAGACGACCTCTCCTGCGGCGCGTCCTGAAGCCCAGGCCCACTGAAAGTTGAAGCCGCCGAGTTGTCCGGTGACGTCGAGCACTTCGCCGATGAAATACAGCCCCGGTACGGTCTTGCACTCGAACGTGCGCGACGACACGGCGTCGGTCGAGACGCCGCCGAGAGTGACTTCGGCGGTGCGGTAACCCTCCGTTGCTGCGGGCTTCAGCACCCATTCGCCGAGCGTCTTCGCGAGCCTGGACAATCGACCGTTGCTGATTTCGTTGAGCGGCGCTTCTTTAAGATCGTTAAAAAACAGGCCTTCAAGTTCGGTGACCAGCGCACGGGGCAGCAGTGAGCCCAGCGCCGTCCGCAGTCGCGACCGCGGCGCGGTCGATTTGGCGTCCAGCATGAAATTTTCGATGTCGACGTCCGGGCGCAGCGCGATTGCGACGGCGTCACCGGGTTCCCAGAAGCTTGAAACCTGCAGCGCAGCGGGGCCGCTCATGCCGCGGTGTGTGAAAAGGATGTCATCTGCAAATCGCGCGTCGCCGACCGATGCGGCCGCTGCGACGCTGACGCCCGACAAGCGTTCGGTTAGCGCCTTCATTGCGCCGGTGAAAGTGAACGGAACGAGGCCCGCGCGCGTGGGCAGGACGTCAAGTCCGAACTGGCGCGCGACCTCATAGCCGAAGCCCGAGGCTCCCATCTTCGGGATCGACAACCCGCCCGTCGCGATGACCAGCGAGTCCGCCTCGAAGCGGCCCTTCGCCGTCGAAAGCTGCCACCGGCTATTCCACTCGATTTGTTCGACGCCCGCGTCCGTTACAAGCTCTGCGCCCTCGCATTCTTTGAGGAGCATCGCGAGGATGTCTTTCGAGGAGCGCTCACAAAAGAGCTGCCCGGCCGTCTTTTCGACGTGGGGTATGCCGTGCCTGTCCACCAGCGCAAGGAACTCGTAGGGCGAGTAGCGTTTCAGGGCGGACTTGCAGAAATGCGGGTTTTGCGAGACGAAGTGTTCGGGCCCGCAGTTCAGGTTGGTGAAATTGCAGCGCCCCCCGCCGGACATCAGGATCTTCTTGCCCGGCTTGTTGGATCCTTCGAGCACCAGGACGCGCCTGCCGCGCTGCACCGCCGTTGCCGCGCACATCAGTCCCGCGGCGCCACCGCCGACTACGATTACGTCAAATTCCAAGAAATCACCTGTGGTTTTTGGCCAGTTTTCGGTGTTGCAAACCGAAACAGATCGAAACCGGCCTGAGACCTGTTTTCAGCGGCCAATCTCCAGAATTATGGACATTGTTTTATTTGGGAGATAGAGCAGCATGAAGTCTGTTGCCCTCAATCTAAGCCTTTTCAAGATCTCGTGGCTCGCCGTGGTGTTCGCCGCTGCCGCAAGCCTTGCCGAGATCGGCACTGCCGTGATTGCGCTGGCGGTGATCGTACACCTGACCCGGGCGGCACGCCCGACGCGTGAGCTCGGCCTGTTGTTGATCGCAGCCGTCGTCGGCGGTCTGTGGGAGACGCTGCTGATTCAGCAGAGTATTCTCCAGTACCCCGGATTCGGATCGGCGGAGCTTGCGCCGTATTGGATCGTCGCCATGTGGATCCTGTTTGCGACCACACTGAATCTCGGCATGCGCTGGCTGCGCAAAAACTACCTCGTCGCCTCGCTCTTCGGTGCAATTGGCGGCCCCCTTTCTTTCGCCGCCGGTGAGAAAGCCGGTGCGGTCGTGATTGCCGATGGCGGTCTGTGGCCGATCGGCATCGGCTGGGCAATCCTGCTGCCGCTGATGTGCTACGTCGCCGCCCGACTCGACGGCTACGAGCCCATGATGCGCAGCCGACAAGCTGAGGAGGTCGCGGCATGAGAATCCTGTTAACCACAATACTGCTATCAATCGCGACGGTGTCGGCGGCAGAAACCGACAAGACGTGGATGTTCGACGTCTACCTTGATGACAAGCAGATGGGAACGCACAGCTTCGAAGTTGAGAACGACGGAGAGCGTACCATCCTGACGACGGAAGCCAGTTTCAAAGTGAATTTCCTGTTCTTCACAGCGTTCGAATACGAACACCGCAGCCGTGAAATCTGGCGGGACGGCTGTCTCGAGGAAATCGACGCGAAGACGGACAACAACGGCACGATGCTGAATGTTGAGGGCGAGAAAAATGAATCCGGTTTTGAGATCGAAAGTACGAAAGGCGGCATGTCACTCGAAGGCTGCGTCCGGACGTTTGCCTACTGGAAGCCAGCGATCCTGGAAGCCGAGCGTCTGCTGAACCCGCAGACCGGAACCTACGAAGACGTCAGCGTCGAAAAAGACGGTGAAGAAACGCTGACCGTCGACGGTCAGGACGTCCTGACCGAACGCTACCGGCTGAAGGCCGAGAAGGGTGACATCCTGCTCTGGTACACCAAAGACGAGCAGCGCTGGGTCGCGCTCAACGGGCCGGCCAAGGGCGATCGACGCATTCGCTACGAGGCGACAAACGTTCCGGGTCTTTCAGCGACCAAGGTCGCGAGGAGCAATTAATGAACACAGTCAAAACGCACGCTCGAAAGCCGCTGCTTGCGGCACTCACGGCAGCGCTGCTTGGAACCGGCGGCTGCGCGACGGTGCCCGAAGGCGCTGGCGATATTCGCGTCGCCGACTCCGTTGATCTCGACCAGTTTATGGGCAAGTGGTACGTGATCGCAGCGATCCCAACGTTCATCGAGAAAGAGGCGTACAACGCGATCGAGACCTACGCGATGAACGACGACGGGACGATCGCGACGACGTTCGAATTCAACAAGGGCGGATTCGACGGCAAGCGAAAGGTCTATAACCCGAAAGGCTTCGTCGAAGAGGGCACGGGCAACGCGATCTGGGGCATGCAGTTCATCTGGCCCATCAAGGCCGACTACCGCATCGTCTACGTCGCGGACGACTACTCAACGACAATCATCGGTCGCCAGAAGCGCGACTACGTTTGGATCATGGCGCGGACGCCTGAACTTGAACCGGACGTGTATTTCGATCTGGTGCGCATCGTGCGCGAACAGAGCTACGACACGTCAAAACTTCGGGAAGTCCCGCACCAGTACGATCAGGACTAGAAGGGCATCGCAAGACGGCCTTCTATCGGCACACGGACGTGCCAACTTTCTCGGGCGATCATTAGCTCGTCCGCTGGGCGGTGGCCGGCATCTCGGTCGCGCTGTATTCCGCGACCCATGCGCTCATCGACTGGCAGAACCGGCTGGTGTTCGCATTGATCTCGAAGATCGGCGCATACATCTCCAGCTTCTCGAGGCTCGCCGAGATCAGCTTCATGCAGTACGCCTGGTCGACGCTGACGCTGAGAGAGAAACGCTCGAGCAACTCCGCCAGTCGTTCGTTCTTGTCGGTGTAAGCCTCAACCGAGCCGATCGAGCACAGCTCGTTGGCAAATACCGATAGATCTCTTACCTGCTCTTCCGGACTCTCAGGCTCCGGAACGCGTCCTGCAGCAATTCCCTGGATGGCGAAAATCATTGTCTTCGGAAGTTGCCAGGTCGTCGCGACGGCCGAACCGATCGCCGCGAGACTGACGCCGAGGACCTGTTCGGCGGCCTCGCTCTTCGTCAGGCCTTTTTCCGCGACGCCATCGAGAATCTCGTCATACTCGTCACGGAAATAGTAGATCACGAGGTTTTCGCCGAGCGATTGGAACATCCCGCTGATGAACGACTCTTCCGCCTGCGGCAGCGACTGCCGCTTCGCGAGGTGGCGCGAAATCAGTCCACTCAAGAATGACCGCGTCATCGCATCCTTCAGCAGGTCGTCATCGTTCTTCATGTGCCCGAAAAATGTCAGGCTGTTTGCCGTCATCCGAACCTGCTCGAGGCCCAGAAGAACAACGGCCTGCGAAACGTTTGTGATCTTGCCGCCGCGCGTGCCGTAGAACGACGAGTTTACGAGCTTCAACAGCTTGCTCGTCAGCGCAAAGTCGCGAAGGATGACGTTCGAGAGCTTGTCCGCGGAGGCGTCCGACTCGGAGGCCGTGAGCTTGTTGATGTCGATCAACGTACGCGAAACAGTCGGGAATTCTTTCTTACGCCGCATCCGCCGCAGCAGGTACTCGATCGTGCTGTGTTGCGCGACGTTTTCGACGACTGCGGATTCCAGGTCGGCTTCACGCACGAAGTTTTCGAATGCGGCGAGCATGTCGGCGCCGTTCGCGTAGCGGTGTTCCGCTTTCTTGCCCATTGCGCCGCGCAGGAATTTCTCGAACTCTTCGCCCGACTCAAGCTCGGACAGGTTGCTGTAGTGCGGGTTCGCTTCGACAATCCGGCGGCGAATATCAGTTACCGATTCGCCACGCATGGCGCGCTTGCCGGTGACCATCTCGAGAAATGTACTGCCCAGCGCAAACACATCCGTGTGCGGGCCAAGGTCCTGGCCAAGAAAATGCTCCGGGGCCATGTAGCGAAGCGTGCCGACGGCATACTCGCGGTCACGGGGAATCTTATGGACGTACTGGGACAGGCCGAAGTCCATGATGCGGGGCGTCCCGTCGTTCGCGATCAGGATATTGCGGGGACTGAGATCGAGATGAACGATCAGCGCACTGTGCGCTTCGGCCATGGCCTCCAGGATTTTCCGAATCAGCGGAACCGCCTGGCGGATCGTGTACGGGCCGTTGTTCTTCAGGACGTTGGCGAGGGTTTCGCCTTCGACGTACTCGAACACGAGGAACGGGCCCATGCGGCACTCGCCCGCGTCGAATACGGTCACGATGTTCGGGTGCTTGAGACGGCCAGAGATTTCGCCTTCACGGAGTTTGTTGTGCGCGTCGCCGCTCGCGACGTCTTCATTGACGGCTGTCAGGACCTTGATCGCGACCTTGCGCTTGAGCATGGGGTCGCTCGCAAGATAGACGCAGCCCTGGGAGCCCTTGCCCAGTTCACGCTCGACGTGCAGTCGGCCAAACAGACCGGATTCGTTCACCGCCACTTCCTTCTTCCACGATGTCAGTCGGGAATCAGCCCCGTGTATTGCTAACGGCGGCGGTGGAAATAACTTGAGCGGTGCGGGCCGGGGCCAGTTTCGGGATTACGATGTTGCGCTATTTCCGGCGCATGACTTTCTTCGGCGTCCGGTCGACGAAGAACAGACCCCAGTGTTTCTCGGCGCCCAGCGCGTTGTCCGGATTTCCTTTCCACGGCTCGTCAAACGCTTCGAAGAAAAAGATTGTGACGTTGTTGTCCTCGCCCCACTGCATGAGCTCGGTGAAATAGCGCGCCTGCTCCGGTTCGCCCGCACGTTCCTCGAATTCGGAGGCGGTCGTTGCCCAACCGGCCTCGAGGATCGCGATTGGCTTGTCCGGAAACTCTTCGCTTACGCGGCGAATGTTGTCGATCGTGTAATCCATCGCCTCGTCGATCGTCTTGTCTTCCCACGCGGGATAGGTATGGACGCCCAGGAAGTCGGACGCTTCTGCAACGGCGTGACCGCTGGTTGCCCACCAGTCGTAGTTGTCCGCAGTGGTGACCGGAACGTCGACGGCTTTCTGTACCTGCTTGATATAGTCGACGAGTGCTTCGTCGGTCACCATGTGGTCATTCCATTCGACGCGCGCCTCGTTGCCCACATTGATTGCAACGACACTGTCGGGAAAATCGTTTGCGAGCCGGATGCCCTCTGCGATCTCCTTCTGGTTCAGCAGAACGTTGGCGGCGAGCTCTGCATCCGGAATCGGTTCGTCGAGCCACGGACATCCTTCGTGATTGCTCACCTCCGCGCGCAGCCAGAGGCCAAGCAGCACCTTGATCGGGAGATTGTGCTCGCGGATCAGTTCGAGCGTCTGGCGCGAGTTCTCGCCGGCGTCGTAGAGTCGAATAAGAGAGAAGTCGTGATCAACGAGAATCTTCAGATCCTCGAGGATCTCTTCCTCTGACGGATTGTTGGCACCGTCGCCCCGGTCCGGGTGCTGCCCTTCGCGAAAACCGGAATACGCAACGGCACGCACGGTGTCAAAAATACGGGACTCAAGGTCCTGAACCGGCTGATCTGCAAAAGCCATAGAAGCCACAATCAATAAACAGGAAAGATACACACGCATGAACCGATCTCATTCGTTCAGGCCGCGTGCATTGTAACGGGAGATTCGAGCGCGTGAAACGGGCTTTCAGAGGCAGGGGAGGCGCCGGATTATCGCCCGCATGAATGCCGCGAGGCGTGTCGTTCCTCGTGCTAGACTCGCCTCCGTCTGTCACTAGCGAAGCCACCATGCTCAAGTTCATTCTCGAGCTGCGACGTCGCGAAGTTTTCCGCACTGCCGGTTTATATATCGGCGTTTGCTGGATCGCGATCGAGGTTGCGGATGTTCTGATTCCGGCATTTGAATTGCCGGACTGGATCATGCGCGCGCTAATTATCGCGGCGGTCGTCGGGTTTCCGGTCATGCTCGTCCTGGCATGGGTCTACGATGTCACCGACAAGGGCATTGAAGTCCAGGCCGAGGCGACCGAGACAGTCGTTATCCCGTTCGGCGATCGCAAAACAGATTTCGTCGTTATCGGCGTGCTCGCGGTCGCATTGATGATCTCCATTTACCTGAACGTCGCCGACGACGCGCCGGAGCCGACCGAGAAAGCGCCGGTGTCGCTCCTGATTGCCGATTTTCGCAACGACACCGGCAATACGCTGTTCTCCGGCACGCTCGAGCAGGCGCTTGCGCTCGGTATCGAAGGTGCGTCCTTCGTGACCGCCTATCCCCGCGAGAGAGCGCTTTCGCTGGCCGAGAGCCTCGATATTGGCAGCACGCTGGATGACGAAGTCAGCCGACTGGTCGCCGTGCGGCAGGATGTCGATATCGTTCTCGCCGGTGAGATTACGGCCAAGGGACAGGGCTTCGAGCTGCGCCTCGTTGCGACGAATGCGAGCACCGGGGAGCAAATCAGCGAGGAGAAGGCCTCCGCAGATTCTGCTGCCGACGTCCTGATGGCGATGAACGAACTGTCGGCCGACATGCGAAAAGCGCTCGGTGATGACAAGACGCGCAATGACATGGTCTCGTCCGGCGAAACTGTCACCGCGGCCTCGCTACAGGCGATGAAGCACTACGTGACGGCGCAGGACCTCGCTGCAAGCGGCGATGACGAGGAGGCCATCGAGTTTTACAAGCTCGCGCTTGAAGAGGATCCAAATCTCGCACGGGCCTACTCCGGCTGGGGTCTCTCAGCCCACAAGATAGGTCGGCCGGACGAGGCCGAGGAGCAATGGCAGAAAGCGCTCGGGCTACTCGATCGCATGACCGAGCGTGAGCGTTACAGGACCTTTGGTCTGTACTACACGGTAGTCTCTCGCAACTACGACAAGGCCATTGAAAACTACCAGCAGCTCGTCGAGCAATTCCCGGCGGACGGCGCCGGGAACAACAATCTCGCCGTGCTCTACACGATGACGGCCCAGTACGAGCGCGCTTTCGAGCAGAGCAGGAAGTTGCTGGAAATCTATCCCGGGCGCGTGCTGTATCACGGCAATCACGCGCAATACGCGCTCTACGCGGGGCACCTCGACATCGCCCGGCAGGAAGCGTCCTGGGTGGTCGATCAGGACCCGGACTTCTTCAAGTCCTACATGATCCTCGCGGTGTTGTCGGTTCTGAACGGGGATGAGCTAAACGGACGCCTCTATTACGACCGCATGGCTGAGACGGGCAATCGCGGACAATCGCTTGCGAACATGGGGCTCGCCGACATCGATATGTATCAGGGGCGGTTGGACGAAGCACTGTTAAGACTTCGTCCCGCTCTTGAACTCGATCGGACCGAGGTTCTTCTGCGCAACGTTGGAACCAAGTCTGTGGCAATCGCCCAGGCGCTTGCGTGGAAAGGCGACGCGGAAGGAGCGTTGTCGGTGATCGACGCGATCGACAACATGCGCGGAGACGGCGTGCTGGTGCCGGCGGCCGAGCTGTATGCCGCATTCGGCCAGTACGACAAAGCACACGAGATTGCGGAGACCTACCGGTCGCAGTTTCGTCCCACCGCGCGCGCGTATGCGTCGCTGATCGACGGCATCAACGCGTTTCACCAGGACGAATACGTGATCGCGATCGATGCGTTTCGACAAGCGCTCAACTCGGCGGACCTGTGGTTGATTCGCTTTTATCTCGGACAGGCTTACCTGCGGGCCGGCTATCCAGCGGAGGCGATCGCCGAGTTTGACGCGTGCATCCAGCGTCACGGCGAGGCGGGTGGTCTGTTCTTCGACGACGTCCCGACCCTGCGCTATCTCGCATCGGTCAGGGATCTGCGACAGCAGGCGACGGACGCGCTGGTTGCTGGGGCTGCGCGGAAGTAGAGCGGGGCGCTGATCGGGGCTAAAGCCCCTCCCACAGGCGCTTGCTTCAGCGCAACCTCACGCAGACCGATGATGCCTCAACCGTGCCGGGCGGGCTCACGATGAACAGGTAGTGTCCGGAGCCCGTCGGCGTGTCCCAGCTGTACTGCCACTCCTGGCGCGATGCGGCGTAGCGGAAATCGCTGGATCCCGCGTCATCCGAATCCTCGATGAAGGGAACGTCAGGAATGGGCACGTCGCACTGGCTATTCGTGTATGGACCTGTCCAGACTGCGCTCGGCATGAATCCGCCGGAGTCGGTCTTCAAACCGCTCTCCGAGTCGACGAACCAGAAATCGAGCGGAACCGAGCTTCCGGCGCTGGCATTGCCTTTGATCTTGCCGAAGACCACCGTGTAGCGGTAGACGACGTCCAGCGTGAATGCCGCACTCGACGAATTTCCGGCGGAATCAGTGACCGTGCAATTCGCCGCGTAGCTGCCAATGTTCAGCACGCCTGTCGGCGAGCAGCTGACAATCAGCGCGCTGCTGTCGTCGACCTGGTCCGAGACGGCGACATTCGCGGCAAGATCCGCATTCGTGATCGTCGCGCTTCCGGAGCCGCCGCTGTCCGACAGAATCGTCAGCACCGGTTGCAGCACCGTGATGACGGGCACGTCCTCAACGAGAACGTCGAACGGTGCCGAAGTCGTCGTGTTGCCGCCCTGGTCTGTCGCGCTGCAGGTTGCGGTCGTGGTGCCGGCGCTAAAGTCGTAGCTAAAGTCCGCTGTGAAGATGCCGTTCGCGTAGCTCGTGTTCGTCGGTGAAACATCGACGCCGTCAACCGTGCAGAAAACAGACAGTCCGTTTTCAAGATCCTGAACTGCGATCGGCCAGCTGATGGTCAGCACGGTTTCTCCCGGCGGCAGGACGTAGGGCCCTTCCGGTACGAACACCGGAGGCGTCGGGCTGACGATGACCGGATCGGTTGTGTCGACAACAGACACCTGGCGGGCGACCGGGCTGGCCGCGTTGCCGGAGCTGTCTGACACGTTGTAAATTACCGTGTACTGACCGGCGACGCCGGGTTTGACGTTGTTTGTCACGACGATGCTGCTCGTCAGGTCTCCATCCACCGCGTCGCTGGCCGTCGCGCCGGGATCGACGTAAGTCGCTCCGGCCTCTACCGTCAGCGGGCTTGGGCCAATCAGGCTGATCACGGGCGCCGTTGTGTCGACTACCGTCACCGTGCGGATGACTTCTGCGGCGGCGTTGTTGCTCGGGTCGGTGACGTTGTAGGTCACTGTGTAGACGCCCGGCGTAGACACGTTTACGTTGTTGACGGTCACGATGCTCGCCGTCAAATCGCCAGCGGCGATGTCGGATGCCGTTGCGCCCTGGTCGACGTACGGGACTGCCGCCTCGACTGTCAGGCTGGCAGGACCGATCAGCGTGATGACCGGCGGTGTCGTATCAACCACATTGACGACACGTGTCGCAGTCGCCGCCGCGTTGCCGGCACTATCTGCTACGTCGTAGAACAGCGTGTAACTGCCGACCGTGGCGGTGTCGACGCTGCCTGTTGTCGCGATTGCGGAACTCAGGTCGCCGTCAACGAAATCCGTCGCCGTCGCGCCGGGATCGCTGTAGCTGTCACCCGCTTCAACGCTTGCCGGATTGTCTCCGAGCACGGCAATAACCGGCGAGGTCGTATCGATGACGTTGACTGTGCGTGTTGCCGACCCCGTGTTCATCGCCGCATCGGTCGCGCTCCAGACAACCTGGTAGCTGCCGGGCACTGCCGGATTGACGTTGTTCGAGGTGATCGTCGGCGTTAAGACACCGTCCCTGTCGTCCTGTGCCGTCGCACCGGCGTCGGTGTACGGAGCAGGTCCCGCTTCCAGGGTTACGGTATCGGAGCCAATCAGCGTAACGACGGGCGGTACGGTATCCGGCTCGATGTAGTCGATCTCGCAGGCGATCAGGTCGACGTTGTCATCTTCGAGCTCGGCGTCGCAGGAGCCTTCCGTGCCGGGCTGTGCGTGGATCTCCATGCCGGTATTGCTATCGATCATTTCCGGATCGTCGAAGCCCGACGGCGGGTTGATGAAGCGCAGCGTGATGATCGTCGTCTGGTCCGGATTCGCGACAAAGGCAGGCGTTCCCGCGAGGTTTGCATCCGGATCACCGATTTCGTCATTGATCTGGCTGGCATCGAGGACCGCGGCGTAGAGGAGCTGGTTCTCGACGACGACCTGCGGCGAACAATAGTTGACGTTCGTCGCACCGGCGTTGGTGACCACCGTGCTGGTCAGGTAGGGCTGACGTACGGTCAGGACGACCTTCGCATCAGGATCCGCGGTCAGCGCCGCGGCGAGCTGCGGGCTGAAGATCGGATTGACGTCGACGCCAACCGTCGTGTTCGTCGCGGAGTCCGCTGTCCAGGTGACTTCCGTGTAGTCCGACACGGCCGTGTTTTCGAGATCGAGGTTTTCGAGATCGAGATTCTCGAGATCGGCTGCGAAGAAGGTCGAGTTTTTAAAGCCGCCGTTCTCCAGGTCGAGATTCTCGAGATCGAGGTTTTCGAGGTCGAGGTTCTCGAGATCCAGGTTTTCAAGATCGAGATTCTCGAGGTCGAGGTTCTCCAGGTCGAGGTTTTCGAGATCCAGGAACTCGAGGTACGTGTTTTCGAGATCCAGGTTCTCGAGGTCGAGGAAGAACAGGCTGCGATTCTCGAGGTCCAGGTTTTCGAGATCGAGATTCTCGAGGTCGAGGTTTTAGTAAACCACATTCTCAATGACCAGATTGAAGAGGACAAGGTAGTGGAGGTAGAGATAGAGAACAACGTTGTAGATAACGATGTTATAGAGAT
>CAWUHY010000014.1:0-32535 GCA_963922215.1 uncultured Gammaproteobacteria bacterium | reverse complement strand
ACCATCGAATCCCTGGACGGCGGCAAGCCGATCCGCGAGTCGCGCGATGTGGATATCCCGCTCGCGGCCGCGCACTTTTTCTACTACGCGGGCTGGGCGGACAAGCTCGACTACGCATTCCCGGGCGTCACGCCGAAGCCCCTCGGTGTTGCCGGTCAGATCATCCCGTGGAATTTCCCGCTGCTTATGGCCGCATGGAAAATCGCCCCGGCCCTGGCCTGCGGCAACACCGTTGTCCTGAAGCCGGCGGAAACAACGCCGCTGACGGCGATGAAGCTCGCCGAGGTGATCGCCGATGCCGGCCTGCCGGAAGGCGTCGTCAACATCGTGACGGGGGCGGGCGACACCGGCGCGGACATCGTTAATCACTCCGGGATCGACAAGATTGCGTTCACCGGATCGACCGAGGTTGGCCGCATCATCCAGAAATCGCTGGCCGGCACCCGGAAGAAATACACGCTCGAGCTCGGCGGCAAGGCCGCAAACATCATCCTAGCCGACGCGGCAATCGACCAGGCCGTCGAGGGCATCGTCAACGGCATCTTCTTCAACCAGGGTCACGTCTGCTGCGCCGGTTCGCGACTGTTCGTTCAGGAATCGGTTGCGGACGAAGTCATCTCGAAGCTCAAGGACCGGATGGAAACCCTGATCGTCGGCGACCCGCTGGACAAGAACACGGATATCGGTGCGATCAATTCGAAGGAACAGTTCGAGACGATCAAGAAGTACCTGAAGATCGGCAAAGACGAGGGTGCGGACATGCACCAGAGCAGCTGCCGCATTCCGCGGAAGGGTTACTTCATGCGCCCGACGCTGTTCACCGGTGTGTCGCAGTCGAATCGCATCGTGCAGGAAGAAATCTTCGGGCCGGTGCTCGCGATCCAGACTTTCAGAACCTGGAAGGAAGCGCTGACGAAAGCGAACAATACGCCTTACGGGCTGTCCGGCGGGGTCTGGACGGACAAGGGCGCGAAGGTATTCCAGATGACACAGCAGGTGAGAGCAGGCGTCGTCTGGGCCAACACGTTCAACAAGTTCGATCCAACGTCACCGTTTGGTGGCTACAAGGAAAGCGGTGTTGGCCGCGAAGGCGGGCTGCACGGCCTCGACGCGTACCTGAAGCTGGAGGCGAAATAATGGCCCGGGTCAAAGTCCAGAAAACCTACAAGATCTACATCGGCGGCAAGTTCCCGCGGACCGAGTCAGGCCGCTACTTCCCGCTGGAAGGCGCCGACGGCGAGATTCTTGCGAACGTCTGCCGCAGCAGCCGGAAGGATTTCCGCAACGCCGTGGTCGCGGCGCGCAGTGCGCAGACTGCCTGGGCGGGTATGAGTGCCTACCTGCGCGGCCAGATCCTTTATCGCATCGCCGAAATGCTCGAAGGCCGCCGCGCGCAGTTCATTGACGAGCTCAAGGAGCAGGGTTCAACACAGCGGGCCGCGGAGAATGAAGTCGATACGGCGATCGATCGCCTGATCTACTTCGCCGGCTGGTCCGACAAGTACCAGCAGATCTTCAGCGCTGTAAACCCGGTCGCCTCGTCGCATTTTAACTTCTCGATTCTCGAGCCGACCGGCGTCGTGTCGATGATCGCGCCGGACGACAGCAGCCTGATCGGCCTCGTCGCAAACATCGCACCGGCCATTGTCGGCGGCAATACGGTCGTCGTGCTGGCCTCGGAATCGAAGCCTCTGTGTGCGGTCAGTTTTGCCGAGGTGTTGAACTCGTCGGACGTACCTGGCGGTGTCGTTAACATCCTGACCGGCTTCCGCGAAGAGCTTTCCGGGCAGTTCGCCTCACACATGGATGTGAACGCCATCGTCTATCCCGCAGTCGGCCGCAAAATGGCAAAAGACATACAGTGTGCCGCGACTGACAACATCAAGCGTGTGATTGCACGTCCCGATGTCGACTGGATGTCAGAGTCCTCGGCGGATCCCTACCTGATTCGCGACACGCAGGAAGTGAAGACGACCTGGCACCCGATCGGCGCCTGATCGTCGACTTGCAGCCTGTTGAAACAGGCTGCTAGCGGCGGAAGTCGTCTAGCAGACCGGGCTCGAAGCGCGCGCCGATCTGCTGGATCACGTTGCTTGCGACATGCGTTGCGAGGCGAGCCGAGTCGGCGTGCGGCCAGTCGTTGACCCATCCGTAGAGGAAGCCTGCGGCCCAGGCATCGCCGGCACCGGTCGTGTCGACGACGTTCTCGACGTTCTGCGCAGCCTGTGTGACGGTTTCGCCGTTCGAGCAGATCACCGACCCCTGTTCGCCTCGCGTGATCGCGAACAGGACATCGCTGTCGCGGACGGCAGCCAGTGTCTCGTCGATGTCCTTCGTTGAGAGCAGCATCAGCGCCTCGTCCTCGTCGGCGAGCACAATGTCGACATGTTCGTCGACGAAGTCCCGGAACGAGTCAAGATGCCGCTCAACGCAGAAGGAATCGGACAGCGATAAAGCTATCGCCGCGCCGTTGGCCTTGCCGATCTCGATCGCCTTTTTCGCGAGCGCCGGGCCTTCGGCAATGTCCCAGACGTAGCCTTCGAGCAGGATGCAGCGCGGCGACTGAATCGTGTCCTCGGTGATATCCGCCAGCGACAGTTCCGTGCAGGCACCGAGGTAGGTGTTCATCGTCCGCTGGCCGTCGTCGGTAATCAGGACGTGACTTCTTGCGGTCGGAGCACCGTCCTCGGCCGGCGGCAGCCGGATATCGACGCCAAGAGAAGACAGGTCGTGATTGAAGATTTCGCCGAGCTGGTCATTCTTCACCTTGCCGATGTAAGCCGCCGAACCGCCAAGCATGGCAAGACCCGCGACCGAGTTGGCGACGGAGCCACCGGACTTTTCCGTCGCGGGGCCCATCAGACTGTAGATCTCCCGCGCGCGCTCCTCGTCGATCAATAGCATCGATCCCTTGACCGTGCCGATACGCTCCAAAAACTCGTCATCGACGTGTGCGAGTACGTCGACGATTGCGTTGCTGATACCGAGAAGCTGTACATCCTGTGCCATGAATTCTGTCTCCTTGAATCAAGCGGCAAAGCCTACCATCGGACAGCTCCGGATGCGTTATGATTACGGCGCGAGCTTAAGCTTGGGTCAGGGGCGATGAGGCGATCCGCCGGTCTAACAATTCCGATCACGATCATTGTTGCGTACTACGCACTCTGGGTTGTGCTGTCCCTGATGGTTGTCGATCGCTATCCGCAGTACATGGACTACCTGCCGTTCGGTGGTGTCTCCGCGCTGGCGTCTTCTGACCTGACGAGCTTCGAGCCTGTGTATTCCAGTGTCGAGGACACGATACTCGGCGCCGAAGGGCCGATTCAGCTCGCGCTTGCCATCTTTGGTTCACTCGTGCTGATCGTTCCCGTGTCGTGGGTGTACTTCATCACCAGCCGTGCCGGAAAGATGGACCAGGCGTTCGTGCAGACGATCGTGATCCTGCCAGTCGTCGTGACGGGGATCGCGATGATCGTTCTGAACAGCCTCGCGCTTGCGTTCAGCCTGGCGGGTATCGTGGCTGCCGTTCGCTTCCGTTTCTCTCTCGCGATCCCGTCTGACGCGATGTACATCTTCGCCGCGATCGGCATCGGACTCGGGTCGGGTATCGGCGCCGTCGGTGTCTCGGCTGTCATTTCGTTTGCGTTTGTCATGACGACGCTCGCGATCTGGAAGCTCGAGTATGGCAAGACGATGTCCGGCACGTTTCTTCGCACGATGGCAAGACGCGACACCGGCGACGAGGACTTCTGATCGAGATGGTGCTGAGCAAGAGAGGCCGGCGGCTGATCTATGTCCACGGCCACGCACTGAAACCGGCCGAACCGGCGCTGACGGAGCTGTCGTTTTCGGCCATTCGTTCCGGCATCCAGCGTGACTATCCGGACGACATGGAAGCGCTCGACACCGTTGATCTCGAGCTCGTCTATTACGGCGACCTGATTCGAGACGCGCTGCCCGACGCGCACTATGACGAGGACCTCGACGTTGGCGATCGCAGGATCGCGCTGCAGGCCCTGCAGGCCGTTCCGCAGCGCAAGAAATTCGGCTTTCGGCAGTACGACACGCTGCCCGGCAAATCTGCGCTGAAGGAATTCGTTGCAGACGTGTGCGCACCGCTGCTCGGTGTGCTCGGCCTGACGCTGCCGCTCGTCTCGCGCGTTGCGCCGGACTTCGTCTGCTACCTGCGCAACGAAAACGACTTTGCGACACGCTCACGCGAGCGTCTGCGGGAGCGCCTGATTCCCGCGATGGAAAATGGCGACCGGTTAATGATCCTCGCGCACGGCATGGGTGCGGTCATTGCTTTTGATGTGCTGTGGCAGCTCTCGCGCGATCCCCGGTTCAAAGACTACGCCGAGGTCAAGATCGACACGCTTGTGACAATGGGCGCGCCGCTCTGCGACAACTTCATTCGCCGCTATTTGCTGGGCAGAAACGAGAAAGGCCTGAATCGATTTCCCGGCAATATCATCAGCTGGCAAAACCTCGCCGCCGAGGACGACTACGTCTGTCACGACGGAACAGTTGCAGACGATTTCGCGGTCATGATGCGAGAACGCATCGTCAGCCAGATACGGGACTACCGAATCTACAACCAGGCGGTACGGTACGGGCGCTCAAACCCACACAGCTCGGTCGGCTACCTGATTCACCCGCGCTTGAGCAAACTGATTCGCGACTGGGCCGTAAGCGACGTCCAGCAGGCTTCGAGCCAGGCCTAGCCGATACACTCGTCGATGAGCTCACGCTCAATCAGCTTCGGGTTGTCCAGAACCTTGTAAAAATCCCGGGTAAAGCGAAGGAGCGAACGGCGATTCCGCGTGTCGAGTTCCTGCTGCGTGTGCAATAGCTCAAAAATTGCCTCACGCTTGTCCTGAAACGCGCTGATTGTGTCCTGCAATTTAGGATTGTTCAGGCAGCGACCCCGATACAGCCGATCCGTAACGCTGCGAATCGCAAAGCGCGAATTCGGTCTCGCATACGGCGCGTCGACAAAACCGGACATATCGAAATCGTAGGGAATCGAGAACATCGGCTCGCCCTCCCGGCCGAAGAGCTTGTGGTTATGGCAGCAGCTCGTCGGATCGCCGGAGGAAATCGGAGAGAAATCGGTATTTGCGATCAGGTACTGGAAGACTGAATTCAGCTGCAGGTGGTCGAGATCGAGGCTCCGGACGCGGGTTTTCTCGATCCTGAACGGCGGCAAATCGATTCGCTCGGCCAGGCGATACTCATCCTCGATGAAGAAACCGTAGCCTTCGTCGACACGAGAGTCATCCGTGTATTCGTAACGAACCCTGAGAAGGCGAACCCGGAAACTGTGTTCGGTCATCAGGTTGAAGATCCGGTAGGCAAGATACTCCCGGATCACTGCCTGTTCGAAGCGGCTGTTATTGCGGCGACAGTGTGTCACGAGTTTCAGTTTGTCCTGATTCTCGAACACCGTGCCTTCCATCTCTGACGTGCGGAAGTTGACGCGCAGCGGCGGGAAGGCTCAGACCCGCTTGTCGCGTCGAAAGTTTCCGCGCGCCCGAATCTTGATGCCTGTTTCTGCGCGCGAACCATCGGTGGCGGGGAAATCGAGCCTGCCGTCCAGTTCCTCTTCGTCGGAGCGCTCTGACGCGATCGTTTTGAACGGCGCGTGAATGACGATATCCAGAGGTTCCAGCGACTCGAACAGGAGGTCGGCGTCCTGCGCCCGCGCTGCGAACGCTGCAACACTAAAAAGGACAAGTGCCAGAATGCGAGTCATAGGGATGCGAGTCATACGATCGTGCCGGGATTCGCGGTCGACTGGAGTCTAGCACGCAGCGCGTCACCGGCTGCCATTGTCGGCTCCGGGGCTACGCCTTACACTCGTTGAATGTCACGAGCCCGGAAAATCTTCGCCATTCTGCTGCTGCTCGCCGGATTCGGCGCTCAGGCGGAGACGTGGACTTACGAGGACGTCGGCCGCGTCGTCGCCCTGAGCGACGTGCACGGTGCACACGACACGCTGCTTGAAACGCTTCGCGCGGCCGATGTGATCGACGACAACGGCGCGTGGGTCGGTGGCGACACGCACCTCGTCGTCCTCGGAGACCTGCTCGATCGAGGCGCCGACTCGCGCGCATCCATGGATTTTCTGATGCGTCTGGAAGCGGAGGCGATCGCAGCTGGTGGCAGGGTGCACGTGCTCGTCGGTAACCATGAAGTTATGAACCTCGTCGGCGATCTCCGCTACGTCAACGCAGGCGAATACGCGGCCTTCGCAGGTGAAGAGACCGCCGCGATGCGTGACGCAGCCTTCGACGCACTCGTGGCGCGCGATGCCGATGCGGCACCGACACGCGCGGACTTCGATTCGCGTTTTCCCGCGGGTTTCTTCGCACACAGGGAAGCGTTCCTTGCCGACGGACGCTACGGCGCGTGGTTGCTCGAACGGCCGGTCATGGTTGTCGTGAATCGCACGGCCTTCGTGCACGGCGGCGTGTCACCGGTCGTAGCCGAGCTCGGCCTGGACGGCCTCAACAACGGGATGATGCAGGATGTTCGTGATTACGTGCGCATGCTGCCTTCTATGTACGAGGCCGGTCTGCTGCATCCGACAGATGAATTCTTCGACCATGTCTCCATCGTCAACGCCGCGTCGGCCGCGCGGGACGACGCAAATGCTGAGCTTGTTGCAGAATTTGTCCGGCTGAACGCATCACCCATTCACGATCTCGACGGGCCGCTGTGGTACCGCGGCAACATCGCCTGCGGCGCTTTGATTGAAAACGAGCGTCTTGACGCGTCGTTGGCGGCCGTCGGTGCGGACCGGGTCGCGATCGGTCACACGCCAACGCCGACGCGGGAAATCTTAAGCCGACTCGACGGTCGCGTGATCGAAGTGGACACCGGCATGAATGCCGAGGCCTACCGCGGCGTTGGCAGCGTCCTGATCCTTGAAAACGGCGAGCCCTTAAGTCGCAGCGGGCCCGACTACGAGAAGCAGGCGATTGCCCTGCATCCGCGACAGGTAGGGTCGCGTCCCGGCGGATTCCTGCCGCTGGAGGAAACGCTGGCGATTTTGCAGGACGGTGAAATCGTGTCGCGGCGCAAGGATGACACGCTGCTCGTAACGCTGGAAATGGGCGGGCGGACGCTTGAAGCGCGATTCGACAAGCGCGGCGGAAAAAACTTTTACCCTGAGCTCGCAGCGTTCCGGCTCGACCGCCTGCTCGGTCTCGACATGATTCCGCCGACGGTCCGTCGGACGGTCGACGGCAAGGACGGGACGCTCCAGCTCCACGTGTCGCATGCGGTGACCGAGGCGCAGCGGGCCGAATCCGGTCAGGGCGGCGGTGCGCACTGTCCCCTGGGCGACCAATGGGCCGCGATGTACCTGTTCGATGCCGTGATCCACAACCTCGGGCGTGCGAAAGACACGATGGTGTACGACCAGAAAAGCGGCTGGCAGCTGCTGTCCATTGGGCACGGGAACGGATTCCATCCGAAAGCCGGCGTGCCGCCGTGGCTGAGCGCGATCGAGCTCACACCGAACGCCGAGTGGCGGCGGCAGCTCGCGGCGCTCAGCGATACCGTGATCGAAGAGCAGTTTGCCGATGTACTCGACAAGCGCCGGATACGTGCGTTGCAGAAACGCCGCGATCTGTTGCTTGGCGATTAGCCGGACGCGTTGTCTTGCAGCCTATCCGCGAATTCGAGGGCGTGTCGAAAGCCGTTTTCGAGAACGAGATACAGCCGCTGCACGAGCCGGCTGTGCTTCGATCGCTGGCTGCCGACTGGCCAATCGTCGAGCACGCGGGCGACACATCACGGCTTGCTGCATACATTGAGGAATTCGATCCGTCGCGGACAGTGAAGGCCTTTGTCGGCGATCCTGCAATTGAAGGCCAGTACTTCTATAACGAGGACCTGACGGGATTTAATTTCGATCGCCGCGAGCTGTCGCTGAAAAACCTGCTGGACACGCTGCAGCGCCACGCGGACGATGACGCAGCGCCGTGCATATACGCCGGTGCAATCCAGATGACGGATCGCCTCGAGGCGCTGCGCGACGCGAACTCACACGACCTGCTGGACGATGACGTTGAACAATTGGCGTCGATCTGGATAGGGAACCGCGGGCGTACGGCGACGCACTGGGATCTTCCGCAGAACATCGCCTGCGTCGTGGCGGGGGAGCGCGAGTTCACGCTGTTCCCACCGGACCAGCTCGAAAACCTCTACGTCGGGCCACTGGATATCACGCTCGCGGGTCAACCGATCAGCCTCGTCGAACTCGATGATCCGGACTTCGAGCGTTTTCCGAAGTTTCGTGAGGCGCTCAAACATGCCGTTTCGGCGCGACTGTTGCCCGGAGACGCAATCTATATTCCCAGCATGTGGTTCCATCACGTGCGCAACTTCAGCCCGCTCGGCGTGCTGCTGAATTTCTGGTGGCGGGATGCGCCGCCGCATATGTTTACGCCGCTCTTCACGATGTTTCATGCGCTGCTATCGATTCGCGACTTGCCGGACGACGAACGCGAAGCCTGGCGACGCATGTTCGACCACTATATTTTCCGGACCAACGGCGAGCCAATGGAACATATCCCGGAGCACGCGAGGGGAGTCTTCCAGGACATCACGCCAGAGCGCGTCGTCGCGCTGCGCAACTACCTCGTGCACACGCTCGGCGGTGAGCTGAAGCGTTAGGTCATGGCATACGATGAGTACCGCCAGGAGGAGGCGCAGGCCTACCGCCGGACGCTGCCAGCCTACTACTACCACGACCATTTCACCGAAATGCTGGAGTTCGTCGGCGAGCACTACGCACACGTCCTGAACGCAGAACGCCGCGCCTTCCGCGACGACTTCGAACGCTTGAGCTTTGCCGCGCAGTGCCTCTACGTCCGGCTGGCAAATCGTAAAGGACATCTCTTCGCGCGGAGCCGATTGAACTACCCGGACATTCCGGAGCTCGACGACGCGATCCGCGAGTTGCGCGGCCGCGGCTTCCTGTCCGCGCTGTCCGTCGACGACGTTGGCGCGCTGCTGAAGGTGGTTACGCGCGAGCGCCTGCTGCGTGCGCTCAAGGAGCGTTTCGTCGGCCTGACAACAACGATGAAAAAGCAGGCGCTCGTCGAGTTCGCGCTGGCCAACCTGGCTCCGGACGAGATACTCGACAGCCTGCCGACGTCCGGACTGCTGCGCATGGGGCGTGAAGACGACGTCGAATTCTGGCTGTTTCTCTACTTCGGACGCTCCGAGACCGGCCTGTCCCGCTTCACGATGCGCGACCTCGGCCTGGTCAAGGCGTCGGGCGATGACAACTACGAGCCACGGTTCCAGGATCTCGAAGAGGCGGAAGATGTTTTTCAGTACTCGCGAAAGCTCGCGGCCTTCGAAGCACGGACGAGGACGGCGCGAGAACTTGCGGACGCAAGCTGGCCGGTGCCGAAGCACGCGACCACTGCGTCCTTGAGAGACAAGCTCGCATATCGCGTCGGCCGTGCCCTGGAGCGCGACGGCGATACTTACGCGGCGCTCCGAGTCTACGAGCGCGCGTCGTCGTCGCGCTGCACGGAGCGCATCGTCAGACTGCTGATCCAGAGCGGCCAGCGCGACGACGCGAAGATCTTCCTTGAACGCTGCATGGAAAACCCGGCCTCCAGCGAGGAGGCGCTGTTCGCCGAAGATTTCTACGCGAGAAAATTTGGTGGCAAACGCACGTCGACGCTGACGGACCGGCTGCGCGCGGCGGACACGATACAGGTTGACGAAGCACACGCCGGTTCACCCGAACGAGCCGCGATGCGCTGGTTCGAAGAGCGGGGCGCACAGGCCTTCCGAGTCGAGAACAGCCTGTGGCGAACGTTTTTCGGCCTGCTGTTCTGGGAGTCGCTGTTCGGCGGTCCCAGCCATTCGCCCTTCGACCGGCTCCCAGTGTCGCTGAAGACGGGGCGCTTTGCCGACGAGTTTGCGCGGGAAGTCGAAGAGGCGTTCGACTTGCTGCGCGACCCCCGCCGCCTGAAAGCGCGACTGCTCAAGGTGAGCGTGAGCTCGTTCGGTAAAGCGAACGGGATATTCCGATGGCGCCAGGAAACGCTGGATGCGCTGTTCGCCATGATCGACCGGATGCCGGCAAGGAGCATGCAGGCGATGCTCGAGCACCTGGTCACGGACTACAAGAATTCCCGCTACGGCTATCCGGACCTAATGACCATCGAGGAAGACGTCGTGCGTTTCGTCGAAGTCAAAACCGCCGGCGATCAGTTGCGCCGAAACCAGCTCCTGCGACTCGAGCAGCTCGAGCAGGCCGGCATTGATGCGCGTATTGCGATGATCGAGTGGGTGATCGATCCGGAGCAGGACTACGTCGTGGTCGACGTTGAAACGACGGGCGGTCGCGGCGAGAAGCACCGCGTGACGGAGATCGGTGCTGTACGCGTGCGGAACCTCGAAATCGTCGACAAGTTCCAGACACTCCTGAACCCGCAGCGCAGCATCCCGCCTTCAATCACACGCCTGACGGGAATCACGCCGGCGATGGTCGAGGAGGCACCGTATTTTTCCGACGTTGCCGATGAATTTGCAGAGTTCCTGGACGGCGCAATCTTCGTCGCCCACAACGTCGAATTCGACTATCGCTTTATCCGCGCGGAGTTCCAGCGCATCGGGCGGCGCTTTCGCATGCCGAAGTTGTGCACGGTTGCATCGATGCGCCGGCTGTTTCCCGGTCACTCGTCCTACAGCCTGAAGGCGCTGACCGACACCTACGGCATCGAGCTCAGGTCACACCACAGGGCGCTCTGCGACGCCGAGGCCGCCGCCGAGTTGCTGCTGATGATCAATGAGAAGCGGCAGCTTGCGCTTACGCGCGAGTCGACCTGAGATAGGCGTCGAGCTGGTCGATGACGTCTGGCATCTCGCTGCGTGATTCGCGCAATTCGTCAATAGACAGCCCGGTCAATTCGTAGGGCAGCACGAGCCAGTCGTTCGTTTCGTGGACGAAGAAATCCGGCACGCGCAGCGTTTTCTCGGTCGACCGGTACCACACCGACGCGACCCGAATATCCTGCGGCAGGTTGCGCCGCGTCTTGCGTTTCAGCTGACGCAGCAGGGCGTTGATACTGGAGCCGGTGCTGTACACATCGTCCACGATCAGCAGGCGGTGATGGGAACACAGGTTGTCCGTCAGGTAGTCGAGGCCGTGCACGCGGATCGCGTCCGCCTTGCTGATCATCTCCGAGTACTTGTCCGCGCCGGTGTAGGAGGTGCGCACGGCGATGTGATCCGTCGGAATTCCAAGATGGTCGAGCCCTTCCTGGACCGCGATGCCGACCGCACTGCCTCCCCGCCAGAGCCCGACGAGGAAGTCGGGTGCGAAGCCTGATTCCGCGATGTCGACGGCGAGCCGGAACGAGTCGGTCAAGAGGTCGTTGGCGGAGATGAATCTCTTGTTCATTCGTTGGTGCAGATCGCTACAATGCGAGTGAAACGCGACCCGGGCATCGTACATGAAGAAGACCGTTTTCTCCGCACAGGATTTATTGAACGACTCGTTTCGTCTCGGGCTCAAGGTCCTGGAGAGTGGCTTCAAGCCGACCATGATCATCGCGATCTGGCGGGGCGGTACACCCGTCGGCATGGCCGTCCAGGAAATCCTGAAATACTGCGGCGTTGACTCGGACCACATCGCGATCCGGACGTCGTCCTACTCAGGCGTCGACCAGCGCGGCGCGGTCGCCGTCCACGGTCTCGACTATGTGATCAAGAAGATCTGCTACGACGACCGCCTGCTGATCGTCGACGATGTCTTCGACACCGGCAATACAATCGTTGCCGTCATCGAGGAGATCCGGCGTCGCGCCCGCGCCAACGCGCCAGAGGATATCCGCGTTGCCGTCCCGTGGTTCAAGCCGGATCGCAACCAGACGGACCGCACACCGGAGTACTACCTCTACGCGACCGATGAGTGGCTCGTGTTCCCACATGAACTCGACGCGCTGACGCCGGAAGAGCTCGAGCTATTCAAGCCGGCGGTGGCCGAAGTGATAGCGTCGGCTGCCGTTGGAGATGAATGATCCCGAGCGCTAAGGCGCCCGGTTTTCCGTATCACACTGACTTACAAAGGCGAATAATGTCCGAGACTGCGATTCTTGGAATAGATCTTGGAACGACGAATAGCGCTTGCGCTATCTGGAAAGACGGCAAGAGTGTCCTGATACCGAATGCTCACGGTGACTATCTGACGCCGTCGGTCATCGGCATCGATGATGACGGGAAGCTCCTGGTCGGCAGGTCTGCAAGGGAACGCCTCGTCTCACATCCACACAAGACGGTCGCCTTTTTCAAGCGCATGATGGGCGTCGATCATCGAATCGACCTTGGCAAGCGCCAGCGATTTACAGCGGTTGAGGCGTCAGCCCTCATACTTCGTTCACTCAAGCACGATGCTGAAGAGTTCCTTGGTCATCCCGTCTCCCACGCAATTATCAGCGTCCCCGCCTACTTCAACGATGCGCAACGACAGGCGACGCGAGACGCCGGCGAGATAGCGGGCCTGACAGTCAACCGCCTGATCAACGAACCGACGGCAGCGGCGCTGGCCCATGGTCTTCGCGATCAGCAGGAGCAGCGGTTCATTGTCCTGGATCTGGGTGGCGGAACGTTCGACGTCAGTATCCTCGAATACTTCGACAATATTCTCGAAGTCCATTCGACTGCGGGAGACAGCGCACTTGGTGGCGAGGATTTCACCGAAACACTGCTACGCGCGTTTCTTGAGAAATCGAATCTTGACGAATCCACGTTGGACAAGCCCTCCCGCCAGCGCCTGTACGCGAGAGCAGAGACGGCGAAGCGCAATATCGCCCAGAACCGCACCGCACAAATGACTTTCCAGCATAACAGTAACGAATTTGCCTGGGAGATTGACGAGGCTGCCTTTCGCGACGTCTGCGCAAAGCTTCTGATGCGGACGCGTTCTACGATGGAGCGCGCGCTGCGAGACGCCGATCTCGCCCCGTCCGCCATCGACGACGTTGTTCTTGTCGGGGGCGCGACGCGAATGTCCGTTTTCCGATCTCTCGTTTCGCGGCTGTTTGGTCGAATACCCCGCACAGACTCGGACCCTGACCAGACGATCGCACTTGGCGCCGCTGTTCAGGCAGGCCTGGTTGCGCGCGACGAGACGCTCGAAGATGTCGTGATGACCGACGTGTGCCCCTTCAGCCTTGGGATTCCGACGCACGTCGATGAAGGCTACGGACGTGAAGTATTTTTTCCGCTGATCGAGCGCAACACCGTGGTGCCTGTCAGTCGGGTTCATGAATTTCAAACGATTCATGACGGTCAGGAAGCCTTCGATCTTCGCATCTTGCAGGGAGAAAGCAGAAACCCGGAAAACAATCTGTTGCTCGGAACGCTATCGGTTCCGGTGCCTCGTCGGCCGGCCGGCGAGGAAAAGATCGCCGTTCGGTTCAGCTACGACGTCAACAGCTTGCTGGAAATTGAGGTGCGTGTTCTGTCGACAGATACGTTGCATAACCAGTTGATTGAGAACCGGCCAGGACAACTGACGCAAGATGAGAAAGAAACGTCGTTGAACCGTCTCGAGAGCCTTAAAATCTTGCCTCGCGATCGCGAAGAAGTCCGGGCGGCAACGGCACGTGCAGAGCGTCTCTATGCGTCAGTCCTTGGCCAGGAGCGCGAGGCTCTTGGAAGGCTGATCGACCGGTTTGAAGCTGTTCTCGACACGCAGGACATTCAGGCGATCAAGCGTGCGCTGGCAGATTTCTCCAAGTCGCTTGATCACTTTGATCGAGATATCTGGAATTGAGTCCGTGGTGGAAAATTCTCGATGTTTCGCCCGACGCGACAGAGCGCGCCATCAAGCGTGCTTACGCAACGCAGTTGAAGCAAACGCGTCCAGAGGATGATCCGGCTGGCTTTCAACGTCTTCACCAAGCTTACAAGCTGGCCTTATCGATGGCTGCATCCAGCGGAGATGGTGGCGAAACGGGCGAAAGGTGGCTTAGACCAGATGTCACAGCCTTCGAGGCACAAACGCAGGTTGCGAGCCACGGGCACGCAGATACTCAGACTCACGCAGAATTCGATGTCTCAAGCGATTCAGACGTTGATTCAGAGGCAGCGTCGCGTCGGCGTGAGCAGGTACTTGCGGGTGTGGATGACCTCATCAAACAGACCGAGACCCTGCTCTGCACCCAGGCAGAATTGCAAGAGGCAGAAAACTGGCAGTTCATCACAGCGAATGGCGATCTGCTTGAAGACGACTTTCGAATTTGCTTGGGGCAAAAAGTCCTGTCGCTGATTATCCAGCGCGATCGTGGCCTCAATGCGGTCGGTCTCGAGAGTATTGTCGTTCCCAACTACATCCTGGCGGAGCTGGACGAGGTCTTCCTGTGGAGTCTCGATCCCTCTTCGTTTGCCAACGCGGTATCCAGTGTCGATTTTACCCGCGTTATCGAGCGCGCAGATCGCGGGCGTCGAATGACAGGAAGTGCCCCGATCGGCGGGGCGATTGTGCGAAGCGCGGCGGTTGAGTCAACTCAACGCCTGACCTGGATGTATCGAGCGTGCGTTCTTGTGATCGTCGTACCGTTTATCGTGCATTCCTGCATCGGCATGTTCACCTGAAATCGCGCGATCTGGAATGCCTCCTGACTCGTCCATAATCGACGAGAACTAGTCAGAGTCTCCGTCGCCCTCTGTATTGTCGGAGATTTCGGGATCGCGGCGACTCTCCTTCCAGACGAGCCTCGCGACCCAGACGGCGAAAACATTGACGCCGACAACGAGCGGGCTGCCGCTCAACGCGGAGAAACCGAACTGGGCGCCCCATTGCACATTGAAGCCCAGCTTCCAGGCAGGCCCAATCGTCAAGTCTACTTTCATGCCGGCGAACATTGCGAAGGTCAGCCATGGCGATGCAAGGACGGGTATCTGCAAAATCCAGAATGGCAGTGCGAGGGGGTAGGCGGCTTTCTGATCTTCAAGAACCCGCAGTCCTACGACAAGCCCATACGCGTACAGGAGCAGAAAAACGGCGGCAATCACAGTCGTCGCCGCATCGAGCTCGGATGCCAGTGCAGTCTGGCTGATGACGGCAATTCCCGTAAACGAGCCGCCCAACATGAAGGTGCCGATAAGGCGTCGTTGCCAGACTTTCATAGTCGAGTCTTCCGGGTTCTTGTCAGTGAGTCAGGAACTGTTGTAGGGATCAAACCCACCGCCCTCGTCTGGACCGTCCGGCGTCGTCTCGCCATCCGGGTCGAGCATCTTGCGCAGCATCTGCGTGCTGACCAACTCGAATTCTTCGTCGGCCGTCGTCTCCGAGACGACCTCGACTCGTGGTTCCGCGTCGTAGTTCGGATCGTCGGCCGCCGACAGTGCCGCCATCAAGTCCTCATCGTCGACGATTTCGAAGCGATTTTGCTCCGCATTGCGCGCGAGCATTCCGTCTTTTTCGGAGGCGAGTTCTTTCAGGTTCTGCTTCTGCGCATCGTCGTCCGAGTCGATGATGGCTTCGAGCATCATCGTGGAGACGAGCTCAAATTCCGCTGTCTCGACTTCGTCCACCCAGACTGTATGGCCGCGCTCATCGAGAGCGACTTTGGGCTTTCGAACAATACGCACGGTCTTGGTGAGATCGTTGCTCATGGCGTCGTCGAACTGCGAGTCGTGGCTTTTGAGTCTTTATCGGCGATTTCCTGCAGCGGTGCAAGGGCATACGGCCGTCTCGGCACCCCGTCAATCTGCTCAACTGGTCGCTTAAAACTCATATAAAACAGTTACTTGAATCACTCCTGCCCCGTGCGATGCCACTTCCGGCCGTGGTTCAAGCTGCGAAGCAGTTCGCAGAAGAGTTCGAGAACCGGTTCTATGCTACATAACCCCGACTGTGGCTGTGGCCGATGACAAGCGATCTCGCGTCAGGACTGGTGCTATCCGTCAGCGCGTTCTGCTACGCGCTCTTAGGCCTGCGCCTCGTGCTTGCGAAAACCCGCCTGGCGTCATTGCAGCTCGGCGCAATGTTCATCGTGATGGCATTCTGGGTCGCGGGCGGCGCGATCGAGATGTTCGCCACCAGTTTCTACGTTTTTTCCATCGGCCGGACCGGGCATTTCATCGGCACAGCGCTGCTTCCGCTCGTGGCGGTTTCCTGCTTCCGTGCTTACACGGGCAAGGAAACGGGACTGCATGCACTTGTCCTGCTGGCCGTTATACCGACCGTGTCGATTGTCTTCGCGGCGACCAACCAGTACCACGAATTCATGTGGGCCGTCCCAGCCGTCAACGCAAACGGTGAATTCCTGACTCGCCCTGAGAGCTGGGGGCCGTGGTTTCTCTTTATTCACGCGCCGTATTCGTATGCACTGATCGGAGCCGCAATCCTGACGCTGATCCTGCAGGGTGCGATGGTGCCGCAGGCCCACAGGCGCGGCCTGATCCTGCTCGTGGTTGCCTGCCAGGTGCCGATCTTTGCAACGCTCGCCTACGACTTTGGCCTGGGCCCGAACACGGTGTCTTACGTTCCGTTCGCGCTGACGCTCATGCTTCCGTTCTATGCCTGGCTGATTGTCGGCGAACGTCTCATCGAATTGGCGCCGCTCGCCTACGAGACGGTGTTCCAGCACATGCAGGATCCGGTTGTCGTTCTGGACGAGGACGGACGCATTGCCGGGCTGAACCATGTCGCGGAAACGATGCTCGACATCCGCGAAGAGGACGCGCTGCGCCGGCCGCTCATCGAGGTGTTCGGACTGGGCTCGACGATGGTCTTCGAAGCGCTGGAAACCGGAAAGCCGCAAAAGATGCTGACCGACACCGGCCGTTTCCTGCACATTCGCTCGTCGCCGATCGGGTCCAAGAGCAGTTTCGTGCGGGGAGGCCAGGTCCTGATGTTCCGCGATGTCAGTGACGTCGAGCGGGCACAAAGCGACGTGCGCAAGAGCGAGAAGCTTCTGCGGACGCTGATCGATCACTCGGTGAACGGAGTGGTACGCCTGCGCTGGGTCGATTCAGCGGCAGACGGACCGGCTGCCCTGCGCTGCATCTTCGCGAACCCGGCCGCCGGCCAGTTTCTCGACGTATCGGTCGAGGAGCTCTACACGCTGGGCGCGGACGGCATCGTCCGGCTCGCGTGCAACGGCATGGACGATCGCGACCAGAGCGAGGTGTTGAAGGAAATACGCTCAGCACTCGATGGCGGGCGCACGGTGGACCGCGAGGTGTCGCACAGCGGACCGGGCGGCATTCGCTTCATGCGCATGGTGTTCGTGCCCGCAGGAAATGACGTCACGATCACACTGATCGACCTGACCGACAGCAAGGCGCAGCAGCACCAGATCGAGTCGATCGCCTGGACCGACCCGTTGACGGGCGTATTAAACCGTCGGGGCTTCGAGCGCGATGCCAGTGAGCATCTGGCGAGCAGTGCAGATACAGCGACAGGCGCGCTGATGTTTATCGATCTCAATGAATTCAAGCCGGTGAACGACCGCTATGGCCACGACGTCGGCGACAAGCTGCTGACCATCGCCGCGCGCCGGCTTCGCAAAGCGCTACGTACCTGCGACATTATCGGGCGTCCCGGTGGCGACGAGTTCGTGGCCCTCGTTCCCGACGTGACTCCGGAAAAAGCCGATCGTCTTGCCCTGCGGTTGACCGAGGCACTGGAGGAGCCGTATTCGATCGATGGCAAGACAGTGCACTGCGCCGCCAGCATCGGCATGGCGTTCTATCCGCGAAACGCGAATACCCTGACCGGGCTGATGCGCGAGGCCGATACGGCGATGTACCGCGCGAAGGCCCGCAGTCGCGAGGACGGCCAGCTGCATTTCAGCGATTTGCTCGAAAAAGCAATCTGATTCATTCCCGTCAGTAATAAGATGGGTCTCCGACAGGTCTGTCTACCCGTCGCTTTTCACAAGACCGGAAAAATAATGTCTCAAGTCTTTCTCAAGCGGGCGCAAGGCGCTCTGCACCTCGGTTTCCTCGTCGCTGTCACGGTCAGCCTGGCCTGCAGTCTGGCCATGCAGGCCGGACATGCGGATGTGCCTATTGCCGCGGACGCCATGTCCGTTCAGCCGCTCGAGGCGGGTGATGCGGCGCCGTACTTCACCGTTCGCGACACCGAGGACGAAGCCTTTGTCTTCGACCCGTCGGCACTCGAACGGCCGGCAATCTTCATCGCCTTTCGCGGTGGCTGGTGCCCGTATTGCAACCTGCATCTCTCCGAGCTGCGCCACGTACTGCCAGAGCTCAAGGACATGAATATCGACGTCTACTTCCTGTCCGGCGATCGCCCGGACCAGCTCATCGCGTCGCTGCAGCCGGAGACGAAAGAAGATGTCGAGAAGCTCGATTACATTCTCCTGTCTGACGCGGACGCATCGGCCGCCATTGCGTTCGGCACCGCATTCCGTGCGCCGCCGCGCGTCAGCGAATGGCTCGACAAGAAGGGCCGCGACTATGCCGGCTCGTCCGTCGACCGTCACGGCGTACTTCCTGTCCCGTCGATCTTCGCGATCGGCACCGACGGCAAGATCGCGTATGCGTACACGAACCCGGATTACAAGGTTCGCCTGTCTCCCGACGAACTGATGGACGTCGCGAAGAGCCTCTAAGCTCGTACTTTCCCGCGCCGGGCCTCCTGCCCGGCGCGAGGGCGGTGTGCTACGCTTTGCGCCTTCAAAATCGGAGCGCAAACGCCAATGGTGACCGCAATCGTCCTCATCGAGGCGGAGACAAATCGAATCCCTTCACTGGCTGACCAGATCGTCAACATGGACGGCGTGCAGGAAGTGTTTTCTGTCGCCGGCCAACACGACCTGGTCGCAATCGTCAAAGTTGCGCGCAACGAAGATCTCGCCGACGTGATCAGCGACCGCATGCGCCATCTCGACGGCATCGTCGCCACGGAAACGATGATCGCGTTCCGGGCCTACTCCAAAAAGGAGCTCGAGGCCGGGTTCGAGCTGGGTCTCGACTAGGGAGACGCAGACCATGACAGATGAGAAGCCTGCAGGGCCGATCGCGCGGATCGTCCGGGCGACCACGAGCATCAATTCGAACGAGTTGCCGGCGGCAATCGTCTCGTTCCTGTTCGTGTTCACGCTCATGGCCGCCTACTTCATCCTGCGGCCGGTGCGTGACTCACTCGTCACGCCATGGTCGGACGCCGAAGTTTCATTCCTGTGGAGCCTGACGTTTCTGTTCAGCGTCATCGCGGTGAGTTTGTACGGCGCGTTCATTTCCACTGTGCGCTTCAAGTGGGTCGTGCCGGGTGTCTACATCTTCTTCGCCGCGTCGTTCTTCCTGTTCTACTTCGGCTCGTCGCAGATTGAGAACCCGACACTCGTCAACAAGAGCTTCTACGTCTGGTTAAGCGTCTTCAGCCTGTTTCACCTGTCCGTCTTCTGGAGTTTCATGTCGGACATTTTCAACAAGGAGCAGGCCCCTCGAATTTTCGCGTTCATCGCAAGCGGAGCCAGCGTGGGTGCGCTTGTCGGACCGACGATTCCGCTGCTGTTCACGGAAGACGTTGGCAATCTCAACCTGATGCTGTTGTCGGCTTCGATGCTGGTCATTCCTGTCCCGATCATTTTCTGGCTCGAGAGTCAAAAAGGGACAAAGCTCGGCAACGCCGATCACGGTGTCGACCTCAGTCGCGAGCGCGAGATTGGCCGCAATCCCTTCTCGGGCTTCAGCCTTTTTATTCAGAGCCGCTACCTGATCGGTATCGGCGTCTTCATTATCCTGTATGTCGCGATTGGCTCATTCGTTTACTTCGGTCTTAAAAACGTACTCGTCGACTACTCCCGCGCCGAGCGGACCGAGCTTTACGCACTGATCGATCTCGCAGTTAATTCGATGACGATTCTGGTCGCCTGGTTCGTGACCGGTCGCGTGGCATCGAAGCTCGGCATGCCGACGACGCTGGCGTCGATTCCGGTGCTCGTCGCACTGGGCATGCTCGTCCTCGCGATGTTCCCGCTCGTCGCGGTGATCGCCGGTCTGCAGATCGCGCGCAGGGTTGGCAACTACGCGGTGACGCGCCCCGGTCGCGAAATGCTGTTCACCGTCGTCAACCGGGAAGTGCGTTTCAAAGCGAAGCCGGTCATCGACATCGTGCTCTATCGCGGCGGCGACATGCTCTGGGCGTGGGTGTTTACCGGCCTCACGACGCTGCTGGGACTGAGCCTCGCCGCGGTCGCAGGTGTCGGCGCGTTTATCGCGCTTGTATGGGCGGCCGTCGGGTTCTGGCTCGGTCGGCAGTTTGTTTCATTCAGCGCAGACAAAACCGACTGAGCCTGCTGACATGAGTAGCGCATTCATCATCGACGGGGTTCGAACCGCGATTGGTCGCTACGGCGGTGCACTGTCGTCCGTCCGTACTGACGATCTTGGTGCCGTGCCGATCCGCGCGCTCGTCGAGCGCAATCCTGACCTCGACACCTCGCTGATCGACGATGTCGTCTACGGCTGCGCGAACCAGGCCGGTGAGGACAATCGCAACGTCGCGCGTATGTCGTTGCTGCTTGCCGGTCTGCCGGTTGAAGTGCCCGGCGTGACCGTGAATCGACTCTGCGGCTCGGGTATGAACGCCATCGGAAATCTGTCCGACGCGATCCACGCCGGCACCGCCGGGATCGGGATTGCCGGCGGCGTCGAGTCGATGTCGCGTGCGCCATTCGTCATGGCGAAACAGTCTGCCGCTTTCGGACGCAACACCGAGCTCTACGATACGACGCTCGGCTGGCGCTTCATCAATCGCGCGCTGGAGGCGCAGTACGGCGTCGACTCCATGGCGGAGACGGCCGAGAACGTCGCGGAGGAATTCAAGGTTTCCCGAGAGGATCAGGACGCCTTCGCGCTGCGCAGTCAGCTGCGTGCCGAGGCTGCGGTCGAGCGACTCGCCGATGAGATCGTGCCGGTGACGATTCCCCAGCGCAAAGGCGACCCAGTCATTGTCGACCGTGACGAGCACCCGCGTCCCGGATCGACGATCGAGGGTCTGCAAAAGCTGAAACCGATCGTGCGCGGCGACGGGTCGATCACGGCAGGCAATGCATCTGGCATCAACGACGGCGCCGCTGCGCTGCTGATTACAAACGAAGACATGGCGAATGCAATGCAGCGTGAGCCGTTGGCGCGGATCGTGTCCTGGGCCGTCGCAGGCGTTGCGCCGCGCATCATGGGCATCGGTCCGGCGCCGGCCGCCGAGAAAGCGCTGCTTAAGGCCGGCCTCGATATCGGCGCGATGGACGTCATCGAACTCAACGAGGCCTTCGCCGCCCAGGGGCTGGCGAGCCTGCGCATGCTCGGTGTTGAAGACGATGCGCCGCACGTCAACCCGAACGGCGGCGCGATTGCTCTCGGTCATCCGCTCGGTATGTCCGGTGCGCGAATCGTTCTCACCGCCGCCCGTGAACTCCAACGCCGTGGTGGACGCTACGCGCTTTGCACCATGTGCATCGGGGTCGGGCAGGGCATTGCGATGGTCATCGAGCGCCCATGAAGCGCAAGCCGAGAAGTTTTGAAACGCAGGAGATGCGGGACCTCGCGGAGGTCATTCGTAACCGCCGTACCGTTGACCTTTATCTCCACACAGAAGTGCCCGACGAGCTCATCGAGGAGGCACTGGAACTCGCCGTCTGGGCACCGAATCATCATGTGACAGAGCCCTGGCATTTCTACCTGCTCGGCGACGAAACCATTGAGGGATGCCTCGATCTCGTGCGCGACATCGTGACGGAGAACAAGGGCGCGGAGAAGGGCGAGTTCAAGCGCAAGAAATGGAGCGAGAAACCCGGCTGGCTGGTCGTGACCTGTAAACGGTCGGACGACCCGATTCGGGAGCAGGAAGACTACGGCGCGTGCGCCGCGGCGATCCAGAACTTTTCGCTGTATCTCTGGGAGGCCGGAGTCGGCACGAAATGGACGTCCGGGGCGATCACTCGCGACCAGCGTTTCTACGACTTGCTCGGCATCGACAGTCGCGAGGAGT
This sequence comes from uncultured Gammaproteobacteria bacterium, assembly GCA_963922215.1. GTDB lineage: Bacteria > Pseudomonadota > Gammaproteobacteria > Steroidobacterales > Woeseiaceae > UBA1847. The sequence goes on along the minus strand of CAWUHY010000014.1, from coordinate 10,526 downwards.
TCGTGGTCGGGATGCTCTGGTACGGCTATCCGAAAATCACACCAACGCAGAGTCGCGCGCCACTGGCCGACAAAACCACGCGCCTGCCGTAAAACCTTAAGCCCGCGTCGCCCGGTGCAGGTGAATCGACGGGCAGATCAGCGGGCGCATCATGAAGATCAATACGATGACGGCCGTCACGACCGTCATGATCGTAAGCGCGCCGCGCACCGTTCCGTCGTACAGCCACGCGCCGAGCAGCGCGCCGCTCGCGCCCACACTGTTTGTCAGTGTGCCGATGATCGAAGATGCGACGCCGGCAATGCGCGGCAGCGGATCGAGCGCAACGACCGTCGCGTTCGGCATCAGGATGCCGATGTTGCCGAGGAACAGGCAGACGTTGAGCCACAACCACCAGAACGGCGCATCGTTCAGGACAACCATGATGGCAAGCTGCGCGCCGCAAAATGCCATCGACAGCGCAGCGATGCGGATCATGTCCATCGGCGAGAAGCGGGCGACGAGAATCCGGCTCATAAAAGAGCCGGCGAGAACCGAAAGCCCGGCCAGCGCGAATATCAGCCCGAACTCGGTCAGCGAAAATCCATAGACCTCGGTGACCAGCGCAGACGAAACGGTAATCAGCGACATGAAGCCGGCAGGGGCAAAGACAAACACTAAGAGACCGTAAATGCTTTGCCGGTGGCTGAAGAACTCGGCAAAGCTGTTTTTCAGCTGGACGATCGGATGGCTGTCGCGATTGGGCGTATGTGTTTCGCGGAGGAAGAGGCGAATACACACGAGCATGGCGACGGCGAGAATCGCGATCGTCGCAAACGGCGCGCGCCAGCCGAACAGCGCGATCACGACTGCGCCAATCGTCGGCGCAAGCACCGGCACCGCAGTGAAGATCATCGTCATCAGGGACATCAGTTTCGCGGCCTCTTGCCCGGAGGCGACGTCACGGACGATTGCACGCGAGACGACGAGTCCGGATGCGGCGGCGAAGCCCTGCACGAACCGCGCTGCGAGCAGCAGATCGATCGACTGCGCCAGAGTTGCGACGATGGCGGCGGCCAGGAACAGGGAAAGGCCGGCGTAGAGAACAGGAAGCCGACCGAATCGATCGCTCAGGAGTCCCGCCGGAATCTGTCCGAGCGCCATGCCGGCCATGAATACACCGATGATGGCCTGCGCCTTGTTGATCGGCGTGTCCATCGCCGCAGCAAGGCCGGGCACGGCGGGCAGGCTCATATCGACCGTCAGCGCGGAGACGCCGGTTACAAAGCCCAGCGTGAATATGAATGACAGGGGGTGGCGCATCAGGGAAGGCGGAGTCGCGAGGGGCGTGCAGGATAGTGGTGCGGACGTGGCGCGTAAAGCGGTGTTGCAGCCGGCGGTGCTAAACTCCGACGATCTTGATTTCAGGTGGACAGGACAATGATGCGACTGGCAACTGTGGTTTTGCTCCTCGGCTTTGCTCTGCCGGGTTTTGCAGCGTCGGCTGAAAAACTGGATCGCAGGTCAGATGAGGCTTTGAAGGATTTTGCTGAGGCCGTCGAGGGCTCCGAGGTCTTTCTCGAACAAGCGGCCGGCTACCTCGTTTTTCCCCGAGTCGTGAAGGTTGGCGTCGGCGTCGGCGCCGAGCACGGCGAGGGCGTCCTGCGCGTTGGCGGCCAGACGGTCGACTACTACGCGACAACGAGCGGTTCGGTCGGTTTTCAACTCGGCGCTCAGGCGAAGTCGATCGTCATCATTTTCATGACGCAGGACGCGCTGAATGACTTTCGCAAGAGTGAGGGCTGGAAAGTCGGAATCGACGGCTCTGTCGCGATCATCGACATCGGTGCGGGCAAGACGATCGACAGCACGAACATCAGCGATCCCGTCGTCGGCTTCATCTTTGGCTCGAAGGGCCTGATGTACAACCTGACGCTCGAAGGTTCGAAATTCACGAAGCTGGATAAAGACTGAAAACGTGACCGACGAGGGCGATAAGCCGCGTCTCGCTGATCGACTGAAGGCGGCGGGACAGCGCGGTCGCGTGGAGCTCACGCGTGAAGATGGCCTGCCGCGCAAGGCAGGCGGTGCCGGAAAGCGCTGGATTCGCGGACTCTGGGAGGTGCGCGGTGGCGGGCTCTACGCGCTCGGCTTTATCGTCACATTTCTGTATCTCGAGATACGCGAATTCCTGCTCGACGATATTCCGCAGCTCTACAATCTGTCCGGCGATTTCGTCGGGGGGCTGATCAGCTTCGCCATCGATTTCTTCATCGACACGCTGATGAACACGATCGCCGCATTTATGTGGCCGTACTACCTCGCGACCTGGGAATCGCCGTTCGGCGTTATCCTGCTCGTCGCAGCTTTTCTACTCTTCCCCATGTTCGTCAAAGAGCCGCTTGAACACTGGTTGTTCGACGGAAAGCCACCTGAGCCCGAGAAGAAAGAGAAGGACAAGAAGGTGAAGCAGAAAGACGACAAGCGCTCGGCAGATGGAGCTTCGAAAAGACAGCCAGATTGAGCTTCCGTGCGTTTTTACTTTTCCGATGTCTTGCTTGCGTGCCCTGTAAATAGTGCATAAATCATTCAATTTTTCGGGTAGAACCGCGACGCGCACCCCGCGAATCTGGTCGGATGAAAGTGCGCGAGGTTCTTCAATTGCTGAAGAGCGACGGCTGGGTTGTCGAGAGAACACGGGGCAGTCATCGGCAGCTCAGACATCCGTCCAAGGCGGGAACCGTCACTGTTGCGGGAAGGCCAGGAGTCGATATCCCTCCCGGGACGCTGAACAGCATTCTCAAGCAGGCTGGTTTAAAATGAATGCCATGAAGTATCTCGTGATCGTGGAAGAAGGTGATGACGGCTTTGGCGCCTACGTGCCGGACCTGCCAGGCTGCATCGCCGCAGCCGAAACCCGAGACAAGGTGGTTTCGCTGATCCGGGAGGCCATCGAGTTCCACATCGACGGTTTGGTACAGGCGGGAGACCCAGTTCCCGTTCCCCGGTCGCAAGGACAGCTTGTGGACGTGCGTGCTGCGTGACCTTTTGTTCCATCTGTGCCGTGATGAGGTTTCGCACTCGTAGACCCAAGTGAATCTTGCGAACGTATCGCGATGATGCATCTCTTTGTCTACGGTTCCCTCCAACCCAGTGGGCCAAATGAGCACGTACTTCAATCCGTCGACGGAGAGTGGGCGCGGGCGACTGTGCGAGGGCATCTCCGGCAGGTCGGCTGGGGAGCGGAACTTGGCTATCCTGGCTTGGTGCTCGATGAATCAGCAGCAGAAGTCAGCGGATACGTCTTATCTGCATCGGATCTCCGCGAGACCCTCAAGATGCTCGACGAATTCGAGGGCGACGAATACGAGCGAGTCGTTACTACGGTTACGCTGGAAAACGGAGCAAGCGCCGACGCGTATGTTTACGTCTTGTCTGGCGCGGATCACGACTCAGGATGAAGCGCATCGCTCTTCATAGCCGAAATGGCTTCTTGCATTCGAAAAGACCGCAACCTACGCTGCCTGACGATGTCCTGAACCAGACGCAGGTCCCGCATGGCTGATTCCCCTTACGACCCACCCGTCGCCGATGTCGATCCGCCGCATTCCGACGGGGCTGCGATGGAGCGCCCTAAAGAAATCGTCATCGCGATTTCCCTTGCTGCCCTCGCGTTTGCGATCAACTGGCTCGCCGCAATCGTGAATTGGGATGACCAACAGGCGTCGCAATCGCCGGGCGCATTTCTTGTCGGGCAGGCTGTGGGCGTAGCCATTGCCGCGTTTGTCTATTTCAAGATATTCCAGGGTCGCAACTGGGCGCGAATCCTGCTCCTGGTCTTCAGCGTGTTTGGCTGGCTGATGCTTCTGGTTCCGGGTGTCTGGGACACGCTGGCACTACTGCCGACATTCTCAAAGGTGGTCGTAGCCCTGAATCACCTGATTCAATTAATGATCCTCTGGCTGCTGTTTTTCTCGCCGGGGCGTTATTGGTTCAGGAAGATATAAGCACCGATTTCCATGATCGATATCGTCGCGACCTTCATTACCTTTTTCGCCGTTGTTGATCCGATCGGGACGGTCCCCGTGTTCATCGCCGTCACCCGCCAGTACGACGAAAAGGCGAAGCGCCGGATAGCCCTGGTCGCGACGCTCGCAGCCGCCGGAATCCTGCTGTTCTTCGTTGTCGCCGGAGAACTCATCCTCACGGCGATGTCGATACCGCTATCCGCGTTCCAGATCGCTGGCGGCATCGTCCTGTTCATCTTCGCGCTGAACATGATTTTCGGCGAGAGCAAGCCGGACGAGGAGATTCGGCTCGCGGACGACGATCAGCATGAAACGGCAATCTTCCCGCTTGCGGTGCCTTCGATCGCGAGCCCCGGTGCGATGCTGGCAGCAGTGTTGCTGACGGAGAATGCGCGCTACAGCATCGCCGAGCAGGCGCAGACTTTTGCTGTCCTCGTCGTCGTGCTGCTCATGGCCTTCGTTCTCATGCTGTTGTCCAACGGCATCAACCGCATGATTGGAGCCAGCGGCGCCAGTGTCGTCAGTCGGGTCATGGGTCTGATCCTGGCGTCGGTTGCCGTGACGAATCTTCTAGCCGGCATCAAGCTTTTCTTCGGGCTCTGAGGTCGCCGGCGGGCTTTGCGGGAGCCTGAACGATGAACACAGTCGACACCATGAACGCGCCCGAATCCTCGTTTCTTGCAAGATACGCAAGAGCGGGTGATTACACGGATGCGTTCTTCGTCGACCTCGATCGTGAGGTATCGCTGGCGGACTTCATCGAGACGTTTTACACGACGCCGGTTTTCAAAGTCGAACGCGCACTCCTGTCGGTTGCCGGCAAACCATCGTCTGATGCGGCAGCGGCAGAACTCGCGCGAGGTGACGCGAATCACTTCGCTGCGTGGACCGTTGAATCGCGGTCTGAGTCGGAAATTCTGCTGGCCGCCGGACGAACGCGGTCGTGGTTGATGGTTCAACCGGCCTCGCCGAAGACCGCTCAGGCGACGCGACTCATTTTCGGCTCGGCCGTTGTTCGTCAACCAGATGGCAAACTCGGCTGGTCCTTCCAGGCACTGCTCGGATTCCACCGTACGTACTCGCGTGTCCTGCTTGGAGCCGCGGCAAGGCGCTTGCGACAGTGATGCGAGCCGGCCGGAGGGGAGAGCGCAGCAGTCTCGAACGGTGAGCGAAACGGAGCCGGGCCGCAGGCTTCAACCGCGAATTGACTGCTCTTTTCGCGCATTTGCGCCGCGCGCCGTCGAGTTAAGCTCCTCGCGAGTATTTCAATTCGTCTCTATCCCAATAATTTGTCTAGGTATCGTCAATCTTTTGTTCGCCTAAATTGTTGCCGATTTGTCGAGCAAGGTTTCCCGGCGGAAGTGCTGTAAAGGCCTGCAGCCGTTGATGTAAATGATTCTCAACAACATTCGCGGTGCGTCAGTCAGCGTACGTTCAGTTTCGCGGTTTTACTCTCTGTCTAGTACTTGTTTAGAATGCGCCGCAACGCTGACACGGCATTAATCCATCCAAATTCGAAGGAGTCTCCACGTGAGTACACGCCGCCACTTTATGAAGCTTTCCGCCGCCGCTGCCGCTGGCGCGATGATCCAGCCGGGCCGCGAAGCCGCCGCCTCGGACATGCCGAAACTTGCCGAAGACGATCCGACCGCCGTCGCGATGAAATACGTCCATGACGCGAGCACGGTCGATGCCGCATCACGCCCGAATCCTGCCCCGGAACAGAACTGCGCGAATTGCGCTTTAATCCAGGGCGAAGACGGTGCCGAGTGGCGTCCGTGCCCGATCTTCCCGGGCAAGCTCGTCGCAGCGAACGGCTGGTGTTCCGTCTGGGCTCCGAAGGCCTGACGCGAGACAGTACGTTCTGAAAGACGCCGGCACTCGCCGGCGTTTTTTTTTGTTTGCCGAAATCGTTTCACCGAATTCAGTTGGCGATCACATCGCACTGACGCGATAATCCGCCGGTCTATCCTGAACGAGCCGGCACCATGTTTGAATCTCTCGAAGCTGCCCCAGCCGACGCCATTCTCGGCCTGATCGTCGAGCACCAGAACGATCCGCGCGATAACAAGATCGATCTCGGTGTTGGCGTATTCAAGACGGCAGACGGCGAGACGCCGGTTTTGAACTCCGTGAAGAAAGCGGAAGAGCGCCTGCTCGCGACGCAGACATCAAAGGCCTATATCGGTTCGGCCGGCCCCGCGGACTTCAACGAAGCGATGCTCAAACTGACCTATGGCGACGATGTCGACGCCGACGGTTTCGTTTCGCTGCAGACCCCGGGTGGCTCCGGATCGCTGCGCGTCGCCGCTGGACTTATCCTCGAGGCGCAGAAGAGCAAGACGGTCTGGGTAACGGAGCCGACCTGGGCAAACCATATCCCGCTGCTCGGCAAAGCGGGACTCGAACTCAAGCCGTTTCCCTACTATGACACGACGTCGTGTTCGCTGAACGAAGAGGCAATGCTCGAGGCGCTGGCCGAGATTCCGAAGGGCGACCTCATTCTCCTGCACGCCTGCTGCCACAATCCGAGCGGCGTCGATCCGACGCAGGAGCAGTGGCAGAAGATTGCCGACATCATCGTCGAGCGTGAGCTCGTGCCGTTGATCGACATGGCCTACCAGGGCTTCGGCGACGGCCTCGACGAAGACGCTTTCATCATTCGCCATCTCAAAGACCGCGTGCCGGAGATGATCGTCTGCAACTCCTGCTCGAAAAACTTCGGGCTCTACCGCGATCGCGTGGGTGCGATGTCGGTGAAGCTGTCCGACCCTGCACAGCGTGCTGCGGTCCAGTCACGCGCGAATTCTACTGTTCGGACGCTGTACTCGATGCCGCCCGACCACGGGGCGGCGGTGGTCAGCATCATCCTGCATTCCGACGAACTGACCGCCGAATGGCGCGACGAAGTGGAAGCGATGCGCGCACTTATCACCGGCATGCGGATGCTGTTGCACGACAAGTTGCTGGAGACCGCACCCGACCATGATTTCTCGCACCTCAAGCGTGCGAAGGGGATGTTCTGCTTTTTAGGCATCACGGCCGACCAGGTCGAGCGGGTGAAGAAAGAGCACGGCGTCTACATGGTGAACTCCAGCCGCATCAACGTAGCGGGCATCACGGAGTCAAACGTCGACCACCTGGCGCGCTCGATCGCTGCGGTTCTTTAGTTTGCCCCACGCCGAAGCGCTATCAGGTCATCGACCAGCAGGCGGCTGTTTTCATCGAGGCCGAGCCGCTCGGCCGCTCCCGCGTTGAGTTCCAGAACGAATTGCGCAAGCTCTTCAGCGACCATTGACCGTTCAGATTGGGGTTCGGCGTTGCGCACGATATTAATGATTTCGCCGTTCGCGCCTACAAAAGCGACGTCCAATGGCAGCAGCGTATTCTTCATCCAGATGGAGAGCCACTGCGGACGGTCGTAGAGAAACAGCATGCCGCTCGTCTCTGGGAGTCGGCGGACGAACATCAGCCCCTGGCGGCGTTGCGCGTTCGTCACCGCGAGATAGACGTCCAGGCGATGGCAGGCGGGCTCGGACGCGATTGCGATCAGGACGTCACGTTCGAACTGCCGGTCGAGATCGGGGTTCGTGTTGAGCAACAAGAACGCAAGAACGGCAATCTTCACGATTTCGCCCAGTCGATGAGGCCTGTGAATGTCAGGTCGCCAAGCACGACTGCATCGTCTCCGTTCACTTCGCCGACCGGGCCGATGCAATACAGTGTGCCGTTCACGACGAACTGCTCCTCACTGCGCGCCTCGACGATCGCGAGGTCGGTCCAGCAGCGTGACTGTTCACGGGTCGAGAAAAACCGGCCGCCACCTTCCTCGATCACGGTAATCCGGCTATCGAGTTCCTGGCCGTCGCTGCCTTTGCCGAGCGCCGGCAGTGCGATGATCACGGCGAGCGTGCCGTCGCCGGACGGATGTGGTCCGGCGAATCGCAGACGCGCGCCTTCCCCGGCCGGTCGGGGCATGCCGTCGCAGCTCAGCGTCTTCGCATCCGTCCAGTCGAGTTCGCCTTCGATCGCACCAAAAATCGACCCGGACAGCATGCCGACATCGTCACAGGGCGGCGGTGCCTCCGCCTCGTCGCCGGTCTCCGCGAACGACGTCGGCGCCGTCAGCAAGGGCAGGGCAAGGAGCGCCAGCAGGCTTTTTAGAGATTCATGCAATATTCGACGTCCTTGCCGGTCACACAGACCATCTTTTGAGAAAAATCCGCCGTCATTCTAATCAGTGGTGCGCGGCCCGACCAGCCACGCTGGACACCGGGCACGTGTTCTCTAGAATGGCACGCCCCGTCACACGGAGTGATACATGAGCGTCGTCGAACAATTCCAACAACTTGAGGCTCACGCGAGCCGGCTGATTGTCGGCCAGTCCCACCTGATCAATCGTATGCTGATCGCACTGCTGTGCGACGGCCATCTGCTCGTTGAAGGCGCGCCCGGGCTCGCGAAGACGCGTGCCATCAAGGTGCTGTCCGACAGCATCGAAGGCGAGTTCCACCGTCTGCAGTTCACGCCGGACCTTCTTCCGGCCGACCTGACGGGAACCGACATTTACCGTCCGCAGGAAGGGACTTTCGAATTCCGCAAGGGGCCGCTTTTCCATAACCTGATTCTTGCCGACGAGATCAACCGCGCCCCTGCCAAGGTGCAGTCTGCGCTGCTCGAAGCGATGGAAGAACGCCAGATCACGGTCGGCGAACGCTCCTACCCCTTAGACGACCTCTTTCTGGTTATGGCGACGCAGAACCCGATCGAGCAGGAAGGCACCTATCCGCTGCCGGAAGCACAGCTTGATCGTTTCCTGCTGCATGTCGAAGTCGGTTACCCGACGCCCGAAGACGAGCGCCGCATCCTGATCCTGAACCGCGACGAAGCGAAAGCGAATGCGCGCGACGCGTTCAAGCCGCCCGAGCCGCTGCCGGTGACATCCGTCATGGAGGCGCGGCAGCAAATTCTCGGCCTGCATCTCGCGGAAGAACTCGAGGAATACATCGTCAACATCGTCGTTTCGACGCGCAACGCCGCAGCGGTCGACGACTCGCTGGCCGGGCAGATCCAGTTCGGCGCAAGCCCGCGCGCGAGCATGGGTATCGACCGCGCCGCCCGCGCTCACGCGTGGCTCAAGGGTCGCGACTACGTCGGGCCGGAAGACATCCAGGCGATCGCATTTGACGTGCTGCGCCACAGGCTGGTCTTGAGTTTCGAGGCAGAAGCCGACGGCGTCACGGCAAACTCGGTCATCGAACGCATCCTGAACGGAGTCGGAGTGCCCTGAGCGTGAGTCGTCTCGACCACATGCCGGACGACGCATCGCCGATCAGCGTCAGCCAGGCGGGGCTCATTCGACTGAACGGCCCGGCGCGGGTGATCGCGCTCGACGTGCTGCGCGTGAACTCACTGCAGACCGGTGCCTACGTTTCGCATTTTCGTGGGCGCGGCATGGAGTTCGACGAGTCGCGTCCCTACCAGCCCGGCGACGACCCGCGCAGCATCGACTGGCGCGTGACCGCTCGCAGCACGACGGCCTACACGAAGCTGTTTCGCGAAGAGCGCGAACGCCCGGTGCTGGTCGTCGTTGACCTGCGCAGCAGCATGCACTTCGCGACGCAGGGCTGCTTCAAGTCCGTGAATGCCTGCCGGGCGGCTGCGCTGATCGCCTGGGCCGCACACCATCGCGGCGACCGGCTCGGCGGGCTGATCTTCAGTGATACCGATCATCGGGAACTCAAACCGAAGCTCGGACGCCAGTCCGCGCTGCGATTCGTTCATCAGCTTGCCGACCACCCGGGCTGGAACGAGTCCCCGACACCGGACTCGGAAGAGGCGCTGACGCGTTCGCTCGCGTCGCTTAGACGCGTCGTGCGTCCCGGCAGCCTTGTCGTGATCCTGTCGGATTTTCAGGGCTTCGGCCGCCAGGCGCAGTCCTACATTTCGACGATTGCCCGGCATAACGAAGTCCTGGCGCTGCATCTGAGTGATCCCATCGAGCGGCAGCTGCCGCCGCCGGGTCGCTATCGACTCGTTTCTGACGACGACGAGCTCGCAATCGACACCGTCGCCGAGGCGGCGCGTCGCGAGTACCGCGAGGCATTCACGCAGCGCGCCGAAGAACTGGACCGTTTCTGTCACCGCTATGGCATCCACCTGATGCCGCTGTCGACCGAAGACGATCCCGTCACCGCGCTGCAGACTGCGCTCGGAAAGCGTTCACACTGATATGGACCCGAAAGACATTCCCATTCGCGACCTGCACCTGCCCGCCGAAATCGGCTGGTGGCCGCTGGCGCCCGGCTGGTGGGTGTTAATCGGGATCGCGAGTGTGCTCCTTTTAAGCGGACTAGTTCTCGGCATCATCCGCTACCGGGAAGGGCGAGCGCGCCGCTTTGCGCTGCGCCGGCTCAAAGCTGCGGTCCAGGACTACCAGCAACAGGGCGATCCGCGAGAACTCGCGGCGGCGCTGTCGTCACTGCTCCGCCGCACGGTGCTCGCCTACGCGCCACGGAC
>CAWUHY010000013.1:0-33516 GCA_963922215.1 uncultured Gammaproteobacteria bacterium | reverse complement strand
GGAGCAGCCCGCACTCGATCGCGCGCTTGCCCGACACCCGGTCGTGCTCGCCGCCGACGCGCGCGTCGAAACCTACGAAACGGCGGTAGCGCTTGCGAAAGAGCGCTACAAGCCCGGCTGGGCGCTAGATCTCGGTTACGGCCACCGCAGCGGAATGTTGCCGGACGGTCGTCCGCGTTCAGATTTTGTCAGCCTGTCGGTCACGGTTGATCTGCCGCTGTTCAAGAAGAACCGTCAGGATCGACACGTCGCCGCCGCTGCCAGCGAACGCCGTGCGGCGCGCTCCGCGCGCGAGGAAACACTCCGTCGCCTTAACAGCGAGCTCGCCGTGGAACTCGCGCAATTTCGCGATCTGAGCCGGCGGCTCACCCTGTTTGAAGACCGCATCGTTCCGCTTGCGGTGGACCAGTCTGCAGCGGCTCTCGCCGCCTACCGCAGTGACACTGGCGATTTCGCCGATGTCGTACGGGCCGTGGTCGACCGTCTTAATGCGGAACTCGATGTCGTTCGGCTGAAGTCGAGACGCGCACAAAGCTATGCCGTCATCGCAAATCTCGGAGGGCTCGACTCATGAACAAGGCAACAATCCGATTTGTCGTTGCGACGCTCGCAATCCTGCTGGCCTTCGCCGCGGGCCGCTACTGGCGAATGGACGGCGACGAATCTGCCGGTGCGACGAAAAGCGATGAACCCGAAATCCTGTACTGGGTTGCGCCGATGGATCCCGATTTTCGACGTAGCGAGCCAGGCAAGAGTCCGATGGGCATGGATCTCGTCCCCGTTTACGCGGACGGTCAGGGCGACAACAGCGCCGGGATCGTCTCGATCGATCCGGCGATCGTGAATTCGCTGGGGGTACGGACCGAGGGAGCCGTCCGCGGGCCATTGCCGCGGCGTATCGAGACAGTCGGCTATGTGAGCTACGACGAGGGGACCCTGCAGCACGTCCACACGCGTGTCGACGGCTGGATCGAAAAACTGGCGGTTTCGGCGACGGGCGACCCGGTCACGAAGGGCCAGCTATTGTTCGAGCTGTACTCACCAACGCTGGTAAACGCGCAGGAGGAGTTTCTCGCGGCGCTGGGCAGCGCATCGGCCAATCTCGCTGACGCGTCACGACAGCGGCTGTCGGCGCTGGGCGTCTCGCCGCTTGAGATCGATCGTCTGGCGCGCGATCGAAAGGTCAGGCAACGCATCCAGGTATTCGCAGAATCGGACGGCTTTGTTTCCCATCTGGGTGTCCGCGACGGCATCTATGTCACGCCGTCAACGGACATTCTGTCTATCGCGAAGCTCGACGACATCTGGGTGCTCGCCGAAGTCTTTGAGCGTCAGTCCGGCTGGGTCGAAGCGGGACAGTCGGCGTCGGTTGCACTTGATTTTGCGCCCGCAGAGCGTCGCGAGGGTCTCGTCGACTACGTTTACCCGACACTCGATCCGAAAACGCGAACATTGGCCGTCCGCCTGCGCTTCGACAATGAGGACGGGGTCCTCAAACCAAACATGTTTACGCGAGTGACGATCTTCGGCAGTCGGACCGAGGACGTGGTGCATGTACCTCGCGAGGCGCTGATCCGCGGTGGCCGGGTCAATCGCGTCGTGATTGCCGAGGGCGAAGGACGCTTCCGCGCGCAGCCTGTGGAGATCGGCATCGAATCGGGAGACCGTGTCGAAATTCGCCGCGGCGTTTCTGCGGGCGACAGGCTGGTGACGTCGGGGCAGTTTCTCATCGATTCCGAATCGAGCATCGACAGCGCTCTGGCGCGCTTCGAGGCCGGACAGGACGAAGCTGCCATGCCCGAGGACGGCAGCGCGGACGGCGAAAGCCAGCAGCACTCGGACATGGATCACTCTGAAATGGATCATTCAACGATGGACCACTCGCAAATGGATCACTCCAACATGGACCATTCGCAGATGGATCATTCCGGAATGGATCATTCGAAAGCGAAACAACCAGAAGACGATCACTCGCACATGGATCACGATCAATGATTGCGGCATTAATCCAATGGTCGATTCGCAACCGATTTCTCGTGTTGCTCACGACGGCGTTCCTGATTGCGTGGGGCGTCTATTCCGTCCGACAGACGCCGGTCGATGCGCTGCCCGACCTCTCGGACGTGCAGGTCATTATCAAGACATCGTTTCCGGGCCAGGCACCGCAGGTCGTCGAGGACCAGGTGACGTATCCGCTGACGACCGCAATGCTGGCTGTGCCGAAAGCGGTGACGGTGCGCGGCTATTCGTTCTTCGGCGACTCGTTCGTCTACGTGATTTTCGAAGACGACACGGATCTCTACTGGGCGCGATCACGTGTGCTCGAATATCTGAGCCAGGTCGCCGGCCAGCTACCAGCCAGCGCCAGGCCAACGCTCGGTCCGGATGCGACGGGCGTGGGATGGATTTATGAGTTTGCGCTGGTCGATAGGAGCGGCGCTCACGATCTCTCCGAGCTCCGCAGTCTGCAGGACTGGTTTTTGAAATACGAATTGCAGACCGTGCCGGGTGTAGCGGAGGTCGCGACGATCGGCGGCATGGTGCGCCAGTACCAGGTTGTCGTCGACCCGGACAAGCTTCGCGCATTCGGCATCTCGCTGGCACGCGTCAAAGCGGCGATACAGGACGGCAACCAGGAGACCGGGGGCTCCGTCGTCGAGATGGCTGAGGCCGAGTACATGGTTCGTGCGAGCGGCTATCTTACCGGCCTCGAGGACCTCTCCCGGATTCCACTCGGCCTCGGGGACAACGGCGTTCCGATTCTCCTCGCGGATGTTGCCGAGCTTCGGCTCGGTCCGGAAATGCGCCGCGGGATTGCCGAACTGGACGGTGAGGGCGAAGTGGTCGGCGGTGTCATTGTCATGCGTTCCGGCGAAAACGCTCTGACGACCATCGCCGCGGTGAAGAACCGACTGCAAGAGCTCGAACGCACGCTGCCGGAAGGCGTCGAGGTCGTCACGACCTATGACCGTTCAGCGCTTATCCAGCGTAGCGTCGAGACGCTACGCGGAAAGCTGATCGAAGAATTCCTGGTCGTCGCGCTCGTCTGCGCGCTGTTTCTTTTTCACCTGCGCAGCTCGGCTGTCGTCATCTTAAGTTTGCCGGTCGGGATTCTCGTCGCCTTTATCATTATGCGACTGCAGGGGCTGAACGCAAACATCATGTCGCTGGGCGGAATCGCAATCGCGATCGGTGCGATGGTGGACGCCGCGATCGTCATGGTTGAGAACGTTCACAAACACATCGAGCGCGAGCCTCTGAACAACGAGAACCGATGGCGGGTGATCGGCGAGGCTGCGAGCGAAGTGGGGCCGGCGCTGTTCTTTTCGCTGTTGATCATCACGCTGAGCTTTCTCCCGGTGTTCGCGCTCGAGGCGCAGGAGGGGCGTTTGTTCGCGCCGCTCGCATTTACCAAGACTTATGCGATGGCCGCAGCGGCAGGTTTGTCGATCACGCTCGTTCCCGTGTTGATGGGATATTTCATCCGCGGGCGTGTCTTGCCCGAACACAAGAACCCGGTCAATCGCCTGCTCATCGCGGCGTACCGACCGCTCATCAGTTCAGTGATCCGCTTTCCGAAGGCGACTCTCGGCATCGCGTTGCTCGTGCTGCTGGTCGGCTTCTGGCCGGTCACGAAGCTCGGCTCGGAGTTCATGCCGCCGCTGGACGAGGGCGATCTCATGTACATGCCGACGACCTACCCCGGCATTTCGGTCGATAAGGCGCGCGAATTGCTGCAGCAGACCGACAAAATGATTCGCGACGTGCCGGAAGTTCGGAGTGTGTTTGGCAAGATCGGACGCGCGGAGACCGCGACGGACCCCGCACCGTTGACCATGATCGAAACCGTCATCCAGCTCAAGCCGCGCGACGAGTGGCGAGACGGGATGACGCCGGACAAGCTGCGTGACGAGCTTGACCGACGCGTGCAGGTTCCCGGCCTGACCAACGCCTGGGTTATGCCGATCAAGACGCGCATCGACATGCTGGCAACCGGGATCAAAACGCCGGTCGGAATCAAGGTATCAGGCCCCGATCTGGGTGTGATCGAACGCATCGGTCAGGACCTCGAGCGTGTGCTCGCGAACGTGCAGGGGACGACGTCGGTGTATTCGGAGCGAGTTGCGGGCGGACGCTATATTGATGTCGATATCGATCGCGCGCGTGCTTCCCGTTACGGTCTCAATATCCGGGAGGTCCAGGAGATCGTACGCAGCGCGATTGGTGGAATGAACGTGACGCAGACCGTGGAAGGTCTGGAGCGCTACCCGGTCAACCTGCGATATCCGCAGCGCGTTCGTGACTCTGTCGAAGCGCTGCGACTGCTGCCCGTCGTGACGCCCGCCGGTGCGCGGATTGCGCTGGCCGATATTGCAGATTTACGTGTCGTTGACGGTCCGCCAATGATCAAAAGCGAAAACGCCCGCCCCAACGGATGGACATACGTCGACATCAGCGGCCGCGATCTCGGCTCTTACGTCGCCGACGCACAGCGCACGGTCGCGGAGGAAATCGATCTGCCGGCCGGTTACGCGCTCGCGTGGTCGGGCCAGTACGAGTACATGCTGCGCGCGCAGGAGCGTCTGTCGATCGTCGGTCCGCTGACGCTCGCAATCATCGCACTGCTTCTGTACATCAACTTCCGGCGTTTTGCGGAGGTCGCGATCATCATGGGAACACTTCCGATGGCGCTGGTTGGCGGCCTGTGGCTTCTTTATCTCCTGGAGTACGAGCTGTCCGTCGCCGTCGGTGTCGGCTTCATCGCGCTTGCCGGCGTCGCCGTGGAGATCGGTGTCGTCATGCTCGTCTATCTCAATCTCGCGATCCGGGATCGAAAGCGTGTCGCAGAGGACGCGGGCCGGCAAGTCACGGTGAAGGACGTCGAGCAGGCCGTCATCGACGGCGCGCTTATGCGCGTTCGGCCCATCATGATGACGGTCGCGTCGATCGTCGTGGGTCTGCTACCGATTATGCTCGGAAGTGGGACTGGATCGGAGGTGATGCGCCGCATCGCAGCGCCGATGGTTGGCGGAATGATCAGCGCCACGTTGCTGACGCTGGTTGTGGTGCCGGCGGCGTTCCTAATTTGGCAGACGAGCAGGCTTGGCAAGGTGATCGCCGAAAATGAGTAAGGCATGTGGCAGACGGCCATCAGGATTCCAGGCTTGGAAAGGTTCGAGTGGGCTTTTCCGAGAGTCTACGATCGCCGGTGTCACGATTCCAAAAAGACCTGAATCGTCAATCGCCTGTACGAGACATCAGGAATGCCTTGCCGTGCCAGCTATATGTTGCAAACTCCTGCGCGCTCAGGTGAGGGTTTTCGATGAGGAACTCCCTGAGCGCGCGCGCTTCGCCATGCTCCTGGCTTCCCTTGTAGCAAAACCAGTCGTCAAAGTTCAGGATCGTTCCCTGTTGGATCAGGCTTTCTGACCATTCAAGTGCCGCTCGCGTCGAGCTGTACAGGTCGCAGTCGATATTGATCAGGCTCGCGGATTTTATTGCCAAGGAGTGCTTGAGCTCGGCGGTTAGAATTTCATCGTACCAGCCTTCTACGAGCGTAATCCTCTCAACCTGTGACGTTGTTTCTCGGAGGTTCTTCCAGACCGCATCGATGGATGAGCTGAATTCTCCCTCCGCAAAAGATAGACCCGGGTCGGATTCGCCGTGCATCTCTGCATCGCCACCGGAGCTTGCTGGCATGCCCTGAAAACTGTCAAATCCGATCAGACGCAAGTCAGCAAGCGTATTCGACAGCCTTTGCAGGGCGAGGTTGTTTAACATTGCGAGAGTGGAGCCGCTGCCGACGCCGAACTCAAGAATATCTCCCATGACTCCGTTGTATCGAATGTAATCGATGCAGCGCCGAAAGTGGATTTCATGCTCGTGTATTTCGTGCGCTGGCAAGCCAAGACGCACGACACGCCGAAGGACTGGTTTCAAGGCTTTTCTAATCTGGTGTCGCAACGGCCGGAGTCGCTCCTGTCTCAGGAAAATTTCGTGCGTTCGGAAAGACCAGCGTCGTGTCGCTGGCCTGCGAGTCTCGCAAGTGGCCCTGCATTGTCCTTGATCTGATGCAACGAGAGGACCGGAGACAGCTATTTCCCAGGGACAGAATACGAGCGGCTACCTGACGTCGTCCTGACCAGAACATTACTTTTTCGTAATGAACTTGGCGTCAATCCCTGCGAGACTCACTGGCGGATGTAGTCGTTTTCTGCTTGTGATCGCAATTCGGCTTCAGTGCTTACATTTACAGGTTCCACCGTGTCGGAGTTGCACCGCAAATCTCGATCTCCATGGGTCAAGGCCGGACCAACAATGCGGAAAGCTTCGGCATCGACGCGCCGTGTTTTCACGCGGGCTGGTTGCTTCACAATCATTGGAAGCCGAGGTCGCAGACATGTTGAAGATCCATGACGAGTGAGAGGTCTTGGGGCAAAGCGAGTAATCAACTGCCGACGATATGAAAATCCTGATCGTTGAAGACGAAGAAAAACTATGTAACTACCTGCACCAAGGATTGAGCGAGGCGGGATTCGTGGTCGACTGCGCTCGCACCGGAATGGATGGTCACCATTTGGCAATGACGGGAGCGCATGATCTGATCATCCTTGATATTTCGCTTCCCGACCTCGATGGTCGACGCGTCCTGCAGTCCTTGCGCCAATCCGGTTCGTCGGTTCCAGTTATGTTTTTGACAGCGCTTGACAGCGTGAATGATCGAGTTCAAGGACTCGAGCTAGGCGCGGATGACTATCTGGCGAAACCGTTTGCATTTGCCGAGTTACTCGCGCGCGTAAGGACTCTTCTGCGTCGAGCATCAAATGCGATTCAGGACTCTGAACTTTGCGTACAGGGTTTGTCGGTGGACTCGGTTCGAAGACGTGCAAGCCGGGACGGGAAACGCATCCTGCTGACGCCAAAAGAGTTCAGCTTGCTGGAGTTGCTCATCAGGCACAAGGACGAAGTGCTTCCCCGCTCTCTGATCGCATCTCAGGTATGGGACATAAACTTCGACGGCAACAGTAATGTCATCGATGTTGCGATTCGACGGCTTCGTTCGAAAATCGACGACCCGTTCGAGCACAAGCTGATCGAGACCGTTCGCGGTATCGGATACATGCTGAATTCAACGTGCGAGAAATGAAGTCTTCAGCAAAAAGACCATTCTCTCTGTCTTGGCGAGTTACTACCTATTTCGCCCTTGCGACGGCGACTGTATTTTCGATTTTTGGGTGGTTGGTCTACAGGTCGATTTCGGAAATGTCCGCGGCCGGAGATGTCGAAGAGCTTGTCGTTGTTGTTGAAGCTGTAGACCGCCTCTTGGCCGACCGACTTGATATTCGCGAGCCGGAAAAATTCGGTCAGCGCCTGGCCGACGTTCTGGTAGGGCATCACAGCGTTTCCATGCAGCTTACAGATTCGGTGGGGCAACTCGTCTTCAGTAGCGGTTTTCCTGATTTGCCAAGTCTTGTTCCTGCGTCTGATGGTCAACCTGTGATTGAGGAGTGGGAATCTGGCGGTAAGCACTATCGCGTGATGACACGGTCTCTGGTTCGCGGCGGAGCAACCTATCAGCTTGCTGTCGCGGTGCCGATAGACCACCAGTTGCACTTTCTCGCCGAATTCCGATTCAGTCTTGTTGTCATGATCGTGAGTGGTATTGTCCTGATGAGCGCGCTGGGTCACGTCGCCGTCAGAAAAGGGCATGCTCCGCTCAGGAAAATCGTGGAACGAATGCGTCAAATTGGCGCAGATGAACTTCGACTGCGCGTGGATAATTCGGAGGTTCCAAGGGAATTGCAAGATCTCGTCGCGTCGTTTAACGGGCTACTGGGACGGGTAGACGGCGCGATTCAGCGCCTTCAGGATTTCAACGCAGACATAGCCCATGAGTTTCGGACCCCGATTGCAAATTTGATGACCCAAACGGAGGTCTGCCTGTCCCGTGCACGTACTCCGGAAGAGTATCGTGAAGCACTCTATTCCAGCTTCGAGGAATATGAGCGCATGGCGCAAATGGTGTCGGACATGCTTTTTCTCGCAAAGGCGGACTTCGGGCCACGCGAGCACGATCTGGAGTCGGTGCAACTCACAGAAGAAATCGAATCGCTCGTGGAGTATTACGAAGGCTGGGCGGCGGATAGGGGCGTCGCTTTGGAATGGGTCGGGTCAGCGACGGTTGAAGTCGATCGCAGGATGATTCGGCGCTCTCTTAGCAACCTCATTGCGAATGCAGTCAAGTGTTCGGTGGAGGGTGGCGTAGTTCGAATTAAGGTAAAGGAGGCGCGCCCAGGTTGGGTTGAAATTTCTGTCGAAAATACCGGAGAGGACATTCCGGCCGAATACGCAAATCGGGTATTCGATCGATTTTTTCGCCTTCCTGGTCGAGATTCGTCGGAGGACCGGGGAAAAGGACTCGGGCTTTCTATTGTCAAGGCGGTGGCAACAGCTTACCGAGGTGACGTTTCTGTCCATTCGAAGGATGGCCTGACCTGCTTTACCTTGTCACTACCAGTGTCGACATCTGTTGGTGGCGGGGCCTGAAGCCGGCGCGCAGAGTGCAGCTTGTTCATTGGAAAAGAGTGCAGCTTGTTCATTGGAAAGTGAAACGAAAAACCTGCGGGTAAAGGGCTTCACCCCGGGACGCTGGATTCGGCATCAGGCTTTCGAGCAAATCTGTCGTTCCCTTGGCCACGCCCCGTCGAGGAACTCTCGAGACTGTTTTGAGAAGATCTCTCGTCGCCCACTCAAGTTGAACTTCTTGGTCCTAGGCGATTGTTCGGGACCCTTAATCTGCGCAGATACTCTGCAATAGGACAGTTGATGAAATCCGAAGAGAAGTACAAGTCCGGCAGCCTGACACTGACCGCGACGGTTGCCATGGGTACCGGCGTCATGATCGGCGCCGGCATTTTTGCGCTGACGGGCCAGGTTGCAGAGTTTGCCGGTCCGCTGTTTCCGCTCGCGTTTTTCCTCGCAGCGGTGATCAGCGGATTCAGCGCATACACCTACATCAAGGTGACCAGTAAATATCCCTCCGCTGGCGGGATCGCGATGATTCTTAAAAAGGCCTACGGCAAGACGATGATGACCGGCGGCTGCGCTTTGTTGATGGCGTTCTCGATGATTATCAATGAGAGTCTGGTCGCGAGAACCTTCGCCACTTACACCCTGCAACTCTTCGATGCGGGAGGAAAAGACTGGCTCGTGCCGGTACTTGCAGTCGGTCTCATCGCTGTCGCTTTTCTGGTCAATCTCGCTGGCAACCGGCTGATCAGCACGGTCTCCAAGGTGGCGGCGTTGATCAAGATAGTCGGAATCAGCCTGTTTGCAGTCGCGGCGCTCTGGGCCGCCGGTTTCAGTTTCGAGCCCGCAAAGGGCGGTGTTGTCGACGATACCAGCGGTCTCGGTTTCCTCGCCGGTGTCGCGCTGGCGATCCTCGCGTACAAGGGCTTCACGACGATTACGAACAGCGGGGACGAGGTCGAGAACCCGCACATGAATGTAGGCCGCGCGATCATGATTTCGCTGGCGATCTGTGTTGCCGTCTACATGCTCGTAGCCTTCGGCGTCGGTTCGACATTGAGCGTCGACGAAATCGTGCGCGCGAAAGACTATTCCCTCGCGGAGGCTGCAAGGCCCGCGCTCGGCGACTATGGCGTCTGGTTCACGGTCGCGATCGCGATCATTGCGACGAGCTCCGGGCTGTTGGCGAGCGTCTTTGCTGTGTCTCGAATGCTCGCGATGCTGACCGAGATGGACATCATTCCGCATCGCCACTTTGGAATGCCGGGAGACGTCCAGAAGCACACGCTGGTCTACACGGTCGTGCTCGCAGCGCTGCTCGCCGCCTTTTTTGACCTGAGCCGCATTGCGTCACTCGGCGCAATCTTCTATCTCATCATGGACATCGCAGTGCACTGGGGAGTCTGGCGGCATCTACGAAAAGACGTAAGTGCAAAGTCCTGGGTGCTGCTAACAGCAATCGGCCTCGACGCGGTGGCTCTCGCCGCGTTTCTGAGCATCAAGGGCGCCGCCGATCCGCTGATCATCGCGATCGGGCTCGTTTCCGTCGTGCTGATTTTTGCGTTCGAAAAAGTCTTCCTGGCAAAGCACCGTGGAGATTGACGCGTAGCGACCGGCTGCTGCCCTGGAACATACATCTCGAAACCTTTGCTGCGGTCCGGTTGCTGTAGGATCACGAGATTGGGCCTCAACAACGCCAGCGAGATCCGCATGGCAATCGTGTTGAGGAACCGGGGCTACGATCCGCCCAAGGAGGAAGACTGATGTCGTCGGCAAAGAAATCTGACCCTGAATTGTGGGAACAGGTGAAAGAGGAAATCACCCAGAGCGACAAGGGAGGCGAGCCCGGCCAATGGTCCGCGCGCAAGGCGCAAATGGCCGTGCAGGAATACAAGAAACGTGGCGGTGGCTACGAAGACGACGGACCGGATCAGGATGAGACCGATCTCCACGAATGGACCGAAGAGGACTGGGGCACCAAGTCCGGCGAGGAATCCGCCGACAGCGGCGAGCGCTACCTGCCACGAAAAGTCCGCATGTTGCTGACCGAAGACGAATACGCGCGATCGACACAGAAGAAGAAGTCGGGTGAGCAGCAGTTTGTCGACCAGCCTGATGACGTCAAGGAGAAAGTCGCGCACATCAAGAAGCACGGCCCGACGAAGGAGATGTTGATGGAGCGGGCGCAGGACCTCGATATCGACGGCCGGTCGTCTATGGATAAAGAGGAACTGCTATCGGCAATCGATTCTGCAACCGACGAAAACGGACGCGGAAAAGGATCGGTCGCCGCTCTCGAACAAAAGACCAGGGACGAGCTCTACGAGATGGCACAAGAGCGCGATATCGACGGGCGGTCCGATATGAGCAAGGATGAACTTGTCGAGGCGCTGACCGACACTTAAGTCCTTGTTGCGTTCAGTGCGAGCGCTTTCGAACGATTTCTTTTTCCGCTAGTCGCTCCGTGCTTGCTGACCCCGAATTTCAACGCACGTCGAGCGCGATAAGGAAACCTAGTGCCGCGGCGAGAGGTGCCTGGCGAGTGTTTCTTCCGACGATGCGTTGAACCTGTCTTCCAGGAATTGAATGAAAGGCTCGAAGCGATCGATTTGCCGATCCCGTACTTCTTCGTCGGGCCGTTTGTCCTCAAGTTCGATGATTTCAATCGGTACACCGCGCAATCTCAATAGCTGAAAGAGGCGCCACATGTGCTCCGGGTCGATATCGCGATTCGTGCCGGAATGTGACAGGTAGACATTCGCATGCAGACTCGCGTGTCGGAAGGCGACGGAAGCGGCCGCCAGCTCGCGGTCAGTCAGGCCGGCAAGAGGAAGCATGTCTTCGACAATCCGCTGTGTGGCTGCTTTTGATCTTTGATCTTTTTCTGACATCAGCAGCGACAAATCAGTGATCGGCTCGAAGACGGTGACGCAGTTCCGACGGTCCGGATAACGGATGGCAAAGTCGATTGCGACAAAGGCATCGATGCCTGTCGCCCAGCTGCAAATGCGCTCCCGATCGAGATTCGGGTGCCGGTCGAGAACGACCTTCAGCTCCTCGTTCAGGCGTTCTGCCGACGCGGCGAGCCACTCCGTAAGGGTCAGGTCACTGCCGTTTCCTTCCTCGGGTGAGTAGTTCAGCTGCAGTACCGCAAATCCGTTCCGCACGAGTGCCCGAACGCCATCGTCGTAGATGTCGGGATGGTAGTTTTGTGCGCGCAGGTCAATGGGCATGACTATGAGCGGCAGCTTTCCTGGCGCATCGGCGGGCTTGCGCAGAATTGGTCGAAATTGGCTATCTCGATCGCTCACGTTTTCCAGCTGTGTGATCGATACCGGTTCCTGCGCGTCGAGCCACGGCGCCATTGAGCCAATTGATTCACAGCGGCGTTCGGCAACGAAGCATCGCTGGATTGTGCCCGGGTGACCTGAGCCAAAAGTTCTGACAAGCAGAACGTCATAGTTTCTGGAATATCCCAGTAGCGCTACTCGCTGCTCGCTATTGCCATTGCCGAGGTCGACGGACGCAAGCGCATCCCTAAGCTGGGGCTGGAGCGGTTTCCGCTCCTCGACCGGCAAACCCGACAGGTAGATGTCGTCCGGCATGTATCCATCAGCGCCGCTTCGGCCCGAGTGAATACTGCGGACGGGGTGTTCGACAACGATTCGCAAGAGGCTGCCGTTCTCGGCATCCAGTTCGACCAGCGCGGGTCTCGGCGTGAACATGTCGGTGACAACGAGCAATGTTGAACCGGTATTTGTGGTGGCGATCGGCCTGAATATATGCGTCTTGTCGAAAGTCCACGCCGAGGACCATTCGCCCCGGGAATCGCGGCGCCAGAATGCAAAGCGTTGTTCGTCGAAGTCGAAGCTAAAGCCCGACAGCATCTCGCCAGAGGTGTCCTTCACAAAGGACTGAAGCCGGGCTTTGCCGATATCAATGCGATTCACCCTGCGAAAGGCATCAGACTTTTTGTCGAAAACGTCGAATTCGTACAGGTCCACTTTCCTGCCACTCTCGCCAGAGCGAACACGTGCGAAGCGAACCCGCGCCTCCTTATTCGGCAGAAAGTCGTCGATATAGCCTTCGACTGTGTGGTAGCGGCGCTTGAGCGAGAGTCGACCCGATTCGCGATTGGGTCTGAGTTTGATGGCGCGGAACGCCGTTCGCCCGGACGTGCGCTTGAGTTCGACGAGCAAGGTTGTGTCGTCGACCCAGCCCCACTGCCCGAACGCAGAACCGTCCTTTAAGGTGTGCAGAACGCGATAGCCATACTGCGGGTTTCCGCCGCGCAATTCATTTCCTCTTTCGTATGCGACATAGGTGCCGGCGGGCGATAGTGTCGTGTGCTGGAAGTCATACTCTCGGAAGAGTTGCTCAAAGTCCGCGGCTGTTGCCTGCGGTGTCGCCCCCGCCAACAGCAGTCCGAGGATGACGCCATGAATACGCTTAGTCCGATTTTTCAACATGCAAACGTCTTTGTTCGACATAGAAGTCTGTATAGATGTCGTCGGGATCAATGCCGTTTGCCAATGGGAAACGGTCAAGCATCTCCGCCATTCTGTCTTCAATCTTCGTCAGTACGTAGGCTGGACGATCGAGCTGATAATAAGTGAAGCCCGAGCCCTCAAACTTTCGCAGCTGCAGCATTCCAACATAGTTGAT
Source organism: uncultured Gammaproteobacteria bacterium (assembly GCA_963922215.1). Classification (GTDB taxonomy): domain Bacteria; phylum Pseudomonadota; class Gammaproteobacteria; order Steroidobacterales; family Woeseiaceae; genus UBA1847. The sequence goes on along the minus strand of CAWUHY010000013.1, from coordinate 20,322 downwards.
GCGTCCTGCCTCAACGGTGAATGTGAAATTTTCTCTTCTGAGATCCAGGTAGGTGCTGCGTTGCCCGGCTCTTTCCCATCGGTAAGTACCGGGCTTCGCCGCTACCAGCACGTGATATTCGCCTGAGCGCTTTGGTCGAACTCGGACTTCGCCAAATCCGCCGATTCGTTTCGCCACAAGATCGTCAAACTGGAAGTTGGTCGTGAAGGAGACGATTACCAGGCCTTCGTCCGCTTGCATGTCTTCGACGGCGAGTCTGAGTTCTACTTCGTACGCGGGGCTTAGCAGAGCTTCGTCAAACGCGCGTTTGAACGCAACGAAATAGCCAGAGACTCGCAAGTCCGACGGACAGTCCGACCGGCTACTGATTGACCCGTAGAGCTCTTCGACGATTGTGACTGGATAGTCAACGAATTCGTCGATCGGATCTTGCGGCTTTGCAGCTTCTACGATTGCACGAAGGCTTGCGGCAAGCCGTTCAGGCTCGGCGCTGTCGGCTGCCATGGAGTCAATGTCCGTCTTGAGCTCCGACAGGGTCTGCTCAAACCTCGCAAGCTCGCGCATCACGTAGTCGCGATGCCGCGCAGCCTCACGGTTGATCTGAGCCATGCAGACGCCGGATTCGCTGGTATCCGTCACGCCAGTGTTTGGGAAAAGCAGCGCCAGACAGAGTATCTGCGCGAGAGAACGCGTGCGCGTCGTGAAGATTCTACCCATATGTGTCAGCAGGGTAACACGGTCGTCTCTTACACGATGCCAAACCTGCCCGACGAAGGTGTCGGGCAGGGCCACGCCTGTTTGGGCTACAGGCTTGCAATCGATACTGAGATCAGCCCAACACCGACCTCAAGTATTCGGCAATCTCTCCATCTTCCGCATTCGCGAAGAAGAGTTCCGAAAAACGTTCGCCGGCAATCGCAGACTTCAACAAATCCTGATCGACGTTCTTCAGGATCGTCAGCATGTCGTGGCAGGTGACGGATTTCACATCCGCGAGAATGCTCCTGTTTTTTGCCATGATCGCGGCGCGCTCTTTCGGATAACCGACACCGCGTTCGTGCTCTAGCAGTTTCCGGTAGCAGTCTTCAAGATTCAGTTCGGCAGCCCAGCCGAAGCCCTTGGCGTACGGCATCGCGATGGCATTGCCGTCGTTGATCTGGCCGAACAGGAAGGCATCGGTGGGATCAATGACCAGACCGCAAAAGACGCCGGGCATCGCATTTGCCGCCAGCATGGAGCCCATGCCCGTGCCGCAGCCGGTCACGACGAAGTCTGCAGCCTTCGAGTTCAGCAGGATGCCGGTCAGCAGACCGTTCATCACATACGTCAGGCTGGCCGCATCGTCGGCGCTGTACATGCCGTAGTGATGAACTTCGTGTCCCAGCGGTTCGGCAACATTCTTGAGCGCGGTGTGAACGATCTCGCTTTTTGCCGCCTGGCTGTTCTCAATGATCAGTGCAATTTTCATCGGTTTCTCCGGTTTCGATTCTTCATGGCCTGCGCTGTTGCTGCACAGCGCAGGCTTTGTTGTCTGGTCGGTACTAGTCGTCGCTCGACGGCGTTCTTCTCTGTTCGAGTTGAAAGTCGTACAGCGATGGCACCGCGGTCAATTCGACGTTGAGCAACTCGACGTAAGGTGTGGGCCGGTAGTCGAGCTCGAACTCGCGATTGCCGTGCAATCCGACGATTCTCGCCAAGGGTCCTTCCGCGAGTCCGTGCACGACGACTGTCTCATCCGGATGCGCGCCACCTGTGATCAGGACCTTGAGATTCCAGGTCGTATTGTAAGCGCCGTGGCCCGGCTGCCAGTAGCCTGCGCCACTTCCGTCGAAAACCGGGCTCACTGGGCCAGCTTCGGTTCGCCTCGCCGGCATGTGCAGCGTTACGTTGTCGAAGAGATTCTGATGATTGGCGCCTGCGTGCTGATCCAGCGTCGGCGTCGTGAACACTTCGGCGTCCTTGTACACGCACTTCGTCGACTGCGTATTGAACGTCAGCGAGTGCAACACCGGGTTCATCACGCGAACATCTTCTGCGAGTACGTTGTGGACATTGCCCATGTGCACGGCGTAGTGCGCGTTGCGGTCTCCCTCGCTCAGGATGTTCTTGTAGGTCAGGTTGGCGCTGTTGTAGCTCAGGATCCCGCTGTCTGCATTCGTGACTCGAATGTTCTGCGCGTAGGAGTCAAAGGCGCTTGTGAAGTAAATGCCGTTGTAGCCCTGCTCGAGGTGATGGCCGAACCACGGCGCGTTCGGGAACTCGAGGTGCAGGTCTTCAATGCCAACATTCTCTAAACCGTCCCAGGCTGATACGTGGGCTGGAATGGATGCGTTGATGTTGTGCAGCAGCGAGTCTGCGAGCGTCACGTTGCGGCCGTCGACCGCGAGCACGCGAGCGGTCTGTCGAACCAGCGGGCGTTTCGGGAAGCTCCAGTGATGCGAGCCCGCCATTTCGAAGTCGTCGGCGTACAGTGACTTGATGATTCCCGCTTCCGGGCCGTCACGATTAATCCATTGAACCTGGACGATGTCGCCAGCCGAAATCTCCGCATCGCTCGCGAGCAGAATTTCACTGCTGCCTCGGGTTCCGCTCTCAATGTCCGCCAGTTTCTCAATCTCAGGGTCGTATTCTTCGAGGTAAGGCGCCGGTCGCGTTCCGGGCTTCTGCACCCAGAGGAAACCGCCACTCCACGAATACTCGGAAAAATAGTCGTCGATATTCCGGTCGGGTTCGACCTGGCGCTTGTCGAGCATTCTCAAGTACTGCCGCAGCTCGTCCAGCGATGTGCCTTTGTCGACCTGGTTGAGCGGCCGTGGAAAGTAGAGTGTCGTGCCCCCTTGTCCCGGACCCGTGCCCTGCAGAACGATGTCGGATCGCTCGATCTTGATGACGCCGGAGATCCGATAGCGCCCTGCATCGAAACGGACAACGACCGGACCTTTTGTCTCGTTCGCGTCGCGGATCGCGGCCTGGACGGCCTTCGTGTCATCAATCTTGTCGTCCGGTTGCGCTCCATAGTCGCCGACATTGAAGAGTGTCCCGCTCGCCTGCGGAAGTGGGGCGAGACCGTTTCTGTAGCCGGCATACGAGAAGTCAGGCAGGTAATGCTTTTGGCTTATTGTCTCGTGAGACAATAAAGCGGGTATTGCAGCTCCGTTGTTGCCGTCATCCGCAGCGGCTTCCGAGTGACCCTGGCTTGGCAGCAAGAGAGATGCCAATAATGCTATAAAAAACAGTAATTTAAATTTCACAGGCTCGTCCTGGATCGCGAAGCGCTATCTAAACCAACGATAACCCGCGCCAGACTGGCGGGCAAGCATTATCCGGTGGAGCCGGAAAATAGGCGCATTCTGAAACTATTGACACCGGTGACAATTTACGTATGCTGATTTTCGGGATTTTTTGAAAACCTGCATTTAAAGCAGCCAACTTCTTGTCCAGGGGGGGCAAAAGAGTGAAATCACTACGCAAGGTATCCACGCTCGCGTTCGCTTTAGCAGCGGTCGCGTTCACGCCTGTGACCAGCGCGCAGGACAATTCAGACGACGTCGTCGACGAGGTCGTCGTTAAAGGCATCCGCGGATCGCTGGCCAACGCCATTGATCAAAAGCGCAACTCGGACAATCTGGTCGAGGTCATCATCGCCGAGGACATCGGCAAGCTTCCCGACCAGAACCTCGCGGAAGTCTTGGAGAACATCACCGGTATCCAGATCACCAGAACCGCGGGTGTCGGCACCGGGGTCCAGATTCGCGGGACCAACGCAAACCGTGTTGAGTTCAACGGTGTTTCCACGGTCGGTTCAGGCGCTGGTCGCAGCGGCATTGATTTCGAAGACGTTAACCCTGCAATCATTGCGGCAGTCGAAGTCATCAAGTCGCCGGAAGCCAAGACGATCGAAGGCTCCGTCGGCGGCACGATCAACCTGAAGACCATTCGTCCGTTGGATCTTAACGAGCAACTCGCAGCAGTCAGGCTTCAGTTCGAGGACAGCAGCCTCAGCACGGAAAGCATGCAGCCACGCCTCTCTGGCGCTTTCGGCGACAAGTGGTCGACCGATGCCGGCGAGTTCGGTTTCGTGATCAGCGCGAGCTACACCGAGCAGGAATCGGTCTCGTTCCGCCCCCGTACCGACCGCGATAACCGTGCATCACCGCCGGGCGCAAATCCGGCCGAGTTCCTCGGCATCCAGTTCCTCGTGCAGGAGCAGGAAAACTTCGACTACGAAACAACGAACATCGCGACGACGTTGGAGTGGGCGCCGAACGACAACCTGAAATTCAATTTCGACGCGATCATCAACGATCAGGAACGCAGCCAGGACAGCTACCGCTTGCAGGCATCGGGCGTCAGCGCGTTTCGCAACGTCAGCATCCCGACGGCGTTCGAAACTGTGGACTTTGGCGTCGGTCCGGGACGTTTCCCGGCAGCGCTTCGCGGCACGATTGAGCCCGACCTGGCGCTGGACGACGACGATCCGAACCTTCGTTTTTCAAGTGACACCGGTTCGCGCGTCACAGACAGTTCAGTTATCTCACTGGGTGCAGAGTGGACAGGAGACCGCTGGACGGCGCGTGCTGAAATCGCCGCGACGTCGGGTGATACGGAGAACCCGAACCTGAGCACGACGTTGAACTTCATCAACCCGAACTGCCCGCTCGACGGTACGAGCAACGACAACTGCGTACCCTTCATCTACGACCTGTCGGGTGGCACGCTTTCATGGGGCATCAACTTCAACTCTCCGTTTGCTCCGGGTGTCGCTGATCTGACAAACCCTGCTAACGTCGTTCTTGACCAGGTGATTGTCGGTCGGAACACCACCGAGAACGAAGAAAACGCGATCCGTTTCGATTTCACCTATGACCTCGACTGGAAGAGCATCACGTCGATTGACGCGGGTATCCGCTACAACGAGTCCAGCAGCGTCTTCAACGATGTCGAAGACCGCATCGGCGGTTTCAGCCAGATGGTTGACAGCCCGAACGGGCTGCTCTTCGACGAACTGCTGGTCGCAGGGCCGGATAACTATGGCGACGGCGACGGCCGTTCACTGTTCATTCGCAACTTCCTGCTCGTCGATCCGGACCGGGCATTCTCGGACCCGCAGGGCGTCATCGACATCCTGCAGGGCGCTGTTATCGCGCACGATCCGGCAAGCCCGGACATCCTGAACCTGCAGTCAGACCAGAACCAGTTCTACGATGTCTCTGAAGAAACGCTTGCCCTGTACGCGCAGGCGAATTTCGAAGCAGGAATTTTCCGCGGCAACATCGGTTTCCGTTACGTCGATACCGAAATCGACTCGGTTGCCTTCGGTCCCGAGGATACGAGCGGCAACCGTAACCTGCAGTCCACGAAGGGCAGCTATGACTTCATCCTGCCGCGCCTGAACGTCGCCGCGGAACTCTCGGACGAAGTCGTCGTTCGCCTCGGCTACGGCTCTGATATTCGCCGGCCGGACTTCAGCGATCTGAATACAGCATTCACGTTCGACAACCAGGAGAACACGGCCGTTCAGCTCGGGAATCCGGGTCTCGAGCCGGAGGAAGTTGATTCGCTCGACATCTCACTCGAGTGGTACTTCGCCGAGGCTGCGGTTGCGAGCATTGGCTACTTCCGCAAGGAACGCACGAATATCTTCGGCGAAGACTTCGAGGGCGCTCTGCTCGTGCCGAGCACGACGACACCGGGTGGCCTGGAACGCGAAACCGACCCGAGCTGCCCGGGTGGCGGCATCTTCAACCCCATCGTTATCCCGAACATCCTCGGTGATCCGAACACGGTCGGTCTTTGCGTCGACTTCACGCGCCCGGGTAACGATCCGGAAACGACGACCGTCTCCGGATTCGAGTTCGCTTTCCAGTACGACTTCGCGAGCTTCGAAGACCGCCTGGGCTGGGCGTCCGGCTTCGGCGTTCTGGCAAACTACACGATCCAGGACTTCAGCGGTGGCTCGGCAGAAGATTGCACGTCCGGTCGCGGACAGCAGGTACTCGGCGATGTTTGCATACCTCGCGGACTGCTCGACTTCTCGGAGAACGCGTACAACCTCACGCTTTACTACGAGAAATACGGCCTGTCGGCCCGCATGCGCTACACCTGGCGTGAAGGCTTCCGCACGCAGGACTTCGGCGGCGGCGCAAACACCAGTGGCAGCAGCACATTCAGCTTCCCGGTCAACACGCTTGATCGAGGTCAGCTGAACGCCAACATCAGCTACGCGGTCACCGATAATCTCGACGTCGCGCTCGAAGCGGTCAACCTGACGGAAGAACGCATCGATCAGCACTGCGTCAGTGAAACTGGCCCGCTGTGTTTCGTCGGTCTCCCGGATCGTCGCCTCGTGTTTGGCGCTACGTACCGGTTCTGAGTGACGGGGCTCCCCCGCTACGTCACCAGACGGTAGACGCGGAAGGAGCCCCGGCACTGCCGGGGCTCCCTTCCGATTCCACTCGCTTGCCGGTCTTAACGGACAACGGCGTCAATTGACTCCGATACCATGCCGCGTAAGCTCCGGACGAGCCAGAGCTTGCTGATACTTTCAAGATCCGGCTGTGATCATGCCCGGAGGAGGCAAAACAGGATATGCCTGACAAAGACACTTCTGCAGCCCTGGTGGATGACGCGTCGTCCAGTCTCGACGACATCTCGCAGAAGCTCGTCGACGCACGACTGAACGCGGAGCCGCTCGGCGAATTCCCCGGACCCCTGCCTGATACGCTTGCCGAGGCCTACGAAATCCAGACCCTGTCGATTCGGCGTTGGCCGGATGAGGTTGGCGGCTGGAAAGTTGGAGGCGTGCCGGAGAGACTTCAGCAACGTTTTCAGACGGATCGTCTCGCCGGACCGATATTTCAAACCGCGACCCATTCGGTGCCTGATAGGGGCACGCAGCAGATGCCGATATTCGCGGGCGGATTTGCGGCAATCGAGGCCGAGTTCGTTGTCCGCACGGCAACGTCGATCGCGCCGTCCGACACTATTGAGACGGATGCGGAGCTGCTTGACCGGATCGATGCGCTGCACGTCGGCGCGGAAATCGCCAGCAGCCCGATGGCTGACATCAACAGGATCGGACCGATCTGCGTGGTATCGGATTTCGGCAACAACGGCGGGCTGGTGGTCGGACCCGAAGTACCCGACTGGCGATCCAGGTTGGCAGATTCAATTGCGGTGACGGTGCGTGTCGACGAAAACGTCGTTGGCTCTGTGAAAACCGTTCTGCGCGACAGCGTACTCGGCGCGTTTCGCTTCCTGGTCAGACTGAGCGCCGACCGAGGGCTGACGCTACCAGCCGGAACGCTCATTTCATGCGGTGCTTTAAGTGGCATCCATGATGTCGGAGTGGGCGCGCTGGCGGCCGTCGAGTTCGCCGGACTGGGATCTTTTGAAGTGCAGTTCACGAAAAGACAGGCCGCGGTGTAGGCTGGACGGCGACCAGGGAAACCGGAGCAACGCGTGGGGCGAACAAGCAAAAAATCCGAAGTCGATTTTGCAGCCGCAGCGCGACGCTGGAAGGAGAACAATACCGACGGACGCAAACCGACGATGCGCGACGTTGCGGAGCTCGCCGGCGTTTCCAAGAAGACCGTATCGAGAATCATCAACGATTCACCTCTGGTCAACGAGAAAACGCGCAAAGGTATCCAGGGGCTGATCCGTGACATCGGCTATCGCCCCGATCCGCAGGCGCGGGGATTGGCATCGAAGCGCTCTTTCCTCGTCGGCCTGATCACCGATAACCCGACGCCGCAGTACGTCGTCAATATTCAGCACGGCATTCTCGACGTTTTACGTCAGACCGGATTCGAACTCGTCGTCCATCCCTGCGATCGCAAGAGCGACACCTTTCTTGAAGACGCTCGACGTTTCATTGAGGTGCAGAAGCTCTACGGTGTCATCCTGACGCCCTCGGTATCCGAGGACGAACGTCTCGCGGAAATTCTCAGGGAGCTTGGCTGCGCCTACATCCGAATCGCGTCCATCGCGATGGACATGGAAAGCCGCATGATCGTCACCAACGACCGCGTCGGCGGGCGCGAGGCGGCTCGGCATCTCGCAAAGCTCGGCCACACTCGCATCGCCTGCATCACCGGTCGCCGGAGCTTCCGGTCGTCGGCCGAGCGCATTGCAGGTTTCGAAGAAGGGCTCGCCGAATACGGACTCAGCCTGCCGCCGGAATACATCCTGCGCGGCGACTACACCTTCGACACCGGATTCGCCCTGGGGTCCGAAATTCTCGATCTCGATCCGCCACCGACAGCGGTTTTTGCAGCGAACGACGAAATGGCGGCGGGCGTGTTGCAGGCCCTGCATGTTGCCGGGCAGACGCCGCCGGATGCGTTGTCGATCGTTGGTTTCGATGACTTCGAGACGGCCACCCGAGTCTGGCCGCGGCTCACGACCGCGCGCACGCCCGCGCGCAAGATCGGTCGACTCGCGGCAGAGCGCCTGTTCGAGTTTCACGACAGCGAAGGCAAAAGCGGCGGCGAAAATGAAACGACGCCGGAATTGATCGAGCGCGACTCGACGCGCAGGCCGCATTAGCCGGTCACCTGTTCAGCATAAGCGGTCCGTGGAGCTGTCATTCACGGTCCAGTACGAGAGAACGAACGCAGAGGATTTCATGAACGAGCAATTCAGCCTGAAAGACAAGGTCGCGATCGTGACCGGCGCGAATACTGGTTTGGGGCAGGCAATGGCTATCGCGCTGGCCGGCGCTGGTGCGCACATCGCCCTCGTCGGCCGGTCCGCGCCGGACGAGACGGCAGCGAAGATCCAGGAAACAGGCGGTCGTTCGGCTGTCGTCATGGCAGATCTCAGTCAGGCGGACGTGGCATCGGATGTCGTTGAGCAGGCCGAGAAGGCGCTCGGCCCCGTCAATATCCTGGTCAACAACGCTGGAATTATTCGACGCGAAGACGCGCTCGAGTTTTCGGAGTCGGACTGGGACGACGTGATGGCGACCAACCTGAAAGTGCCGTTTTTCCTGGCCCAGGCTGCCGCACGATCCATGGTCGCCGGCAAACGTCGCGGCAAGATCATCAACGTCGCGTCCTTGCTGTCTCTGCAGGGCGGCATCCGTGTTGCGTCTTACACGGCCAGCAAGAGCGGTCTTGCCGGGCTGACCCGATTGCTTGCAAACGAGTGGGCCGGGATGGGGATCAACGTCAATGCCATCGTGCCGGGCTACTTCGCCACGAACAACACGGAAGCGCTGCGCGCCGATGAGGAGCGTAACCGCCAGATCCTGGAGCGTATACCGGCCGGACGCTGGGGCGACCCGGGCGATCTCGGCGGTGCCGCCGTCTTTCTCGCATCAGCCGCGTCGGACTACGTGCACGGCACGCTGATCCCCGTTGACGGAGGATGGATGGCCCGATGATTAATCGACGACACTTCTTACTGGCCCCTCTGTTGCTAACGGGATGCGGCAGGGGCGGCGGCGCGCGTCCGCTCTTTGCTGCGGATTCGCAACCCGAGGATTACCCGACGACGCAGGGCCTCTACGCGATAGACCGCTTCCTGAACGAGCGCACCAACGGCGAGATGCGCGTCCGCGTTTATCCGGGCGGGCAGATGGGTTCCGAAGAAGACACGCTTGAGATCGCGGTCTTTGGTGGCCTCGATTTGACGCGGGTCAATCTCGGGCCGCTTAACTCCATTGTGCCGATCACGTCTGTCCTGGCCCTGCCGTTCCTGTTTCGCTCCATCGCGCACGCCCGTGCGACCTTCGACGGCCCGGTTGGTCGCAAGATCCTCGACGCGATGATGCCTCACGGCTTGCGTGGCATGTGTTTCTACGATTCCGGCGCGCGCTCCTTCTACAACACGGTCCGTCCAATTGTCTCGCCCGACGATATCGCAGGGATGAAGATCCGCGTCATGAGCTCGGACATCTATGTTGCGATGGTCGAGGCGCTTGGAGCAAATCCGACGCCGATTCCCTTCGGCGAGGTGTACCAGTCGCTCGTCCAGGGCGTCGTCGACGGCGCGGAAAACAATTATCCGTCCTACGAAAGCACCCGGCATTTCGAGGCGGCGGGTCACTACAGCCTGACGCGACACGTCATGGCACCCGAAGTGCTCGTCGCTTCTCGACGGAGCTGGGACAAGATGACACCCGAGGAGCAGGACTACCTGCAGGCGGCAGCCACGGACTCGGTGCCGATCATGCGCAAGCTCTGGGATGAACGTGTCGGTGTGTCGAGGCAACGCGTACTGGACCGGGGCGTTAACGTGGTTGACGAAGTCGACCACGCCGCATTCGCTGAAAAAATGGTGCCCGTCTGGGAGCGCTTTGTGACGACGCCGGAAATGGAAGCGATTGTAGAAGAGATCGTCAACATGCCGGTCGTCGAGGAGAACAGCGATGAGTAACGCGCTCAAAGACGCAAGTCAGAAGGTGAGCTTGTTTTCGAAATGGTTTGCGGGCGCCGGCCTGCTCATCATGACAGCGATCATCGCCATGCAGGTATTCGCCCGATACGTCTTAAATGACAGCCCACCGTGGGCCGAACGGGCCGCTCTGCTGTTGATGATCTGGTACGTCTTCATCGCGGCGGCTGCCGGCGTGCGCGAAGGGTTCCACATTCGGATCGCAGTCTTCGCCGATAACCTGCCTCACAGGTTGCGGCACGCAGTGCGCCTCGTCTCACATCTTCTGGTGGCCGGCTTTGGCGTGGCCATGGCGATCTTCGGCGTGCAGCTCGCGCAGGAAACCTGGCAGCACGTCATTCCGACACTCGGCGTGTCACGGGGCTACGCCTACATTCCGATCTCGATTTCGGGCGTTCTCATCACCGGATTTGCCATCGAACACTTCATCGCCGAGCTGCGCTCGACCGAGGTTAAAAAGCTATGGAACTAACCGCACTTATCGTTGTTTTGCTTGTGCTGCTCGTCATGGGAGTGCCGGTTGCCTTTGCGCTCGGAATCGCGTCCATGGTCACGTTTTTCATCCTGGATATTCCGCTGATCGTTGGATTCCAGCGCATGGCGGCGAGCATGAATATCTTCGCCCTGATGGCGATACCGTTCTTTGTCTTCGCGGGCGATCTCATGCATCGCGCGGGAATTGCAGAGCGCCTGATTCGCGTCGCTGACGCTGCGCTCGGACGAACGCGTGGCGGGCTCGGGCAGGTCGATGTCGGAGCTTCGATGATGTTCGGCGCCGTGTCCGGCTCGGCGATCGCCAGCGTGTCCGCGATCGGATCGACTCTCGGTCCGATGATGAAGGAGAAGGGCTACGACTCGGACTACGTCGTTAACGTATCAGCGACATCCGCGATCACCGGTCTCCTGATTCCGCCGTCGCACAATATGATCATCTATGCCGCAGCGGCCGGCGTCAGTATTTCGCTTGCCGACCTGTTCCTCGCGGGAATCGTCCCGGGCATTCTGACCGGACTGTTGCTCATGGTCGCTGCGTACGTCGTCGCCGTGAAGCGAGACTATCCGCGCGGTGCATTCCCCGGCTGGCGCGCGTTTATTCTTGCCTTTGCGAGCGCGATCCCCGGCCTGCTGGCAGCGGCGATTATCGTCGTTGGTGTGTTGTCCGGCGTCTTTACGCCGACGGAGTCCGCTGGCATCGCGGTTGTCTACACGATTCTTGTGGCCCTGTTCGTGTATCGATCGCTGACCTGGGAGCGATTCGTCGCTGCGACGACCGCGTCGGTGCGGACCACGGCGATGGTCATGATCGTGATCGGTGCCGCGGGCGCGTTCGGCTGGTTGCTGGCGCTCTTGCAGGCTCCGACGCAGCTCGCCGATCTGCTGAAAGGCATCACCGAGAATCCGCTGCTGCTCCTGCTGTTGATCAATCTCGTGCTACTGCTGCTCGGCACGTTCATGGACATGGCGCCGCTGATCATCATCACGACGCCAATCTTCCTGCCGATGGCGGCGGAGCTCGGCATGGATCCTGTGCAGTTCGGCACCATGCTGCTGCTCAACCTTGGTATCGGTCTGGTGACACCGCCGGTGGGGGCCGTGCTGTTTGTCGGCTGTGCGATCGGGAAGATACCGATCGAGCAGACGGTGAAAACGATCTGGCCGTTCTACGGCGCGCTGATCGTCGCACTGGCTGCGGTTATCTACATCCCGGGCCTGTCACTGTGGCTGCCGAGCCTGCTGAACTAGTCGTAAGTCACATTGCTGACGTCGTAATCGTCATTGTTGGCGCGGATCGGCTGCGTGTCCTTCATCACCACGTCGCGGATCTCCGTGATGGGCTCGCCGTTGGTCAGGAAGAGTTCCAGTGGCGCACTGCTGTTCCAGGTTGAATCTGAAACATCGAGTTTCTGCACGCCGTGGAAGAGCATGGACGCTCCGGATTTATTGCGCTTTCCGCGTCCGACGTTGCTGAGCGTATTTCCGGAAACCGTAACGATCGGGCCAAACGTGCTTTCATCGGTGCCGCCGCGGTATATGTTCGCGACCGCGCCCTGCACGTCGGTGAACTCGCTGTTCACGATGCGCAGGTTTTCCACGTTGTAGATTCCGAGATCGTCCGTTTCCTTGTCCATCGCGAAGATGGAACCGGTGACGTTCGTGAAGTCCGAGTCGATCAGCTCGACAACGTCTGCAAACGTGTTGCGATAGACGCGCAAGAAGTCGAAGCTGTGATTGACGTCGAGATTGGTGACCGTCAGGTTTTTCATCCGCAACGCGTAGTTGCGGTTCATGGAATAGCGATCGGTGCTGATCACGTTGTTACCGGCCACGTCGGGCGATTCCGCCCCGTCGAATCTCAGGTTTTCAAGCTCAAGCGCTCCACCGTTCTGGATAATCAGGAAACTGTTTTTCTCGGAGCGGATGATGGGCTTGTCACCGTTGCGAGCGACAACCGACACCGGATGGCGTGCGTATGCATATTTCGTAAGCAGGTATTCGCCGCCGTTTTCGAGAACGAGAACGTCGCCCGGCTGGCTCGCATCCAGCGCCTTGATCAGCGTATTTGTGCCCGCAGCGACTGCTGTTTCCTTGCCGCTGCGAAACGCAACGGACGGATCGTCTTTCGGGTAATACAAAGCGCCCACGTCGTCGCGTGTGACCGGCAAGGCAATCTCGCCGAATTCGATCTGGTCGACCAGCGACTGCGGCGGGACGAGCAGCCCTTCCGCGTTGCTCGCCGCCGAGTAGGGAAGTTCCGTAAATCCTGCGTCTACCGGGACATTGATGCCCTCGCTGACGACGTTGCCGTCGAAGCTGATACCCGAAATATCGTCATAGACCGTAAACAGGTCGCGATTGGTTTCGGTCATGAAGATGTTGTTGTGCATCGTCGTGCCGGTCGGCGGAGCGGAACGTTCGTCGTCGGCACCGGCGCAGAGCTGTATGTGATCGCTGTCAATGACGATATTGTTGTCGAGAACCGAGTCGATGACGGGGTCGTAGCGATTGATCGGCCCGTTGGGGACGCCGTTCATGATCACGAGCGCACCGCGGAAGCGATGGCCGGTCAGTCCGTACAGGTAATTGTTACGAACGGTCTGGTTCTCGTTGATGACGCGTATACCGCCGGTATTCGGCTTCCGGTTGCCAATGAAGTAGTTGCCTTCCACGGTCGTGTAGTGGCCGTGTCGCATCGTGAGCGTACCCTGGCTCTCGAAGAAGACATTGTCGTTGATCTGATTGCCGCAAGACTTGCTGGAAATAATCTCCAGTTCACCGCTGGTCCGGTCAAAATAATTTCTCCGGACGACAGTGTTCGAAAATTCCCGAGAATAGTGGCTTGTGCCAATGCGCAGAGTCTCGCCGCCGTTGGACCCGAGCGTCTGCCGCGGACCGAAATAGTTGTTCTCGATGATGTGGCCGTTCTCAAGGCTGTCTTCCGTGTTCAGGCGGACGGCCAGCGTGACACCGCGGTTGCCCTTGTTGACCAGCGTATTCTGGTCGAAGCGATTGTTCCTGCCGTAAAGCGCAACCCAGGTATCGGACGAGTGACGTTCCGGGTTACTGAAGCTGTCGATGGTCGTGTTGGTCACACGTGAATGATTCGCGAGTTCGTTCTTGGATGTGCGGAAAGAGATGACTTCGCTGGTCGGCGTGTAACCGTCTCGAAAGACCAGGCCGGAGACGACGATGTGTTCGCCCGAAATGCTGAGGTTCGACTGGCCTGAAATGATGACTTCTCCGGGCTCCTCTGCACGAAGCCGGATCGGTGCATCCGCGGTTCCGACGCCACGCAGCGCGAGTTCGACATCACGCCAGGTGCCGTTCGCCAGCACGATCTCGTCACCGGGCTGCACGTCTTCAACTGCTTGGTTGAATTCATCCAGCGTCGTGACGATGCCGTCACTCGTGGTGCCGGAGTCTGCGTTTTCGTTGGAGCAGCCGTGGAGAGCGACGAGCAGGGGCGCTACCGCAAAGAATTGTCGAATGGTCATCGTGTCAGGTGCTCGTGGTTTCTGAGAGATTGATCAGGAACCGTTGTCGGCTTGCCTCTGTTTTGGCCTTCAGTTCTTCGAATTCGCGCTCCTCCGTCGCGTCGATCATTGTTGCGAGAAGCCGACTGAAATGCGCCTGCATGGCGCGCCGCGCGCGATCGGGATCGCGATCGCGGAGCGCTTCCAGAATCGCGCCGTGCTCGGCGGCGCGCTGATCGACCGTTTCTTCATTGCAGACGGCCTTGTGCACGTCCTTGATCTCCGCAAATTCGTCGCGCATGCGCCACAGGGTCTCAACTGTGAACTGGATAACGCGATTGCCCGACGCCTTCGCGATGATGCGGTGAAATTCCCGGTCGGCCTTCTCGGAATCCGATTCGTTACTGCCGCGGCGAAGTGTCTCCATCAGCGAGTCCAGGCGCTCAAGGTCGTCCTCGCTGATGGACCGGGCGGCGAGTGCGGCTGCCTCCGACTCGAACAACAGACGCGCTTCCGTCAGCTCCAGCGGGCTGACTTCCGGCAGATCGCCGTTCCCGGCGCGCGGGCGTTCGGACACGTAGGCGCCGGACCCGGTCTTGATGCGAATGTGACCCTGCGCCTGCAGCGCGATCTCCGCTTCCCGGATCGTGACGCGGCTGACGCCGAATTCTTCGGCAAGCTCCCGCTCTCCGGGCAGCCGTCCTCCCGGCTGATAGACGCCATTGCGGATGCGCCGCTTCAGCCGGGCTGCGATGGATTGGTACAGACGCTGTTCAGACATGGGTGCTCCTCGTCAAATTGGTGCTACCAATTTTGCACATCATGGCAGGCATCCTCTGGCTCGTTCTCGTCTGATTACACATAAAAAATCCCCGGAATGCGAGAAAAAAATCAAATTGGACTGTTCAATTTTGTCGATTGGACCTGTACAGTTCAGAGAAAAGGCCCGGCACATCTGTCAGACGCCGGTCAGGGTTCTAAGGGGAACACCCGCATGTCACGTTCGTTTGTCCACCGCTTGCGGGGATTCATCTTCGTTTGCCTTGCGCTCCCGGTTGTAGCCTGTTCGGCGGGCCACCCCGGCCTCATCATGACCAAACCGGGTGTGGAACGGATTCGTGCTGAGCTCGGCAACGTGCCTCTGTTTGACGAGACGCTGGCCGCGGTCAAAGCTGAGATCGACGCCGAAATCGCGCTCGGAATCCAGACGCCGATTCCGAAGGACTTTTCCGGTGGCTACACGCACGAGCGCCACAAGCGGAATTTCCTTGTTCTGCCAAAAGCCGGCGCTCTCTACCAGATTCTCGACGACGAGCGCTATGCAGAGTACGTGCGGGACATGCTGTTCGCATACGAGGCGATGTATCCCGACTTGCCACTGCACCCGCAGGAGCGGTCCTACGCGCGCGGCAAGATTTTCTGGCAGTGCCTGAACGACGCCAACTGGCTGCTCTACGTCAGCCAGGCCTACGATGCCATTTACGAATGGCTGTCGCCCGCCGAACGCGAGCGGCTCGAAACGAACCTGTTTCGCCCGTTCGCCGATTTCCTGTCTCTTGAGAATCCCCAGTTCTTTAATCGTGTGCACAACCATAGTGCCTGGGGCTCTGCCGCGGTAGGCATGATCGGCCTTGTGATGCGAGACGACGAACTGGTAAATCGCGCGCTGTACGGTCTGGACGATGATGGCCTCGACTTCGAGGCGCGCGACAACGACGGCGGATTCATCAAACAGGAGGGGCAGGCGGCCGGGTTCCTCGCGAATCTCGAAGAGCCATTCTCACCGGACGGCTATTACACCGAAGGCCCGTATTACCAGCGGTACGCGATGTACCCGTTCCTGATCTTCGGCCAGAGCCTGCACAACGCAAAACCGGAGGTCGGCATACTGGAATACAAAGATGGTGTGCTACTCAAGGCTATCGACGCGCTGCTGAATCTTTCCGATGCGGACGGCGAGTTCTTCCCGCTGAACGACGCGCAAAAGGGCATGTCTGTTTTCAACCGCTCGCTCGTGACGGCCGTGAACATCGCGTATCACTCCGGCGGACAAGATCCGCGGCTCCTCGATATCGCGCAACATCAGGGTGAGGTCGCACTCGACGACGCGGGCATCGCCGTCGCGATCGGTTTGCGCAATGGCGAAGCACAGCCGTTCGACAAGCGCAGCGTGAATTTCAGCGACGGCCCTGACGGTGAGCAGGGCGGTGTGGCAATACTCCGATATGGCGACGAGGATCTGACCCTGGTCTTCAAGTACTCTGCGCAGGGGCTGAGCCACGGTCATTACGACAAGCTCTCGTTTTCGCTGTACGAGCGTGGCTCCGAAGTGCTCCAGGACTACGGGCTGGTTCGATTCGTCAACATCGAGCAGAAGGGCGGCGGCAACTACCTGCCCGAAAACACCACCTGGGCCAAGCAGACAATTTCTCACAACACGCTGACGCAGAACGAGACATCCCATTTCGACGGCAAGTACGAGATTGGCAGTCAGCACCATTCGGAGCTCGCCTTCTACGACGCCAGCGACCCGGACCTTCAGGTGGTCAGCGCCACCGAAACGAATGCGTACCCCGGTACGACTCTCCGACGGACAATGGCAATGATCCGGAACGATGCGTCGCGACCACCGTTCGTACTGGATGTTCTCCGAGCGGAATCGACAGCCGGACACCAGTACGATCTGCCGTTCTGGTTCATGGGTCAGCCGCTGGAGTCCAGCGTCGACCTCGACGCTGCGACGGAACTGCGGCCGCTCGGGGATGCAAACGGCTATCAGCACCTGTACCTCGAGGCGCAGGGCAAACCGGACGCAGAGTCAGCCTACTTCCAGTGGTTGGGCGACGGCCGGTTCCACACACTGACGTCAGCAGTCGCGCCGGACGATCAGCTGCTGTTCGTTCGGTTGGGCGCAAACGATCCGGACTTCAATCTGCGGCGCGACGCGGCGCTGATGTTGCGTCGGGCAAGTGCCGACGCAACGACAACGTTTGCCACAACAATCGAAACACATGGCAGCTACAGCCCGGTTTCGGAGCTGACGGTTCAGCCTCGCGGAGACATCACGAGCGTGCGGGTCGCGCACGACGATGCCCGCTACACAGCGGTGCTAATTCGCGACCGGGATGACGGCGAGAATCTGTTCATCGTCGCGAACGACAACGTGGCTTCCGAAGCGAGACACGCGCTCGAAGTCGAGGGTCATCGGTTCGCCTGGACCGGACCGTTTCACTACGCAGCGTTAGATCAGGAATCAGGTATCGAAACGTCAGAACAAGAATAATAAGGGGGCGAAAATGAAAGAACTGGATGGAAAAGTCGCGATCGTGACGGGCGGTGCGCGAGACATTGGCCGGGCAGTGTCCGAGAGGCTGGCGGCCGAAGGCGCAAAGGTTGTTGTGAATTATTTCAGCAATGCGGCGCACGGCGAGGAAACGGTTTCCGCCATCGAAGCAGCCGGAGGAACGGCGATCGCGGTCGCCGGTGACATGACAAAGTCGGCCGACGTCCAGCGCCTCGTTGCCGAGACGCAGGAAGCGTTCGACAGCAGCATCGACATTCTCGTGAACGTGGTCGGCGGACTGGTCGCCCGAAAGACGCTGGCCGAAATGGACGACGAGTTCTTTGACCGACTGATGCGACTGAACGTCACCAGCACGTTCCTGACGACGCATGCCGTCGTTCCGCACATGGGTGAAGGCTCAACGATCGTGAATTTCGCGTCGCAGGCAGGTCGAGACGGCGGCGGCCCTGGCGCGTCTGCCTACGCGACGTCGAAAGGCGCCGTCATGACCTTTACCCGAGGTATGGCGAAAGAGCTGGGCCCGTCGGGAATCCGCGTCAACTGTGTCTGTCCCGGCATGATCAGCACCACGTTTCACGACACCTTCTCGAAAGACGAAGTACGCAAGAACGTCGCAGCTGCGACACCGTTGCGACGTGAGGGTAAGGCGACAGAAGTTGCCGACCTCGTGTTCTATCTCGCGTCATCGCAGTCCAGTTTCATTACGGGCGCGAGTGTCGACATCAACGGCGGCTTGTTTTTCTCGTAGATCGAGAGCGAACAAGAGCTATCGCACGCGGTCGATCCACGGCGTCATCATGCTGCGGTAATCCGAAATAGATTGACGTCAGGCGTCTGTCTATTCTTCCAGCGATGATGAATGAAACGGCACCTGTGCACGGCGATCCGGTTGCTCCGGTTATTCTCGGTGTCACGACGATCCTTGCCTTTGCCGTCATCGGTCGCATCAGCGCTCGCAAGCTGAATCAGCCCACCGTCCTCGGTGAGCTTCTCGTCGGCATTCTGCTCGGCAATATCGCCTGGTATTACGGCTTCGATCTCATCGCGCTGCTGCGTGAGGGGCCGCGTGTATTCGAGGCCGCGAACCAGATTCTGACCGGGGCATCGCCCGAGCAGGTCGTCATCGGTATCTTCGGCGAGCAGAAAGGTCGCGAGCTGCTCGACATCATCACCGGACCGAACGGCGGGCAGCTGATGCAGGTGGCCCAGACGCTCGATATTTTTTCGCGCTACGGCATCATTTTCATGCTGTTCATGGTGGGTCTCGGCACCAACCTTGAAGAGATGCGCAGCGTAGGCGCCGATTCGATTCGTGTTGCAGTCATTGGTGTCATCGTTCCGGTCGGTCTCGGCTTCGGTGCAGAGTACCTGTTGCGTCCGGACCTGCCGCTGCAGACGCGAATGTTTGTCGCAGCGACGCTCGCCGCGACAAGTATCGGCATCAGCGCGCGCGTTCTGCGGGAAGCGGGCGCGACGAATTCGCGGGAAGGCCGGATCATCCTGGGAGCCGCCGTCGGTGACGATATCCTCGGGCTTATCCTGCTCGCAATTGTTTCCGGCATCGTCGCAAGCGGCAGCGTCAACGTCGGCGAAATTCTGATGATCGTGGCCGTCTCGTCCGTTTTCCTCGCCGCCGCGATTGTACTTGGTCCGCTTGTCGTGAAGATGGCGGCTCACATGATGCGGAGCTTCGATATCGTCGAGGCGAAGATGTTCACTTCGTACCTCTTCGTCATGGTGCTGGCCTGGATGGCGAGCCTCGCGGGGCTTGCGACGATCATTGGCGCCTTTGCCGCGGGCGTCATCCTTCACGACGGTTATTTTCGCTATCACGAAGAAGAGTCGAACGAAGAACGCGTCGTTACGATTCGCGAACTCATCATGCCGCTCGAGGTCATCCTCGTGCCGATCTTCTTCGTGCTGATCGGCATTCAGGTCAAGATCGAAACTTTTGCATCGTGGCCGGTGATCACGCTGGCGGCCGGACTGCTCGTCGCAGCGGTGATCGGCAAACTGGTTAGCGGTCTCGGCGCCGACAAGGGCTTGAAGCGTCTTGCGATCGGGATTGGCATGCTGCCGCGCGGAGAAGTCGGCCTCGTGTTTGCGGCGATTGGACTGACGCTGGGCGTCATCGACGACGCGATCTTCGCCGCCGTGGTCCTCATGGTTATCGTGACGACACTGGCGGCGCCGCCGTGGCTCAAGTACGAGCTGTCACGAAAGGCCGGACAGTAGCGGTTTCATTCGACGCCGAGTCCTAGAACTCATATCGCCTCGCGATTGTCCTCGCTGACCGCATCAATGACAGCATTGGCGCGGTTGGCGGCAACTTCGCCATCGTCCGGTGCTGCGACCGTCAGCGCGGATTTAAGCAGCGAGAACTTGAAGGACTCTGTGAAAAAGTAGCGCTGACCGTCCACATTCTCAAAACCCTTCAGCGTGTCACGCAGGAAGTCGCTGAGCTGCTGCAAGAAGTCGTTGACCGGTGCCTCGTCGATCGCTGCAGGCGCTTCCTCAACGACGGCTTGCTCGGGCACGACCTCGTCGACCTCTGCAACCTGCGGCGCAACCGCCGGCACGTCATCGGGAGTTTCCACCGGCGAAGCGTTCACCGCGACCGGCGACTCGAGCGCAGGAGCGGGTTGG
>CAWUHY010000012.1:0-33579 GCA_963922215.1 uncultured Gammaproteobacteria bacterium | reverse complement strand
AGCCGTGGGACCGGGACGTCTTGGCCAGAGACGAAATGCAGCTCGTCGATGATCCGATCGAGGTGACGACAGACGCCCACATCTACTTCAGCAAGGAAGCCTCGAGTGGCGGACGCGGATTCGGTGGTGGCGGTTGTGGCTGCAATTAGGACGTCTGAATGACAAAGAAGACCAGCGCCGGAATATCCGTGTCGATCGCGACGGCTACATGCGCGTTGCTCGGTTCGGCTCCGGCTTCTACCGTTAGCGCCCAGGAGGTTGAAGACTGGGATTTCGATACGTCATTGTTGTACTACGGCGAAAACGACGGCCGCGTTCAGGATGCGAGCTTGAGTCTACTCGCGACCCGCGGATTTCTCGACGAGCGACTTTTGACTTTCGGGCTAACGGTCGATGCTTTGACGGGCGCAACGCCGAACGGAGCCATTCCACAGAACTTTGCTCAGACCTTTACGCGCCCGTCCGGAAATAGCGTCTATTCGGTGCCGGCTAACGAGCTGCCATTAGATGACACATTTCGCGACACGCGCATCGCGCTGACAACCAACTGGCAGCAACCATTCGCGCGTGACTACACACTAAGCCTCGGCGCCAGTGCGTCGATAGAGTACGACTATACGCATACCGGACTGAATGCCAGGCTCGCCAGAGACTTTAATCGACGAAACACCACCGTGTCCGCCGGGCTCGCGCTGGCGAGGGATGAATTTGATGCGGTCGGCGGCATACCAGCGCCATTGAGCCCAATGCTGGACGTTAGCGAGAGGAGTAACCGCCGCGGTGCCGAGTCGAAAAACGTTCTCGATGTCGTGCTCGGAGTTTCACAGGTGGTCAATCGCGAAACGGTTGTTCAACTCAACTACTCATACAGCAATGCATCCGGTTATCTTGCAGACCCGTACAAGATTGTCTCACTAGTCGACGGGACGACTGGAGACGCCGTACTGCGATCAGCTAGCTCGGGAATTGCTGGTCCCTCGCACAAGTACCTTTTTGAATCGCGGCCCGACGAACGCATCAAGCACAGCTTTTACGGCCAGGCAAAGCACTTTGTGGATGGCAAGGTCCTTGACGTTTCGTATCGCTACATGACCGATGACTGGGAGATTGATTCCCACACGGTCGATCTTCGACTTCGGTGGCCAATCGGAGACAAACGTTATATCGAGCCACATTTGCGGTTCTACACGCAGACCGAGGCAGAGTTTTACACGGTGAGCCTGGTCGACGGGCAATCGCTCCCTGCATTTGCGTCCAACGACTATCGACTCGGCCACTTCGACAGTCTGACTGCGGGCATCAAATACGGCTGGACGACTCGCAGCGACCACGACCTGAGCGTGCGCCTCGAGCTGTATCAGCAACGCGGCGAACTAGCTGAGGACAAGCTGATCGGCCGCCAGACTACCACTACGAGCTTCCCGGATTTCGATGCTGTCATCGCGCAATTCACCTATCGCTTCTGAGCGGCTTTGCGTGCCGGACTCGGTCGAGCGCAAATATTTTGTGGCCCGGCGCGGACACTTTTGGGTTGCTTCCTTCACCGCAATGGGCAGTCCTTGCGAAGTGCTCTGCGAGACTGAAAGCTCAGCTGCAGCCGACGAAATCGCAGCCCTCGTCGCAAGTGAAGCCTGGCGCATCGAAGACAAGTTCAGTCGTTACATTCCCGGCAATATTGTCGATCGTATTAATTCGGCGGCAGGACACCGCGTCGAAGTAGACGAAGAAACCGCCAGCCTGATTCATTTCGCGGATCTGCTTTACGCGTTGTCGAACCGGCGATTCGACATCACATCGGGCGTTTTGCGAAAAGTTTGGACGTTCGACGGCGGAAATAAGGTGCCGCGAGAATCCGAGATTCTGAAGGTACTGCGACATGTCGGCTGGAATAAGGTTAGTTGGAAGAATCGCGTGCTCAGAATGCCGCCCGGTATGCAAATTGATCTTGGCGGCATCGGTAAGGAATATGCCGTCGACAGAGCCGTCAATCGTGTTCGCGCGCAGACGAATATCGCTTGTCTTGTCAATTTCGGCGGTGACCTCGCGGTAACGGCACCACCGACTACGCAGGAAGCTTGGATGATCGGGCGAGAATCATTACAGGGCCCGTCCACTACTCCGAGCGGTGTCATTCAACTGAGTTCCGGCGCACTTGCGACGAGCGGCGATACGCGTCGATTCGTCGAGAAGGAAGGAATTCGCTACGGTCACATTCTCGACCCGACAACCGGCTGGCCGATCGTGAAAGCGCCAGCATCGATGACCGTCGCCGCGGACACGTGCGTACAGGCGGGCGTTTTCTGTACTCTCGCAATGCTGTGTGCCGGCGAAGCTGAGGCAATGCTCGATCGTGAGAATCTCCGGTATTGGAGCAGTCGGCTGTGAGCCAGGGATGTTCGCGGGCAAGACCGGTGGCGTGATCGGTCGAACCAAGCTCTTATCGTCACCACAGACACACTCAATCAACAAAAATCGCCCCGCGAGTGAGCTTCCAAATTGCTGGTGCAATTTGTCAAACGAAGTTCGATCTTCGTGCGGCGTGACAGATAAACCAACAAACACAGTTCAGTTGGACACCGTCAAAACTGGTCACGAAGCCGTGTCATGATTCAGCCGCCTTCCTTACCTGTATTCGCCTTCTGATCGCAATTCCGGGTGTCAGTCTTTACGCCTCCGAATCGAATGCGGCGATGATTGGGCATGGGCCGGTAGCCCCCTTCTCACACTCTTTCGCCAGCCGACCCAAACTAGCTCGAGCTCGCTGCAACTGCTCAATCTGCCCATCGAGGACCGCGATTCGGGATACAGCCAGGTCATGAGCGCGTGTTCGATCGAAACTCGCATCGAGTTCCAGCAGTTCCTGTATCTCCGCAAGCGAAAATCCTGCCTGTTGTGCCCGACGAATGAATTGCAGCCTTTCAACGTGGCCGTCGTCGTAACGACGGATTCCGTCACCACGAGGAGGCGTATCAATCAGCCCTTTGCGTTGGTAAAAGCGAACCGTCTCAACTCCGACGCCCGCTGCTCCCGCGAGTTTTCCAATTGTGAGCATTCTGCCTGCTTGACTCCGTACCATGGTACGGATGTTATAAATGCGAGACGGGCTCGGATCAAGAGCCAAATAACGTACTTGCTATCGGTTGACACCATGAACGAACACTCACACCACCACGGGAATCACGGCGCGAGCCCAGGCTCAGCGTCGGCAATTGACCCTGTCTGCGGGATGCAGGTCCAGAAAAGCGCCAATGCTCGGTCAAGCGACTACGGCGGGGAGACCTGGTATTTCTGCTCTGAAGGGTGTCAGACCCGATTCGATGCGGACCCGTATTTCTACGCATCCGGCAATGCAGAAAAAGCGCAGCAGGCTGCCCAGCCGGGAACGCAATGGACCTGTCCGATGCATCCCGAGATTGTTCGCGATGAACCGGGCAGTTGCCCGCTATGCGGTATGGCGTTGGAGCCGATGGTCCCCTCAGATGAGCCGAGCGAGGAGTTGACCGACTTCACCCGTCGTATGTGGATAAGCGCGGCAGCCGCCGTGCCGCTCATTATTCTCACGATGGGTGAACTCGTAGGCCTGCCAGTTCGCGACTGGCTCGGGCATCAATTGTCTGTCTACGTAGAGTTCGTACTGGCCACCCCTATCCTGCTTTGGGCGGCACTGCCGTTCTTTCAGCGTGGCCTGGATTCGATACGAAATCTGTCACCGAACATGTGGACGCTGATTTCGCTGGGCGTTGGCGCGGCCTACGCCTATTCGCTCGTCGCAACTTTTGCACCGGGTGTGTTCCCCGAGGGGTACCGGATGGGCGCAGGCGTTGGCACCTATTACGAAGCCGCGGTTGTCATCGTTGCGCTCGTCTTCGTGGGCCAAGTACTCGAGTTACGCGCTCGCGAGCGAACCGGTGATGCGATACGCGCGCTCTTGGATCTCGCCCCGAAGATCGCGAGGCGGATTCTCCCGGACGGGAGCGAGTACGATGCGCCGCTTGAGAACATCGTCGCGGGCGACCTGCTGCGAGTTCGGCCGGGGGAGAGTGTCGCTGTTGACGGCGAGGTGATCGAAGGGCGCTCGTCGATTGACGAGAGCATGATCACAGGCGAGCCAGTACCCGTAGAGAAAACTGCGGGCGATCGCGTCACCGGTGGCACGATCAACAAGAACGGCACGCTCTCGATACGCGCGACCCAAGTGGGCGCCGATACCGTGCTGGCGCAGATTGTCGACATGGTTGCCGGAGCCAGGCGCTCACGCGCACCGATTCAGGGTCTTGCGGATCGTGTGTCATCGATCTTCGTACCGACCGTGGTCGCCGTCTCTGTACTAGCATTTGTCACTTGGCTCACGATCGGGCCCGAACCCGCGCTGACATTCGCCCTCGTATCGGCTGTGTCAGTGCTTATCATTGCCTGTCCCTGTGCACTGGGTCTCGCTACACCAATCTCGATCACTACAGCTGCCGGCCGCGGCGCGCAAGCGGGCGTTCTGATCAAGGACGCCGAAGCATTGGAGCGCATGGCGCGCGTGGACACGGTGGTTGTCGATAAGACGGGAACATTGACAGAGGGCAAGCCGCAGCTCACCGATGTATTGGTAAACGAAGATTTTGACGAGAACGAGGTACTGTCACTTGCTGCGGCGCTGGAACGCAGCTCGGAACATCCGCTCGCTGAGGCGATCGTCGCCTGCGCAAAGAACCGAGGCCTCAATCCCGGTCGTGCGGACGAGTTCGATGCCGCCACAGGTAAAGGTGTATCGGGTCGGGTAGAAGGACGTGCCGTCGCACTGGGCAATAGTGCCATGATGAGCGATCTCGGTGTGTCTTCACACAAATCCGACGAACGCGCCGATGCACTTCGCGCCGAGGGCAAGACCGCAATGTTCATCGCCGTTGATGGACGTCTCGCCGGTATCGTTGCAGTCGCCGACCCAATTAAGGAAAGCACCGCGCACGCAATCCAGGAGCTTCACGGCCTCGGGCTGACGGTCATTATGGCGACGGGCGATAACCGGCTTACCGCGGAGGCCGTCGCTCGCCGGCTCGGCATTGATGAGGTGCGTGCGGGAGTACTCCCGGAGGACAAAAAGGTGCTCGTCGACGAACTGCACGCAGGTGGTGCGCATGTCGCGATGGCGGGCGACGGTGTGAACGACGCGCCGGCACTTGCAGCCGCCGACGTTGGTATCGCCATGAGTACGGGTGCAGACGTCGCCGTTGAGAGCGCTGGGATTACGTTGATGCGAGGCGACCTCACGGGACTGGTTCGCGCAAGGAAGCTCGCCAAGGCAACGCTGCGGAACATCAAGCAAAACCTGTTTTTTGCGTTCGCCTACAATGTCGCCGGCGTGCCGATCGCCGCCGGTGTTTTGTATCCGGTGGCCGGGCTTTTGCTCTCACCCATGTTTGCGGCTGCGGCAATGAGCTTGTCCTCGGTGTCGGTAATTATGAACGCTCTCAGGTTACGCCGCATGCAGCTATGAACGCGAGTAATGCCAACATCGGAGCGAATGCATCTCGTGTGCTGTGTTCGATTGCCACGGTGTAGTCTTCGTTGAGACGAACGCGAACACCGATCAGCTTTTTCTGTGTGTGCTTGTCCTACCTGTTGGTGTGCCTGTCCTATCTGGATTCGGAAACTAATGGACGCCCACAACTCGAACGGCGATTGCGACCTGGAAGCGGATACCCTCCAGGGCGGAAATTGGGAAGGTTCAGTGACGGCCAACAGCCAGAATTTGACGCTAGCTAGCGATCTTCGAACGCGCTTCCGGCAATTGTTATAGTCATTTCTACCAACGCGGAGTATGGCAGGTTGTTGTTTGACAGGATGACGATAACGCCGTTTTGCTCCGGGAAAATCGTCAGCATCGTAGTCGTCCCGGCAAGCTCGCCATTGTAGGTGATCAACGGCACATCCCGGTCTGCGATCGGCACTGAGGTGACGGTGAAACCCATGGGCCGCTCCTCATCGAGTAGAACGGTGCGCATTCCCTCGCCGAGGATAGTGCCCCTCATCAGACCATGGCCGAAACCGAGCAGGTCCCTCGCCGTTGAGAATTGGGCCCCCGTAGCCCTGAAGAGTGCTGGACTCCCTACCGTGATCAGCTGATAGGTATCGCTGTCACGAATATAGGTCGGCGCAACAACCTGGGAACCCGGCGCGTAGATCTGGCCCGTTTCTTCGAGCCCCAACGGCTCCAGAATTGCGTCTTCGAGAAGGGCTTCGTAGGTCCTTCCTGTCGCCGCATCGAGAATGAGGCCAAGTAGATAGTAGTTTGCGTTTGAGTAGTAGTAGCCTTGACCGGGCTCGAATCGCAGCTCAAGCGCCGCAATCTCTTCAAGGAAGGTCTCCGGTGTGAATCCGCTGACGACATCAGGATCAAACCATCCGGGTATGTCGACGTAATGTGGAATTCCGGAACGATTCTCGAGAAGCTGGCGTACTGTCACATCATCGGCGTAGGCTGCATCGAATGCAGGGAGGTAGTCTCGGATCGTCGCGTCCAGATCGATCCGTCCCGATTCAACCTGGCTCAAAACCAAAATCGCGGTAAAACTCTTCGTAATGGAGGCAATTGCGAAAGTGCTATTAACGGTAACTTCAAAACTCTCTCGCAAAGGTTCGACATTGAATGCTTCTTCGAGCACCGGCTCGCCGTCAATCGCGACCAGGACCACACCCGACAATTCATTATCTCGAGCTAATTCCGATACCTGGCTCGCGAGATCAGCGGCGAAATTCCCGACCGAAGCCCGTCCGGAATCGTCAGGCTGGACGCAACCGCAGAGAAATAAAAGCCCCAAGCTAAGTCTCATCATCTGGAGTGCATTCGGATCATCGAGCTGCTGTCGGAGGCGACCATCAGTAGATTACTGCCAGTTCGCATTTTGCAGAACAACTCGATAGCCGTCTGGATCCTCAAACGTCCTTCCATTCTTGTCCCAATACGGATTAAAGGACGGCACCGGATCGAAACCAGCGCGAACCATTCGCTGCACTGCTTGATGCCATCGATTTCGGTCCGGCATATAAAAAACCAATAGATTGTCTTTGCTTGGTGCTCGACCAGCGCGATGGCCATGTGCCCGCGTAAATTCCAGATGGTAAGGCGAGTCCTCTTGCCCGAGCATTATTCCGTCAAATCCATCGTGACCTTCAAATTGGAAAAGGAGGTCAAGCCCGAGCCCTTTCTGATAGAAGCGGATCAGCTCCTGCAAATTGTCGCTCGGTCGTGCGACTCGGAGAACTGGGGCATTCATTGCGTCAATAGTTTGGTTGTCTGTCTTGGGATTCATCGATCTCTCAATCCTGTGGCATGATTTGAATGCTGGCTTGCGGAAATTTGGTTTCGTGTTCCTACGAGTAGCCGCCGAGTGAGCCGGACATCTCAATCCATCCTCTGGTCGCCGGCGAGGGAAGTGCTGAATCACCTCAGCGTCACACACTCGCTTTTCTTGCCAGACAAACTCCCAGCATTACCAGCGCGATGCCAGTCACCCTGGTCAAAGTTGCCGGAGATCTAGGGACATTCAGCAGGCCGCAGTGGTCAATCACTGCTGACGCGATCAATTGTCCGAAAAGGACAATGAATATCGCGTTCCCGACCCCCAACTTCGGCGAAATCCAGGTTATTGCCAGAACGTAGAACGCCACGAATATGCCGCCGAGGAAGTACTGGATCGGCACCGCAGAGATAACTGATCGCGCCGGCACTGGATTCGTCAACATTAGTCCGGCAGTTATCGTTGTCGCGAGCAGGAACAATACAAACGCGGCGGGTATCGGGCTGCCGAGGCGCGCTCCCAGGCCGCCGTTGAGCGCTGCCATCAAAGGGATTCCGGCGCCCGCAACAAACAGAATCATCGCAGCCTTGGAAATCATACTAGGCTGCCGCTCTCGCCAGAAAGTCGGCGAGGTACTGGATAAAGAACTCAACGGAATTTGACCCGCGCAAGATGTCTTGGTTGTTAATGACGAAGGTCGGCACGCTTCGCACTTTGAACCCTTGCACGCGCTTAAATTTCGCGGCCATCTCATCCGCAATCTGCGGCGACGACATTGCATCCTTTACCGACTGGCGATCAATTCCGACTGTATTAGCTATCTCGGCCAGAGCGTCTAAACTACTGACGTCGACTCCGTTCGTGAAGTACTGCCTGATCAACTCTTCATTCAGTTCAGATTGCTTGTCGAGTTTCTCCGCGAGATGCAACAGCTTGTGAGCCGATGCGGTATTCCAGTAGTGCGTTCGTTTGCCAATGTCATAGTTAAGACCGGCCTGACTGGCTGTCTTAGCGAGGTCTTCGCGGTACCGCAAAAATTGCTCGTCATTCCAATCATTTCGACGCTTCAGATGGGCGTCAATTCGCTCACCTTCGGCTGGCATTTCCGGATTCAATTCGTACGGCAGAAACCTGAATTCAACATCGAGCTGGCTTTTGTATTCAGCCAGTGCCGCTTTAATGTTGCTGTAGCCTATCGGACACCATGAGCAGACGATGTCGTGGATCAGTTCGATCTTTAAGTGTTGTTTTGTCATGAGTAAGTTCCTGTAGCCTATGCTCGTCGACCGGGCCGACGGCGCAAGCACCCGACAGGACGTTCAAGTGCCTGCCGGATGCCTACCGTGGGGCGCTCTGTGATGGCTTAGATGATCGTGAACATCTTGTTGACGATCTTCCATTCCCCTTCTTCATTCAGCAGGCCGAGGAAATCGATGAAGTGGGCGGCGAGCAGCGGTACATTGACCTTGGCCATCGCCTGGTCGCCAACAATCTCGAGCGATTGAATATTGAAGTTGTACTCCATTCCTTCGACGCTCGGGACCGGACGATTGGCGACCGCTTCCAGCCATTCGTCACGCGTTTTGCGGTAGTCGTTGCCTTTGAGCCATGCATCGTCGTGGAAAATGTTGCGAAGCGCGTCGACATCGCCCTCATAAAGGCCGGCGAAGTACGTATTTAGCAGATCGATGATGGCGTCATAGTCATCTTGGTAGCTGGCTACCGGTACATTTGCGGTTGTTGTCGTCATTGGTGCTCTCCTGTTAGGTCGGTTGCGTATTGAGTTGATGCGGTTCTCGCGCGGATATCGGTTACCAGCTCACCGGCGATGCCCCAGTTGTCCGTAGGAACTTCTTCGATGACGACGAAGGTCGACGCGGGTGACTTACCCAGCACCTCCTGAAGCATGCTGGTGGTTGATGCGATAAGCGTTTCTTTCTGATCACGCGTCACACCCTCGTCGGTCACCTGGATTTTTACGTATGGCATGAGTTTCTCCTTTGCTTGTTGGATATGAGTGCCAGCTTCAGCCGAACGCATGACCGGCGGCGTGGCCACCATCGACGCGCAGAGTGGTCCCAGTGATGAAGTCATTGGCGGCAAGCATCGCTACGGCGTCCGCAACGTCTTCCGGGTTCCCAATGCGATTCACCAGATGGAGACCCGCCAGTCCGCTCGTATCGTTGATGCCGTGCTTGGCATGCAAGGGCGTTTCCACGATCCCGGTGGAAATGGTGGATACCCTGATGTTGTCGCCGCCGAATTCGGCTGCCAGTTGTTCGGTCAGGCTGTGCAGAGCCGCTTTGCTGGAAACGGCAGCTGAGGCGGGGAACCCGGCGATCGCGTGTTCGACTAGCGTGGTTCCGATGTTCACGATCGCGCCACCACCTCGCTTCTTCATAATTGGAATGGCGGCTTGGGCGGCGAAATATGCGCCCTTGAAGTTGATGGCGTGAAAGCGGTCGATATCGCTCTCTTCGGTATCGAGAAACGGTTTCGCGGCGAATACCCCGGCATTGTTAACCAGGACGTCGACACCGCCAAAGTTTGATTCGGCGACGTTGACGAGCTCCTGGCCGACCAACTTACTGGCGATGTCGCCGACCACTCTTACTGCGTTGACGGGTGTGCCTAGTTTTTCGTACGCGGCCTCGAGGTCCGAATCGGTCCGAGCGTTCATCACGACATTGTGGCCATCGCTGATGAAGCGCTCGGCGATCGCGAAACCAATACCGGTGGATGCGCCGGTCACGATGGCGGTAAGTGTTTCTTTTCTCGTTGCTGTGGGCATAGATCTGTCCTTTCTGTTGAAAAGTAGGTTGTGCTGTTTTCGAGCGGGTATTGCCGTTCTCCGAAGAGTTTTAGGCATCGGAGAAATTAAAATTGACGTTGATGCTGATCTTGTCGATGCCCGGATTGGTCTCACCGAACCCACCGTTTGAGGTCTGTTGGATGCGCGGCGATTCGGCAACCGACTGTCGGCGTCCGAAAGTCGCGCTGATGGAGATCGAAGCGGTGAAGTGAAAGTAGCCGCCCAAATTCCCGCCATCGAACTTAGACCTGCTTATGAGGGTCGTGCTGAAGCCGAGATCGACAAGAGCGACCTCACCAGCAATCGGCAGCCGCCATGCTGGGCCGAAGGATATGAATGCCGGATCTGAAATTGCGCTCGCGGGCTGTCCGACCGCAAACTCCAAGTGTCGTGATCTCAGACGACGAGGTGGTCGTATGTTGTATGTCGCGGCGTATTGCCGAACTCCATCAAACTTAGCGCCAGCGACCAGAATGCGATAGTCGACGGCCACAAGTCTCAGGTCGCCGGCATTCGCGCCGTTGACGGCACAGGTCGTGAGCGCGATCGCAAGAAAGATGGCGTTCAGCCTGTGACGGCGAAGGTCCTGTTTGTGTGTCGCTAATTTCATGGTCGTTCTCTTTCATTCGTAAGCCGTGGTTCAACGGGATACGACGATATGCGAGTACGACCTTTGTGATAAGATCACTAAACTGCAATTCATTTTTGCGAATTCTGCAAATATTATTCACTGAGGCGGCACAGAGAGATCAGCGATGGATCAGCTCGGCGCGATTGCGCTTTTCAACAAAGTGGTGGAGACCGGGTCCTTCTCTGAAGCAGGTCGTCAGTCAAATCTGGCGCCGTCCAGCGTATCCCGACGGATCGTGGACTTGGAGGGCTGGCTAGGCGCGACGTTGTTTCACCGCACGACACGCAAACTCAACTTGACCGAGGTGGGTCGATCCTTTCACGAGCGTACTCGCAGCATCTTGCTGGACCTTGATGAGGCGCGAACAATAGCGGCGTCGCTCGAGAACAAACCAACCGGCCTCGTCCGGGTTTCTGTACCCGCGAGCCTCGAACAGCATGTCGTTGTAGCGACAGCTTTGTTTCAGGCACGCTGGCCGGATGTAAGCTTTGGGCTGACTTCAACCGATCGGATTGTGGACTTGGTTGCGGAAGGCTTTGATGTCGCAATTCGGGCGGGTCAATTGAAAGACTCGTCGCTACGCGCGCGCAAACTCACGGAAGTCGCGCGCCGACTGTGCGCCAGCGCTGACTATCTGGCGACCGCACCAAACCTGACCCACCCCCGAGATATTGAAGGACACCAATGCCTCGCGCTTAGACGAGGCCCGGGTAACAACACATGGCGTTTCAAGAGCGGACGACGAATCGTTGACGTCAAAGCGAGCGGAGGATTTGCAGCGAACAGCGGCAACATGCTTGTCACCGCCGCCCGTCATGGTCGTGGACTCTTATTGTCGCCCGACTGGATTTTAGGACCGTATGTCGCCCGTGGTGACCTGGTCGAAGTACTGCCGAAGTTTTCTCCTTATCCGGCTACGTCAACTCTCTATGCAGTACATCCTTATCAACGCTTTGTGCCACCCAAAGTAAGGGTGTTTATCGACTTTCTGGTCGAGCGGTTTGGCAATGATTACGATTGGTCAATAGACCCAACCGACATACGCCCGGCGACAATGATGTAGCTAATTGTCGACGGACCCGCGCGAACTCGAAAATACCGCGCGAGGGGGCGTTGTTCGTTTATTTGGCGCGCCCGGCAAGATTGGCTCAAATCGGCTCAGGCCGATTCTCGGGGCTGCGCCCCGCCGGGCGAGCCGGCGCCCAAAACGCTGCCGCGTTTTGTCGAACGGAGGTTCTAATCTCGGCTCAGACACACAAGAGGATTGGCTCAGATCGCCATAGGGCGATCTTCGGGGCTTCGCCCCGCCGGGCGAGCCGGCGCCCAAAACGCTGCCGCGTTTTGTCGAACGAAGTTCGATCTTGGTGCGGCGTGACAGATAAACGAAAAACGCCCCGCGAGGGGGCGTTGTTCGTTTATTTGGCGCGCCCGGCAAGATTCGAACTTGCGACCCCTGCCTTCGGAGAGCCAAGGGACAATCGGTAGCCGCCTGTTTTTAAACGAGATGGAGGGCGTTCGTAGGTTCTCCAAATGCTTGTAAATGCTCGTTTGCGCTCAATCGGGTCCGCGCAGAAGTGGCAAATTCGTGGCAAGCAGCCGCCAAAGTCGACGGTAGACTGAGTTTCGTGCGTCATTCCATTGTTTCGATGAGGGGAATCTGGCAGTTTCTTATGCCTATGGATTGGCTAACGCTGAAATCGGCGGGTTGGACGAAGGGCATTCTGCTCGTGTCGTTGTGCGCCGTTTTGGCTACCGGCATACCAGTCACTATCGTTCATAGCCATTCGCATTCCTCAGTTGGCCACGTTCATGACTTTGCGGAAACTCTGCACTCGCACGAACATGAGCATAGCGTAATTCAAAACGACGCCGAGCAAGAGGCAGACTCGCTCCACGTTCACGCCGTCGATGTGATGTTGCTTGTCGTAGCACCGTCTGTCGATCCCGGTAGTTCAGATCCGGCGCTCCCGTCAATAATACGATCCACTATCGACAGCTGGCTTCCTGACAAGCCAGTCAGCGTCCTGTACCGACCTCCCATCGCATAGATGTCCCGGCCGCCATCGAGCGGCACGCTGGCGGCTGCGCCGCCTTTATCCGAACTGGATGCTTCTCATTGCCGCTTGGCGAATTGGGAGCAATTCACTACATCAGGACATCATCATGCGAATCCTTTTTATCTCAGTCTTATCGTTTTTCGCGATCTCGGCGCTCGGCGCCTGCGGCAGCGACCACCAGCACGGCGAGGACGCCGATCACAGCCATGCGTCAGACCACGCGGAGTCGGACCACTCCCACGGACCGGACACCCACAGTCATGACGAGGCGCCGGCAACAGAGGCACTCTACGGCGACGACGCGGAAGACGCTGTGGACTCGGCTCCCGCGGAATCGGAGCCGAACGAAAGCGACTCGGACGAACACACGCACGGCGACTCGGACGAGCCTCATTCGCATGACTAAACGTCTGCCGTTGTCTCTGTTGGTCGTTGCCCTTGCTTCGGGATGTGAACATCCGGAAACAGATCATCACGCGCACGACGACGATCACGCTCACGGTGACGAAGAGACGTTGGTCTACACGCATTACACCGATCGAAGTGAGCTCTTCGTTGAGTTTCCCGCATTGGTGGCAGGCGCGGACTCGCGGTTCGCTGCTCACGTGACGAAGCTTTCCGACCACAAGCCGCTCCTCGAAGGACAGCTCGATGTCGTTCTCGAGAAGGGTGGCCGCGCAGTCGCCAGATTTCGCGTTCGGGAGCCATCGAGGCCAGGCATCTTCACGCCGGGCGTAAGCCCGCGAGATCCGGGCGTGTTCGATCTCGTCATCTTGGTCGAAAGTGACTCGCTGTCTGCCAGGCATGAGCTGGGACCGGTAACCGTATTCGCCAGTGAATCGGATGTCGTGGTCAACCAGCCCGAGGGCGAAGGCGACATCGGCTATCTCAAAGAGCAACAGTGGGACAGTCCGTTCTCTACAAGCATTGTGGCAACTCAGCTTCTCCGCGAATCCGTTCCGGGTTTTGCCGTCGTCGAGGCACCCGACGATGCCGGGGCCGAACTACGCGCGCCGGAAGACGGTTACTTCTCGGCTGCGAAACTCACGCGAGCCGGGTCCGTTGTGGCAGCCGGCGACGTGCTGGGCTATCTGATACCGAGGTTGGGCGAAGACGAGGATTTTGGAACGCTGATCGTTGAGTTCGAGACGGCACGGGCCGATCTGGACATCGCGCTGAGGGACGTCGAACGATTCGAGCAACTGATGGAGACAGGTGCGATTTCAGAGCGGCAACTCGCAGAGGCCCGGCGTGATGCCAGTGTTGCTCGTGCCGAGGCAGAAGCAGCGCGAGCCAGGGTGGACCAGTACCAGCGAGGTAATGAGGCCGCCGGTATCGCGGTCCGCTCGCCCGTCGCAGGCATAGTAATCGAGTCCAATGTTCATGTCGGCTCCTACGTCCATGAGGGTGAACGGCTGTTCCGAATTGCCGCGCCCGACAGACGTTGGCTGGAGGTCAGGGTCCCTGAGCGCTACGCCGATTCGCTCGCCACGTCTTCGGGTGTGTATTTCTCTGCGCCGGATGGATCCCCGATCGTTCTCGACGCAACAATCGGCGCGCGGATCGTGCAGGTCGACGGTGCGATTGATCCGCAATCACGAACGACGCGCGTTGTTATCGAGTACGAGACCGCAACGGGCCCGGCAACGATTGGCTCTCGGTTTGCTGCAAACGTGTTCGTTACCGCTCCGCAGCCGCGCCTTGCGATACCGCGAAGCGCCGTTATCGAGGACAGCGGACGAACGGTCGTTTACGAGCAGACCGGCGGCGAGATGTTTGTTCGCAGGCCGGTTGAGCTCGGTATCGCCGATGGTCCGTGGATCGAAGTCGTCGACGGACTCATTGGCGGCGAACGCATTGTTACTGAAGGCGCCTACCTGGTAAGACTGGCTTCCGCTGGTGGCGATGATATCGGGCACGGTCATGCGCACTAGGAGTCGCCGTGGTTGATCGCATTATTCGCTGGTCGCTGGGCAATCGGCTTCTGGTTATCGCGGCTGCGGCGCTTCTGATGTTTTGGGGCGGCTGGCAGTCGCTCAACACGCCAGTCGATGTATTCCCTGATCTGACCGCGCCGGCCGTCACGATCGTAGCGGAAGCGCACGGTATGCCGCCTGAGGACGTCGAACGCCTGGTTACGTTCCCGATTGAAACATCCATGAACGGCGCGGCCGGCGTTCGTCGGGTGCGATCGGTCACAGGAATCGGGATCAGCGTAGTGACGGTAGAGTTCGGTTGGGGCGTAGATATTTATCGCGCTCGCCAGGTCATTGCCGAACGCCTGCAGACGACGCGTGCAACACTCCCTGACGATCTGCCACCGCCGGTTCTTGCGCCGGTTACGTCGATTATGGGCGAGATCATGTTCGTGGCGCTGGTTTCTGACGAGCATGACGAAATGGCGCTCAAAACTGTCGCCGACTGGACGCTCCGCCGCCGGCTTCTCGCTGTCGCCGGCGTGGCCGAAGTCATTCCCATCGGCGGCGAAACGCGCCAGTATCAAGTTGTCGCCGATCCGGAGCGACTCTCCGCTTACGGCATCTCCCTCGGCGATCTCAGTGCTGCCGTGGGCGCAGCCAGCAGAAACGCGTCGGCCGGCTTTGTCACCCAAAACGGCCAGGAGTTTCTCATTCAGGGCCTGGGGCGGGTGCAGACCCTGGCGGACATTGAAAATGCAGTCGTCGCCACGCGGGGTGACATCCCTGTCCTGGTCAGCGATGTCGCCAACGTCCAGATTGGCCCGGCACCGCGCCGCGGCACCGGTTCATACCGAGCCAGGAGCGCCGTTGTTCTCGGGATCCAGAAACAACCCGAGGCGAATACGCTCGCGCTGACCCAGCGTCTCGACGAGACGATTGAAGCGCTGCAGTCGACTTTGCCGAAGGGCATGCGCATCGAGACAGATGCGTTCCGACAAGCCGACTTTATCGACGTCGCGATCAGCAATCTGATAACCGCGATCAGGGACGGCGCGATCCTGGTCACGCTGATCATGTTCGTTTTTCTCGTCAATGTCCGCGCCACAACAATCGCTCTGCTCGCGATCCCGCTGTCACTCGTTGTCGCGACCCTGTCAATCAAGTGGTTTGGCGGCAGCCTGAATACCATGACGCTGGGTGGCATGGCTATCGCGTTGGGCGCACTGGTCGATGACGCCATTATCGTCGTTGAGAACACGCTTCGGCGACTTCAGGAAAATCGAGACAAACCCTCGGGTGAGAAAGAGTCGACGCTCAAGGTCGTTCTTGCCGCCACACATGAAATCGAAAGCTCCATCGTTTTCGCGACCCTGATCATCATCCTCGTTTTCCTGCCATTGTTCTTTCTTACCGGCGTCGAGGGCCGACTGCTCCAGCCCCTCGGAGTGGCCTATATTGTGGCGCTCAGTTCATCGCTGCTGGTCGCTGTTACCGTGACTCCAGTCCTCTGCAGCCTGGGCCTGGGTCGGGACAACTCGACGAGAAAGGCTCATGACTCGCGACTAATTATCGGCCTCAAGCGACTCTACCGGCCACTATTGGAGGTCTCGATCAGGTTTCACCGCACGGTTATAGCGCTTGCGGCTATCTTGCTGCTGGCAGCGGGCGCGGGCGTTTACCTTGCGGGGCGAGGGTTTTTACCGGAGTTCAATGAAGGCGTTCTGACATTGAGCGTTGTCTCCTTGCCCGGCACGTCTTTGCAGACGTCGGACGAGATAGGTCGGCGTGTCGAGTCGATTCTACTGGCGCAGCCCGAAGTTCGCGCTACGGCGCGTCGCACAGGGCGAGCCGAACTGGACCCGCATGCGCAGCAGGTGTTCGCATCAGAAATTGATGCGACTCTCAATACCGATGGAAGAAGCCGGGCCGAGTTGCTCGCGGACCTTCGACAGGCGTTTGCCAACCTTCCTGGTACAAACGTTGTGATCGGCCAACCCATATCGCACCGAATCGATCATATGTTGTCCGGAACACGTGCCAATATCGCCGTGAAAATCTTTGGGGACGAGCTTTCCGTCTTGCGTCGCTTGGCAAACAATGTCGAGGCGCTAGTTGGCGAGGTGCCTGGCGCGGTGGACGTCGCGGCCGCAGAGCAGGCAGAGATTCCGTTCATTAACGTCCGCTTTGAACGTGCGGCACTGGCTAACTACGGATTGAGCATGGCCGACGCCGCGCATGCCCTGGAGACCGCATTCAACGGGACCGCCGTGGATCGCATTGTGGAAGGCGACGCCAGCTATGATCTTGTCGTTCGCATGCCCGATAGCGCGCGCGAGAATCTCGAGTCAGTCCGCACGACGATGCTGACGCTACCGAGCGGCGCGCTGATTCCGTTTGAGGCGATTGCGAGGATTGAGCAGGCACGCGGCGCGAATTCGATAACCCGAGAAGACGTAAAGCGAAACATCGTCGTAATGGCGAACGTGTCCGGCCGTGATCTGGTAAGCGTCGTCGATGACATACAGGCGATCATCAATGAACAAGTCGTATTGCCTTCTGGCTACTACGTTGAGTACGGCGGCCAGTTTGAAAGCGCGGCCTCGGCAGCGACGCGATTGCTGGTTCTCGGTTGTGTCGTCGTGGTTGGTATCTTCCTCTTGCTGGTCGCCGCTTTCCGCTCCGTGCGCAATGCCCTGCTCGTGATGCTGAATCTGCCGCTGGCATTGATTGGCGGCGTCGCGGGTGTGTGGTTTGGCGACGGTATTCTGAACATCGCAGCGATCATCGGGTTCATTACCCTGTTTGGAATTGCGACGCGAAACGGCGTCATCCTGATCGATCATGTAGCGCGCCTGATCACAGTCGATGGCTTGGCGCCTGAGGAAGCCGTCCGAAAAGGCGCTGAAGAACGTCTCGTTCCGATTCTGATGACCGCACTGGCGACCGCACTTGCGCTGGTTCCGTTGGCCCTCTCGTCTGGAATGCCCGGGAGTGAAATTCAGGCGCCGATGGCGATAGTCATTCTGTGGGGGCTGCTGTCCTCGACAGCATTGAACATGCTCGTCGTTCCGGCGATGTACCTGCGTTTTGGACAAGGTGCTCAAAGACAATCGTTATCGGTTGCGCAACCGAAGGCTTCGTAGCCGGTTAGACAGATCTGACTCAATAAGGTCGACTGGCTTTCCCTTGGTGTCTGAGACCATTCGCCAACCGGCTAATTTGGAAACGGTAGACGGCGCGCTCGACAAGATTCGAACTTGTGACCCCTACATCTGGAGCGTATACCTGTA
Source organism: uncultured Gammaproteobacteria bacterium (assembly GCA_963922215.1). Taxonomy (GTDB): domain Bacteria; phylum Pseudomonadota; class Gammaproteobacteria; order Steroidobacterales; family Woeseiaceae; genus UBA1847. Next base: position 15,581 of record CAWUHY010000012.1, on the reverse strand, counting down.
TTCAGGTGTGATTTGGCACTAATCGGACTAGGTCGTAACCTGTTGTTCTAGACAACATATTCGAGCTGACGTAGTCAAACTGAACGACAACGATTAAGACCATTCTCGTCGGTCGCCGTCAAAACTAGTCTCATTTTCGGGTCGAAAATCGACGCGCGTTGAAACCAGTGTTCGAGCTAGTCCTCATCAGACGGGCTGTACTTTCTTCCAGTGAACATCGCCTTCATCAGGTTTTCCCGGCGCGTGAAGCTCGCAAGCAGGACGCCCGCTACGTGCAGTAGGCCCAGAAACAGCGCGACCTCCGCCGAAGCTTCGTGGACCTCCTCCCAGAACTCATCCGCGCTTTCACGCTCATTATATTCTTCATCATCATCGGAGTCGTTGTCTTTGCTCGCATAGGCGGTCCCAACCCATTCGAAACTTGAGTCGCGGCAATCGCTCTGTGCATAGAATCCGGCCAGAGGACCCGCGTTTTCCTCGATCGCATAAATCTCGAGACCGGACTACGTCGTACCCACCAAGGAGGCGATCAAGGCGACGACCATGGCGCCGCCTCCAGGGTCGTGGCCGATGTACCGTTTCGCACGGTTGCTGGCGATGTCGCCGAGATTGCGACGCTGCGTCAGGCCAGCGAAGGCACGATTCGCGAGCAAGCCAGAGCCGTTTACCGGAAAGCAGGGTTGAGCGGGCGTGCTTCCCTTTCGGCATTTTTTCTTGAAGACCTTCTGCTGCCCCACGATAGCGAAAGCGGCAGGTAACCGGATGTAGTAGGAGTCAGGGGGTTACACCGAAAAGCCTCTGCACTAGTGCGGTAAGCGTCATCGCCTGCACACCCCAGTATGTCACACGAAGAGCACCTTTGGTGACGGGCGCACCACCAGCACGCGCCGCAGCTCTGCCTGGCGACCGACGTAATTCAGTCGGCTCAATTTCGTCCCGGTATCATCGGAGATCACAGCATCGATGTGAGGTCCGAGCCAACTGAAGGATAGGCGCTGACCATTCTCTTTAGATCGTTCGAATTCAGGCCGAATTTGATGGCGACGCCGAAAATATTGACGAGCTCGGCATATTCCGGGCCAAAAAGGTGTGCGCCCAGGATTTCGTCAGTTTGGTTATCAATAATTACTTTAACCGCCGCAGATGTTTCTCCAACGCGCATATTGGAATACCAATCGCCGGTATCCGTAAACCTGGTTCGGAAATCAAGCCCGGCTTCCTTTGCTTCGGATTCCAGCAACCCGACGCGCGTCAACTCCGGTATCGTAAAGACAGCCGTCGGTACGCCACGGTAGTCAGCCGTCTTCTTGTTGCCTTTCAACATGTTTGAGGCGGCAATTTTACCTTCGTGAAATGACACAGGCGTCAGCGGCCAACCGTCTGTATCGCTCGCATCCCCGGCCGCATAAACCGACGGGTTTGAGACACTCTGAAGGTGCTCGTTCACCCTGATGCCTCTGTCATTGAATTCGACATCAGCCGCCTCTAGATTCAGGCGATCCACCGCCGCAACACGTCCGGCGCCATGAACGACGAGATCGGTATTCCAGGTCTTCTTCGTGTCGTCCTGCGTCGCAGACACTTCCAAGCTATTGTCGGTCTTTGCTATCGAACGAACGTCGGTCTGCGGACAGAATTCGACGCCAATCCGCGTTGTCCGTTCGACTAGGAGATCAACCAGGTCCGGGTCAAACGCAGGCAATGGGCGCTTCCGATGATCGAGAATGCAGACGTCACTGCCGGCACGCGCTGCAATATGCGCAAACTCGAAAGATATGAATCCTCCCCCGACAAACAGGATGCGCTTTGGCAACTCCTCGAGTTCCAGAAACTGCGTACTGTCGATCAAGTGTTCATTACCGGGAATATCGAGGTCCCTGGGCCGGGCGCCGGTTGCGATCAGTACAAACCGGCTTTCCAGTGATTGGCCGTTAACCTCTACCTGGTTTCGACCGGTCATTCGCGCGGTGCCATGCAGCGTCTCAATGCCGTTTCGCTGCAAACCGCTTTCAACACGATCTGGCATCCGGTCGGTGAAGGTTCGCTTGAAGGCCATTAGATCGGACCAGTTAATACGGAGAGCCTCGGCCTCTACACCTTTGCCCTGCATCAGACTCACGGCATCGACCAGTTCTGCGCCTCGACGAAGCATTTTCTTCGGGTCACAGCCGCGCAACGCACATGTGCCGCCGTACGGCAATTCGTCAATGACGGCAACTGACCATCCGGCCGCCGCACAACGGTTCGCGGCAGAAGTCGCCGCCGTTCCGGCGCCGATAACAATGAGGTCAAACGATTTCATTGTATGTGCCCTTCGTTAAGTCCGACAAGCTAACCGGCGCAGCAAGACAACTGTTTTACATCCTTGAAAAACGTTTGCGCGCACAGTTTAAGGCCTTCGACCATGGTGAGGTACGGGAACAGCTGGTCAGCGAGGTCGCCGACAGTCATTTGATTTCGGATCGCCAGCGCCGCAGCCTGGATCATCTCGCCTGCCTCCGGCGCCAGAATCTGTGCACCGACTATCCGCCCTGAGCTGGCCTCGGTAACCAGCTTGACGAATCCGTCAGTCTCGAAATTAGCAAGTGCCCTGGGTACGTTCTCCAGCTCGAGCGTTCTGCTGTCGGTATTGATACCCGCATCACGTGCCTGTGACTCCGACAGCCCAACGGTCGCAACCTGGGGATCAGTAAAGATGACGGCTGGCATGGCAGACAGATCTAGCACAGCCTTGCCGCCGGTCATGTTGATCGCTGCTCGCGTGCCGGCCGCAGCGGCAACGTAGACGAACTGTGGTTGCGTTGTACAATCCCCGGCCGCAAATACGGTCGGCACAGACGTTTGCATGTGATCATCGACCAAAATCGCACCATCTGGTGTGGTTTCTACGCCCGTTGCTTCAAGATTCAGTCCAGCGGTGTTGGCAGGCCGACCGGTCGCCACCAGCAACGCGTCGCTCTTGATCGTCTCCCCTGCAACTGCGATGCTGAAGGCTTCCTTCTCGTACGCGACGTTTGAGGCCATGGCTCCGGACAGTACCCGAATGCCTTCACGCTCGAACGCCTTTGCAAGCCCCTTACTTAGTACCGGGTCTTCCCTGGACAGCAGCGCGGTTCTGGCAACCACGGTTACCTCCGAACCAAGACGCCGATAGGCTTGTGCGATTTCGACCGCTACGACGGACGAGCCAATGACCACCAGATGATCCGGAATCGATTCGGCAAACAGCGCATTCGTCGAATCCCAATAGGGTGTTTCGGCTAAGCCAGGCACGTTCGGAGTAACCGGTGACGATCCGGTCGCGACCAGTATGTAGTCCGCGGCAAGTGTTTGGACGGTTCCGTCAGCCTGGGTCACTTCGATCGTTCCTGCGTCTTTGAACGCCGCAGTACCCCGTATCAGGCTTATCGAATCGCTTCCATCGAGAATACTTTCGTATTTCGCGGCTCGTAATTCGTCGACGCGTGCAACCTGTTGGGCGAGCAACGCCCGACGATCAATCAACGGCTCACTGTCCGCGAGCCCCTGGAACGCGTTGTGCCGCTGCTGCTGAGCCAGCTGCGCACCACGAATCATGATCTTTGACGGTACACAGCCGACGTTGACGCACGTCCCGCCGATCGTATTCGCTCGCTCAACGATAGTGACCGTGGCGCCGCCTTCGACGGCTTTTGTCGCCGCAGCGAAAGCCGCCGAACCGCTACCGATGATTACGATATGTAATTGGCCGCCACCGCCGGTGTCCGCAGCACAGCAAACCGTTTCGCTCATTTGCCTACTCGTCGTTGACAAGCGCTGCCGGGTAGCCGACGTCCGTCGATGCCTGAGCGACTTCTGCTGCCGTGGTTGTCGAATCGTCAAACGTTACCGTTGCCGTTTTCGTCTCGTAGTCGACATCGACCTCTATTACGCCGTCCACCTTCTCCATCGCTATGCGAACCGTTATCGGGCACGTGGCACAGTGCATCTTGTCGACATTCATCGTAACGGTCTGCTCTTCGGCCATGACTGACAATGAAGTGAGTGCACAACAAGCGAAGGCTACAGCCAAAAGAATCTTCTTCATGGAGATATACCTATAGGAAGTAAGGAAGAATAAAAGTAATACAGAGCGCCACAGCGATGAAGAATGTCGCAACCCATAACGCTATCTTTACAACCTTGTCGGATGTTGGTGATGCGCAGTAGGTTCCGTCCTCGCACGCTTTCTTGGGCTTCCAGTACACGTACCAGAATCCAGCCGCGAGAAATATCAGCGTGGCAACAATGAAATAGCCCTGATACGGCGCCAGGGCGGTGAGATTGCCTATCCAAGCCCCGCTCACACCAAGCGTCAAGAGCAGCAAGGGCGCGATACAGCAACTCGATGCCAGGACCGCGCCGATAACGCCACCTGCGGCAATCAAGCCCTTACGGCCTCTGTCGGTTTGTGCGGTTTGATTCACTGCCAAGCCTTGCAATTCGTGGAACTTGGGCGCCACTATAATGTCTGTAGTAACTACAGGGTCAAGGCTTTTGAAAGGGAAAAGTGTGCTTGAGTTCACAATCGGCGAGCTATCCAAACGCGCCGACGTCATTGTCGAAACTATTCGCTACTACGAGAAGATCGGCCTGATGCCGGATCCACCGCGCAGCAGCGGAGGATTCCGGATGTACTCCGATACGCACTTGCAGCGTCTGGCATTCATTCGCCGCTGCAGGGAACTTGGATTCAGTCAGCCGGAAGTTCGGAAACTCCTGACGCTTGTCGATGATCACAACTACACCTGCGACGAGGTTCGGGAAATGACCGAAAGGCAGCTTGGGTCGGTCAGGTCCAAGATCAGGGATTTGCAAAACCTAGAAATGGCGTTGTCCGATATGGTGAGTGAATGCAAAGGCGGCGATGTGCCCGATTGCCCGATAATCAACATACTGACCGTCGCGCCGAGCGAGGTGAGAACATTTGCCGACCGTTCTGACCAACTTTACAAGGAATGATCATGGCGACAACGGACTTGAAACTCGACGAGCCAGGCACGCTGACGAGACCTGGACCGATTGGCCGAGCCGTGCGCCTGCTATTTGGAGCACTGTGCATCTGGTACGTAGCCGATCTGATCGACGTCACCAACAACCTGATCGATGCGAACGGCAACATTCGGCCATTGATCTGGAACGGTATCTTGCCGGGCGTGTTTTTGATCAGCTATGTCATCAATATTGGGTATTCACGGAACTGGCGAAAGTGGCCGGCGATCGTCAGCGTCGGTGTCTTGGTCGCGCTAGCCGGATTCGGTTACGTATCGAGTGGCTCGGTCGAATCGCCAATTCTGGCTCGAGTCACCTGGCTGTGGGAACTCTATATGTTCACTCACCTTGGGCTGTCATTCATTTTGTCCGGGCTGATCGGCACCCCAGGGTGCGAGATGCGCGCCATCCACGACCTGTACTCTCGACTGAGCGGCAACCCTACAAAAGAGCATCACTGCCCCGTTGGGCTGCTCAGTTCAATTGACCGCTGGGAAGCGCGGAGCGAGACAGGAGGTCAACCCCACCCGTCGCTCGCTCGACGGTCCACATTGGCCCTCTTCTTACAGAGCAAGAATGATGTTGGATCGAGTCCGGTTTGTTAGTCACCTTTCAGCCATATCAAGATGGCAACGACAGAGGTGCTTATGTGCAGCACGCGATACCCAGAAGAGTTCAAGATCGAGGCGGTCAAGCAGGTCGTCGAGTTGGGATACCCGGTGGCGAAGGTGGCGAGTTGATTGTGGAGTACGACGCGCAGCCTGCAGTCCTGGAAGCTCCGTAACGAGCCTGACGCGGAGAAGAACAACAAGAAGCCCGAGGCCGACAAGAAGATCCGTCGGCTGAAGAAGGAGCTCAAGCGCGTCACCGACGAGCGTGGCAACCTAAAAAAAGCCTAGGAGTACTTCGCCAACGAGTCCGACTGAGGTACCCGTTTGTGAGTAGGTACAGCGACCGCTGGCCGGTGCGCCGACTGTGTCGCCTGTTGGATGTGCATCCGAGCGGCTACTACGCCTGGTGCCGTTGTCGACGATCCAGGCGCTCGCGTAAGGTCGAGTAGCCGACCGATCTGGTCAAGCAGTTCTGGCTCGAGAGCGGCGGTATCTTCGGCTACCGTATGATCCACCAGGACTTGCGGGACGTCGGCGAGTGCTGCGGTCGTAATCGTGTGCAGCGCTCGATGCGCCGGGCCCGCCTCAAGGCACAGTTTGTTTATCGGCGGCCTCGGCAGCGTTCCGGACCGGCCAGCATCGTTGCACCGAACCAGCTGTAGCAGCAGTTAGCTGTCGAGAAGCCGAACGAGGCTTGGGTCAGCGACATCATGCATTTCCGCGCACACGAAGGCTTGCTGTACCTGCCCGTGGTTGTCGATCTGTACTCACGTCGGATCGTCGGTTGGTCGAGGCAATCAGGGATCAATAAGGAACCGGTCCGCGATGCGAACTTGATGGCCGTCTGGCGTCGCAAGCCGGAAGACCGCGTGATTGTGCACAGTGACCAGGGCAGCCAGTACACCAGTCAAGATTCGTATGCATTCCTCAAGGCGCACAACCTTCACGCGAGTGTGAGCCAGAGGGGCAACTGTCACGACAACGCCGTGACGTTGAGCTTCTCAAAGCTCCTGAAGCGGAGACAGATCAAGCGACACATTTATACGACCCGCATCGATGCACGCACCGACATCACTCAGACGTACCCTGCCTTTCACCTTCAGCAAGGTCAGATGAGACGACCGACTTGTACATTCTGTGGATTTCGTGCCGGATGTCGAGGATCGATGACATGCTTGTCACGGAATCAAAGTCGATTGACACCATGTCAATCTGAGCACTTGACTAGATGCCAACGATCGTCGGCTTGGTCAACTTAAACCGCCCCGATATCAGCATTGCTTTTCACCCGCCTAGAGCGCTTTTTCGCATAGCGTTAATGACCATTTTCCGCACCAAGAAGAGGGCAGAAGCGCGATGCAACTTTCGAATAGGATTCGCAGACTGCGTTTCGACAAGAACGAGATGACGCAGAAGCAGCTTGCGGGGCTGGTTGGCGTCAGCCGCCAAACCTTGAACGCGATCGAGAACGGCCAACACCCGCCGAAGATTGATCTCGCGATTCGCATCGCCGATGTGTTTTCTGTAACAGTGGACGAACTGTTTAGCTTCCAATACGAAGGCAAGCCGTCAGCAAAACCTGCGGCGTCCACATGGCAGAGACCGGATACAGCAACTGTCCCGCCGACGCAGAGCAGGCCGGGTACGCAGATGGACGCACCGTCTGCATCGTTTGGCCCAGCCGATAACTTTAACGATAAAGACGATGAACCGATTTCGTGGGCCAGTCTGCGCAAGGTGATCGGCGACTAGCCTGCTGTCGCAAGTACCCGGGCCTTCGTGCCGCTGATTGGGTCTCTCTCCGTCCGATACAGTCAGGATTTTCGGTCGCTCCCCGCGTCACTACCAGTGCGAAGCGCTGTAGTGACGCGGCGGTGCAGCTCAGCACAGGCGCTTCTTCCAGCGAGATCTCGGACGTGATCCACGAGTGATCTCGGTCTCGGGGCTCTCGATCCGACGATAATCCCCGCACTCCCCTGCTCGACTTCTTTGCAGCTGTCCTAAGCGGTATTGGATACCGTCACTCCATTGAGCCGAGCCGTGGCGGATACCGCGGCAAACAGGAGCACTCCATCGGAGTGTCATATCAAACAACACCAAGAGGAGGAAATCACCGGTAGAAAGAACTGCTTAAGCCTTCGGGCTTGCTGGTAGTCGTGTAGTGGATCAACAGATCCGCTGAACGAACCTGATCAAGGCTTCAGGCCAAAAGGGACGGGTGTCCCACCGACTATTTTTCAGTGATTCGCTGAACATCGACCTGCTAATAGGAGCCGATGCGGTCATCAAAACTCACCGAACTGATATACACCATGAAAAACCTGAACTACCAGCTGAAGCAACTCTGCAAGCAAAACCGGGACGGGAGCTACTCCACCCAGGCCAACCGGGCCTGGCAGTTGAGCCTGATCGCCAACCAGCTGCACGAGCTGGGATTTCGGCAGATGGGGGCTCGCTCGTTAAGACCGAAGCACATCGAGGCCCTGACGCAGCGCTGGAGCCGCGAAGGCCTCAGCATTGGCACGCAGAAGAACCGTCTCTCGGTCTTGAGGTGGTGGGCCAGAAAGGTCGGCAAGGTGAGCGTGATTGCTCGATCGAACGACACCTACGGTATCGGGAAACGGCAGTACGTCGCAAAGACCTCGAAAGCGCAGGCAATCGACCAGGACAAGCTCAACCAGATCACCGATCAATACGTACGGCTTAGCGTCCGGCTACAGACTGAATTTGGATTGAGAAGAGAAGAAGCCATCAAGTTTCAGCCCGCCTATGAAATCCAGAGCGATCGTATCCGACTGAAGTCCAGCTGGACGAAGGGTGGCCGGGCCCGAGAGATACCGATTACCACCGACGAGCAGCGACGCCTGCTTGAAGAAGTCCGGGCCTTTGCCGGCAAGGGATCGATGATCCCTCCCCATCTTCGCTACGTCGAGCAGCTGAGGCGCTACGAGCGGCAGCTCCGCAACGTTGGGCTGAACAAACTCCACGGCCTGAGACACGCCTACGCGCAAAGGCGCTACCAGTCATTGACCGGATGGACGGCACCGGCTGCCGGTGGCCCGGCGTCGAAATCCCTATCCGAACACGACCGCGCGCTCGATAAACAAGCGCGCGAACGAATCTCGCAAGAGCTGGGCCATAGCCGGGAGACGATCTCGGCGGTGTATCTGGGACGTTAGGTCGATGTCCGGACCTCGACCACGGGCCATTTTGGTCGGCTACAAAGAAGCCATTCGACAGCTGGGAGTTAGTCGCGCAGGCTTTGACAGGCACGTTCGTCCTCACATTCGAAGCACGAAACTCGGCAGGCGCATCCTCTTCAGCAGGGAGGATCTTGAGCAGTTTGCGATGGACAGGTTGGGAGAGCAGAATGTCCTCTCTACGAACGCTCTCCGAGATACGTCATCAAGGAGAGAAATATGGGAGGAAGAAGAACACCCGGCCTTCGTCGCCGGGGCAAGCACGGAATCTGGTCAATCCAGAAGACCGTCCAGGTTGGAGGACAATCTATCCGACTTTGCGAAACGACGGGAACGAGTTCGCTTGAAGAGGCAGAACGGTTCCTGGCAAAGCGAATAGCGGACCTGAGATCGGTACACATTTATGGAGTGCCCAGCGACCTGACGCTTGCAGAAGCCGCCGAACGGTACCTGGAAGAGTGCAGCCAAAAGAGTTTCGTCAGGGCCGAATATGCCCTGGCAAATCTCTGCGGATCACTTGGACATTTACTGGTTTCGCAGCTTCATGACGGAACGGTACAACCGTATATTAAGGAGCGATTGAAGACCGTAAGTGCCGGCACGGTTAAGAGAGAACTGTCGGTTCTGATCAGTATCCTCAATCGATGCGCTCGCCGATGGCGAAACGAGGCCGGACAACCCTATTTGCAGGTCGCGCCGGCTATCACTCGACCCACCGGAAAGCGACGAGCTCCGTACCCTTTGTCGCACGACGAAGAAAAGCGGTTGTTGTTCGGCGTCCCACATCATCTTGAGCAGCACATTCTGTTTGCCCTTCACACGGGCTGCAGGGCAGGCGAGATCATAAAGCTCCGATGGGACTGGGAAGTGCAGGTGCCGGAACTCGGTATCAGTGTTTTTGTATTGCCTGAGGGCGAAACCAAGAACACCGAGGAGCGTGTGGTGATACTGAATGCCGTCGCGAGGAGAGTAGTCGAGGAACGGCGCGGCCAGCATTCAAAGTACGTCTTTAGCTGGAAGGGTGAGGCTCTCAAGAAACTATCGAACAGTAGTTGGAAGAAGGCGAAAGCCAGGTCAAAGCTACCGATTCGATTTCACGATCTGAGGCACACCTTCGGACACCGACTCAGAGCCGTCGGCGCACCGGTAGAGGATCGCAAGGCATTGCTAGGACATACCAGTGGAGAGATCACGACGCACTACTCGGCAGCGGAGTTGGAAACCCTGCTGAAGTGGACGGAAGCCATCATCAATGCACGTCCGAGCACGGCATTGCGGACGGGCTTTGCGACCAACGTCGTCGATTTGAGGCAAAAACGTGGCAACTTGCCACTCTGACAGGCACGGCTCTTGAGGAAAGTCCGTAGCTAACTGAAAAATTTAAGAAAATTGGCGCGCCCGACAGGATTCGAACCTGTGACCCCTGCCTTCGGAGGGCAGTACTCTATCCAGCTGAGCTACGAGCGCGTGGGGGCGTAGTCTAACGGGAATTGCTGGCAAATTTCACTCGAGATTCGCGAATATCCGGCGCTAGTCGGCGAGGCGGATTTCCCGCTCGCCGAAGTGATACCGAAACGCGAGGCTGAAAAACCAGACGTCGTAGTCGTATGGATCGGCATCGAGCGTCAGAATCGTCGGCAGGGTATTCGGGTTCACGCCTTCCAGCGCCCAGTCGTCGGCAGAAAACTGCTCGAAACGCAGTGTGGACGAAAGTTCCAGTCGCTCTGACCAGCGATAGCTTGCCTCAAGGCGCAGGGAGTCCAGCGTCGAATTCAAGTCGGGCAGCGGATTCGGGCCGTTGCTGTCGGTGTCCACACCGATCGAGCTGTCGCCGTTGCCGCGCGTGTAGTCGAGTCGCAGGTCGAGCTTCTCGGCAAGCCTCTCCAGGGAAATACCGATACCGAAATGCTCGAAGCGGTCGTCGTGCGATGCGCGCCAGTCTGCGTCGGCGAAACGGGCGCTGCCAAGCTGGTTCGCCTCGATGTCTTCCGTGCCAACCATCAGGTAGGCCGACGCGCGCTCGCTGATCGTCCAGCCGAGATCGAGTGTTGCGCGGGACTCTTCTGCGTCGGTAAGGCCCAGCACCGAGCGCGTGTAGCTGTCGTCTGTTTCGTAGAGCGTCGCGCTGAGCGAGAGCGGTACGTTCGGCAGGCTGGCCGACGCTTTGAACTCGAGGAACTCCCGGTAGCGATAAGCGAGATTGTATTTTCGGAGCAGCGGATTCTGTCCGAGACTCTGGGCAACCGTCGTGTCATAGCGGTCGATATCGCGCCGTGACGTGCCACCGCGCAGACGGAGATCTGCCCAGCCTACTGGTCGCCAGCGCGCCTGTCCCCAGCCCGTATCTTCGGTCTGCTCCGCCACTTCCTGAAAGTCACGGTCCAGAGCCTTGTAGTCGTAGCCGGCACCCACGCGCCAGTGATCGAACAGCTTGAGTTCGGCGCTGACCTTCATGCTTGTGCGTTCGAAACTGTAGGGCGTGTTCTGTTCTACGTCGCCCGAATCGACGATGTCGACGATCACGCGCGTCCAGTCCGACTGTGGCGTCGTGTTATCTCGTTCGTCGTAGCGGTAGGCCGCTTTGAATCTCAGTGCAGTCAGCGGTCGCGCGGTCCAGGTCAGCGCCATGTTGCGCGTATCGACGCTCCCGTTTAAAGAACTGCGTGGCAGCGCTGCCGCAGCGATATTGGCGTTCACCGTGTAGGGAAGAAATGCCTGATTCTGTTCGCCGCTCCCGCTCGCGAGTGAGACGGCGACTGTCGAGTTCCACGGTGTGAACCGATAGTGACCCGACAGCGAGAGCTGTTGGAACTCGTTGTCCGGCTCCTGCGCCATGCTCTGTCGCTCGGCGCCCGGGAACGAACCGAAGGGCGTCTCCCACGTCAGCGCATCGTTTTTGTTCGTAAAGTAGGAGCCGTACCACGCCAGCGTCACCCCACCCTGAGGCAGTCTATAGCGAACGGCGAGATCGATCTGATCGGTTTCGTAGTCGTGAACGCGCGGCAGCAGCGACGACTGCGTGAATCCCGCGCCCGCCACGATGTCGATGCCTTCCTTGTTCTGGCGGCGATAGTCAGCAACGAACTGCCAGCGGTCGTCCACCAGCCAGTGACCGCCGGCGTCGAGAATGCGGCGGTCACTTTCGATGCTGGAATCACGCAGCGACGATGCGAGTGCGCTCATGCTTCCGGTATTGCCAGCGAAGACCCAGTTGGAGGGCAGCGTCAGAACGCCACTCGCATTCTGGCCGAACACACTCTGCGTGGTGTCAAACAGTCGGTACGGCAGCTCGCGATACCCGAAGGAAAACCCGTAGCGCCCCTGCTGACCGCCGGAGATCACCGCCGCACGTGAATCGACACCGAGGTTTTCGAGCGACCACGTGAGCTGATACTCGTCGCGGGTGAGGTGTCCTTCGCCCGAAAGAACGGGATAGGTGCCATCCTCCTCAAAACCATTGCCATTGCCGAACCGCGCTGCGTCGTCGCTGACAACGGCGACGCCCGCCTCGTAGTCGGCGCGATAGCCTGATTCGAACGGACAGGACTCGCAGAGCCACTCACTCGTATCCACCTCGGCTGCGGCCATCGGTGAGGCAATGACCAGTGCCGCAATAAGGAGAGAGTGTTGATTGGCTCGCACCGTAATCCCCCTCAGCGCATCAGCTTGGAGCCGGACGGGTGATTGGACCCGTGCACCTGGCTGTGGCAGTTCATGCAGTTCTGCCCAAGCAGATACTGCGACGGCGCCTCCGACGGCAAACCGGAGGCATCCTGCGGCAGGCTCGGGTGGCCGGACTGGGAGTGGCAGCCCTGGCACAGCATCGGCCCACGCTGGGTGAGCATGCCCGGATGATTCGAGCCGTGCGGGTCGTGACAGTTGCTGCAGTCTTCCGCGACCGGTTCGTGCTCCCACAAAAACGGCCCGCGCGTCTCGGCATGACAGTCGTAGCAGGTCTGGTTCAGCGTCTGGCGAATCAACTGCATGTCGTGCATGGCGCCGTGCGTATCGTGGCAGGAACTACAGGCCATGTTTCCGTCGTCGACCGGGTGTGCGTACGGCTTTCTGGATTGCGTCCGCTGCTGCTGGTGACAGCCGAAACACACCTCGGCCTGCGAGGTCTCTGACAAGACAGGATCGCGCGCGGCGTGGCTCGTATGGCAGTCGGCACACGCGACCGTGTCGTCATCGTGCGCGCTGCCGTGCCAGCCAAGACCGGTCTCGCTGTCGTGGCATGCAACGCAGTAGCTGTTCTGCTCCGCCACAGGTGTCGCGGCGTCAGAGCCGAACATCACAACGGGCGGACGTTCCTGCCCTCGGCGGACGCGACCGGCGTGGTCGCCGCCGGGGCCGTGACAGGATTCGCACTGCAGCTGCTTGTGGCCGAACGGAGATCTCGGATCACCAGGCACCGCATGCGCCGTGCGAAAGACGGCGAGTGTGACCTGGTCGTCGTGGCAGGCGAAGCAGGAGTCAGCGCCCTTGCGACTGTAGTTTGCCGCTTCGTCCGCGTCGTCGTCCTGCGCCTGAGACGAGACGGACAGGAGCAGTACAAAGCAGCAGGCCAGACATCGAAGATATCGTTGAACCGTTTCCACCGACGCTGGCATCGACAGCCTCATTCAAAAGACGGCTAGTCGTTGAACTGGAAGCTGCTGACGCCGTGCACTTCTCCCACGTCCGCCGACCGTCCTGGCCCGTGACAGAGCTGGCATGTCTCCTGCGGCGCATTCAGGGAACCGTCGGCATTCTTCACGTTTGCGACGTCAAAGAAGCCACCGTTCTGCTCCATGTGCAGCTTCGCGAGATTGGACACGTGGCACGTCGAGCAGACCGCCGAGTTCGGCGAGGTCACGGTGTCGTCCATCGGCGAGGCAATATCCGCACCCACGCTGGTCGTCGTGGCCAGCACCTCGTTCGGGTCGACCGGATAGTAGCCGCCGGGTTCGTGGCAGCCCTCGCAGTTGTTGATGCGGCCGGGGTAGACGATGTCGAAGACGTGTGAGCGGTTGCCGAATCCACACACTTCGAACGGGACGCCGATCGTGCCAGACGCGTGAATCGCGTGAATCATCACCTTCATATCGACGCTCTGATCGTCGGGACCGAGATCTGCGAGACAGCTACCACCGCCGCGACGGTTGATATCCGTCACGTTCGGCGCATGGCAGGTCACGCAAACTTCCGGCTCGTCCGTGCGGTTATTGCCGTGCATCGATAACTGGTTGTGGCAGTCGTCACACTTCTCGATGGCGACCGCGTTGCGTCTCGGTTGCGCCGAGCTATCGGTAATCGGCGCGTAGGCAACGGCGTTGGTCACCGCAATACGCGCGGTGGACCCGTCGATGTCGACCGCCGGGTGGCCGTCCATTGTTACGGCAAGCGTGCCCTCTGCGGTTGCCGGCACCGGAATCGGCGACACGACGCTGAACACACCGCCGCCCTCGTCGGTCGACGCCCCGCCGCAAGCCGTCAGCGGATTGATTGAGAGCGGCAACCCGGGACTTACGCCAGTATCGATGTTGTTGTAATCAGCGCTGTTCCAGGCAAGCCCGATCGCAAGCCGGCTGGCGCCGCCGGCACAGGTCGTGAATTCCGGATCGGACTGAATGTCGTACGGCGCATCACCGTTCAGCGGGTCGGTGACGGAGAACTGGATCACCGGCGTTTCACCGGGGGCCGTGTTCGCAACATTGACAATGTTGAAAGCGAAGTTCCTGCTCGCCTCCAGTGTTTCGATGCGATGCACGAAATCGACTTTCAGTTCGCCATTGTTCACGAGGGAACTGGGACCGTGGCAATCGGCGCACTGCGTGTCGTCCGGGAACGAGATGCCGCCCGGGTGTCCGCCGTTGTCCCAGTCGATGTCGTCGTGGCAACTGCCACAGGCAACGCGCGTCGGATACTCGCGCCAGTTGATCGCGTCGGGCGTGTCGGGATCGGTCTCGTCGTGGCAGGTGCCGCAGTTGCGAACGTCCTGGGGAAACACGATGTTGGAGTAGTCGTGGACGGTGCCGCGGAAACCAACGACGGTGTAGCCCGCTGTGAGACCGACGCCGTAGTGAATCTTGTGGATCATCTCCACCATGTTGACGGTACCACCCCACGCCTCGCCGGCCGTATCGCCGTCAATGGAATATGGGTTGTGACAGGTGACGCAATAGGTCACATCGGTGCGCGGTCCACCGTGGAATTCGAGTACATCATGGCAGGCGTTGCAGGTGTCGTTGTCGACAATCGCCCGCGTAAACAGCGTCGCGCCACTCGGGTCGTTCGGCACGAAATCAAAGATTCCGTTTGAGGAGATCGGAGCCTGGCCTCGAATTTCGACACCGAGCCGGTGCGTCTTCGACGGATCGAAGACCGGACCGCCGGAATAGTCGTTGAGGGCGTTTGCGAATGTGTACTGGTAGGTGCCGTCACCGTTGTCGGTGAATCGGGCGTCGACCGCTGTTTCCGTCGTTGCCTGAGCGTCGGCGATTCCTGCGCTGCTGCGCGTGACGTATGACTGCCACTCACTGGACGCCCCGCTGCCGGCCGCCGCAGGCGACAGCTGTGACAGCACAAACCGCACTTCGCCGGCCTCCAGCCCTTTCAGGCCGAGGGTCTGGTCATTCGTCAGCTGGAACTGGACGACGGGAGCCGAGCCAGGCGTCGCGGTCACGCTGGTCACCTCGATATTGATCCGGTCTGCGGTCCCGATCGGTACCGCGGTCGCCGGTCCGACGCCACCCGTGTTGCCGGTCGGACCCGCTGGGCC
>CAWUHY010000011.1:0-33873 GCA_963922215.1 uncultured Gammaproteobacteria bacterium | reverse complement strand
TCCTTCAAGCGCGTGATTGCTTCGCGAGCGCCCTGGACGAGCAGGACGTCACCGGCTCGCAGGCGGATCGAGTTGAGATCGCTCGTAATCTGCGAACTCGGCGCACGGGCCCTGTGCAGCGCGAGCGGGAGCAGCCCGGTGCTGACGCTGAAACGCGCGGCGGTCAGCGTGCGCAGGTGCAGCGGCGAACCGCGCGTCACGACGACTTCTGCAAGCTGCTGGCCACTCGCGTCCAGCGGCGTGTCCTCGTCGACGGGATGCTCGGTATCGGACAAGTTATACAGCGTCGCACCGAGCAGCTTCTCGTAGTGCTTCAGGTTGTCCGGCGTGTCTTTAACGAACAGGCGGTCGCCGGGAAGGATCGTTACGGAAGGCAGCTTCGCAAGCACGAGCGAGTCTCCGCGCTCGATCTTGTCGATGCGCATGCTGCGATCGGCCTTCGCGAGCACCTCGGAGAGCTTCTTGCCGTCGGAGAAGCCGCCTTCCTTGATGTGCAGCTGTGCGCTAAACAGGCGCGGGCTGGTGTCCGCCATGGGTGGCGAGCGATCCGGGATCAGGCGCGGCGCGATTATCCACAGGAACACGATGCCGATACCGCCGACGATCGCGACCGGCAGCACCCAGTCGAACATGCCGAATTCCGGATGGCCGAGATCCTGTGCGATACCGACGACGAGCAGGTTCGTCGAGGTACCGATCGAGGTCGACATCCCGCCGATAATCGTCGCGAGACCCATCGGCAGCATGACGCCGGAGACGGGAAACTTCACCCGCATCGACGCACCGACGAGGATGGGCATCAGCAGCACGACGATCGGCGTGTTGTTCAGGAAAGCACTTAAGACAGCACCTGCAACCAGCGTGCTGATAAATGCGAGAATGGGACGCGTCGACCAGGCCTTGCCGACGACAGTCGCGAGCGGTTGCAGCGCACCGGTGGACTCCAGCGCCTTGCCGACCATCATCAGCGCACAAATCGTGATCAGCGCCTCGTTGCCGAAGCCCGCGAAAAAATCGACCGGCGCAAGCACGACCTCGCCCGCCGGTGCGTACGGGAACAGCTGAAACCCGGCGACGAGAATAATGAGGATGGCGAGCGATGACGATTCGAGCGGGATGTTGTCTCGTGTAAATAACACGAGCGCGACAACCGTCAGTAAAAGTACGGCGACACCGTGAATATCGACTGCAGCTGCTGGCAAAACGTCTCCCGGACTCCAACAGGCGGCGGCATGCAAACGCCGACTGTCTGTCGATCAGGCGATCGACCGTATCCCATCTCAGATGTGCTTCGCAATCTGGTCAAGTGACTGTCTTTGCTGTAGGGCAGCGGCCAGCGCGCGCCCGACTTTTTCTGCCCCGGAGGGCGCATTCGCAGCACGCGCCGCATGACGATCGAGGTAGAGCACATCGGCATGCGCGAGCAGGGTCAGGAGTTCGAATCGCTCTTCGGAGCCGTCGCTTAATATAGACCACGGCGACAGCGCGAGGATGTTTCTGTGCCGCACGGCCGTCGTCACCAGCGCAGCCTGCCACCGGCGCTGCCACTGCTCGCGCGAACGGGAAGGTCGCATACGGCGCGTCGGGTCGGCGATACGAATGGACGGCAGCGGTCGACGCCGTCTCGCCCATTCCGCAGACCGCGCCTGCAGGCGCGCACTCGTCCAGCCGACGAGACGATGCACTTCCGAGGCCGATCGCGAGACGGCGTAGCGCCCGAGCCCCTTGAGTTCGATCGCGACGCGCCGATTCAGCCAGGCGTCCTCCTGCATACGGGGCGTCGGCCACGTGGCTTCGTCGTGCATGGCCTCCGCCTCGTCCAGCAGTGCATCGAGCTCGCGGCCGAAACACTCGTCCGCGCCGCTTTCGGGGACGCGTATCGCCAGCGGCACCCACGCGGATTCGGACGGAACCATGAGCTCCCGGCTGGACCACGGACAACGCCCGTGCTCGGTGGCAAGCAGCGGACAACGCGGCAGTACGTCCGGGCCGCGTGCGTCGACGAATGCGATGCGGACTCCGGCCGGCTCGACACCACTGTCCTCAATCAGCAGCTGCATTGCGGCGGCGTCTCTTTCGCAGGTGACACAGAGCGTCACGTGGGACGAAACGGCGACGAGTGCACGAACGCGATCGACCAGGCGCTGGGCCGCGAGCCCCGAGCAACGTTCGACAACAAGCGTCACGGGCGAAGACGCCGCGAGAAACGGTGTCTTCGGAAACAGTTTTTCGTGGCCGACTGACATCGTTCGAGTATGCAGATACGCACTCTTCGACAACGCCGTGAAATCTGTGCAGTGGACCGAGTTTTTGCTATCGTCCACGCGCTCTTTCCCGCAGCGGCAGACGCGATGACCTTCAAGAAAATTCTGGATTCCTGGGCGGCCGACGAAGCCCCGGACAAGACGGCGGAAGCGTATTCGATTCCGCTGAACGTGAAAGACGCTGCCCGGGTCGAGGCACTCGCGGAGCTTTTCCCCGGCGTGGATCGCGAGCGCATCATTTCGGACCTCCTGTCCGCGGCGCTTGATGAACTGCAGGCGGCGATTCCCTACGAGCCGGGTGACAAGGTGATCCAGGAAGATGACTACGGCGACCCGGTGTACGAGGACGTCGGTCTGACGCCGAAATTTCTCGACCTGGTCAAGGCCCGGATTCAGGACCAGTAGGCCGCAAAGCGGCGTAGAATAGCGTTTTCACAAGCAACGCGAGACCTGATTGAATGCCATCATTTGACGTAGTCAGCGACTTCGACGCGCATGAAGCAAGTAATGCCGTCGACCAGGCCAATCGCGAGGTGAACACGCGCTTCGACTTCAAGGGAACGGGCTCCACCTACACGCTGGACGGCCAGTCCATCCTGTTGAAATCGCAGAGCGAGTTCCAGCTCGAGCAGATGATGGACATCCTCCGCCAGAAACTGTCGAAGCGCGGCATCGATATCGGCATCATCGAAGAGCAGGATCCCGAGATCACCGGCAGCGAGGCGCGGAAAACCGTCATCCTGAGAAAGGGGATCGAAACGGACCTCGCACGCAAGCTCGTGAAAGTCGTCAAGGGCAGCAAGATTAAAGTTCAGGCCGCCATCCAGGGCGACAAGCTGCGTATCAGCGGCAAGAAGCGCGACGACCTGCAGCAAACGATTCAGCTTTTGAAAGACACCGACGTCGACCTGCCGCTGCAGTACGAGAATTTCCGCGACTGACACCATGAATTCCGGATTCAAGACCACGCTGCGTCGCGAAGACATTGCCTTCGAAGACAAGAACCGCGCGCTCCGCGAGGACGTGCGCAATCTCGGCGCACTGGTCGGCGAACTGATTCGCGAACAGGGCGGCGATGAGCTGTTCGACCTCGTCGAGGAAGCGCGACTGCGCGCGATACGCCGGCGCGAGTCGAATGAGAAGGACAACGCGCCGCTCGAAGAACTGGTCGAAGACATTGACGTCGATCTGGCAATCGAACTGATCCGCAGCTTCTCAACCTATTTCCAGATGGTGAATACCGCTGAGAAGGTGCACCGCATTCGCCGTCGGCGCGAATACCTTTTGGACGTCGGCGAGTTCCAGCCCGGCGGCCTCGAAGACTCGCTGCAGAAACTGAAAGCGGCCGGCGTTTCGGCGGACGACTTGCAGAAGCTGCTCGACCGCATGGTCATCGAGCCAGTCTTCACGGCCCATCCGACCGAACCGACGCGCCGGACGATCCTGCGCAAGGAACAGAAGATCGTTCGCCACCTGATCGACATGCTGAACCCGACGATGACGCCGCAGGAACGCTACGCGGCGATGCAGAACATCCGCCTGCTCATCACGACGGGCTGGCAGACGCTGGAACATCCGTCTGAGCAGATGACGGTTGCCGACGAGCTCGAGCACGTGCTGTTCTTCGTGACCGACGTGCTGTATCGCGCAACGCCACCGCTGTACGAGAACATCGAAGACGCGCTGGCGAAGATTTACGGCGATGAAGGCAAGGATATCCGTGTTCCGGATCTTCTGAAGCTCGCGTCATGGGTTGGCGGCGACATGGACGGCAATCCGAACGTCAACGCGAAGACGATTCGCGAAACGCTCGCTCGCCAGCGTGCGCTTGTCCTCGACCTGTACTACAAGGAGTGCGGCATTCTTTCGACGAAGCTCAGCCAGTCGAAGAGCCGGGTCGATGTCAGCGACGAAGTTCTCGCAAAGATCGAGGAATACCGCGGCGTCTTCCAGAACGCCTATCACTCTGTGCCTGTCCGTCACCGTGACATGCCCTACCGCGTGTTGCTGCGGCTGATCCAGCAGCGACTGCAGTCGACCTACGACGACGATATCTTCCCCTACGAAGACGTCAGCGAGCTGCATGACGACATCGAACTGATTTCGACCAGCCTCGCGGAAAACCGCGGCGAGCACGCCGGACTCTTCGCAATCCGCCGCTTCCTGCGCCGCATCGAAACCTACGGCTTCCACCTCGTCACGCTCGACGTCCGCCAGGACGCTCTCGTTCATCGGCAGGTGATTGGCGAATGCCTCGGCGACGACAAGTGGCTGGAGCGCAGCCCGAAAGAGCGTGCGGCCAAACTAACCAAAGCGCTGGAAAACCGGACCGGCCCGCCGGAAAGCCTGAGTCCGCAGGCACGCAAGACCATCGCCGTTTTCCAGGCGATTGCCTTCTCGCGGCGCAAGTACGGTCCGCAGTCGATCGGCCCGTTCATCATCAGCATGACGAACGGCGCGGACGATGTGCTCTCCGTATTGCTGCTCGCGGAATGGGCCGAGCTGCACGACAAGCGCGGCAAAGTGCCGCTTGATGTCACGCCGTTGCTTGAGACCGTCGACGATCTGCACGCCGGCCCGGCGATCATGAAGGAACTGCTGGGCTCAAAGATTTACCGCGAACATCTCGCCTACCGCGACGACTGCCAGATGGTCATGATCGGCTACTCGGACAGCAACAAGGACGGCGGTCTCGCGTCCGCGCGCTGGGCGCTGCAGCAGGCACAGGTCAAGCTGGTCGAGACAGTCGAAGCCCAGGGTGTCGAGCTCACGCTCTTCCACGGCCGCGGCGGCACGATCAGTCGCGGCGGCAGCAAGACACACGTCGCCGTGCTTGGCTCTCCACCCGGAACGGTGAACGGCAAGCTCCGTGTCACCGAGCAGGGCGAGATCATCAACGAAAAATACGGCCTGCGTGGAATCGCTCTCAGAACGCTTGAGCAGGTCTTCGGCTCGGTTGCCCTCGCAACGGCGCTCCCGAATCACCAGGGTGGTGACAAGGAAGAGTGGCACGCGATGATGGACGTCATCGCGAACGAAAGCCGCAAGGCCTACCGCAAGCTCGTCTACGAGACACCGGGCTTCTACGAGTACTTCCGTGCCGCGACGCCGATTGACCTGATCGAACGCATGCGCATTGGCTCTCGTCCGTCATCGCGACGCGACCAGCAGGGTGTTGAAGACCTGCGTGCGATTCCCTGGGTGTTTTCCTGGTCGCAGGCACGCTGCCTGCTCACCGGCTGGTATGGAGTCGGTACCGGGATCGCAAAGGCAGCAGAACAGTTCGACGATGGCGCCTTCCGCGACATGTTCACGAACTGGTATTTCATGCGCGCGTTGAAAGCCGACGCGGAAATGGTGATCGCAAAATCCGACCTCGGCATCGCGAAGCTTTATTCGGAGCTCGCGGGTGACCTGCACGAGCAGTTCTTCCCGATGATCTGCGAGGAAATGGAACTCACCGTGAAGCTGCTGCTGGAGTATTCAGGACAGGACAGCATTCTCGCGGGCGATTCGATCCTGCAGCGCTCGATTCTCTTAAGAAACCCCTACGTCGATCCGATGAGCCTGCTACAGGTCGACCTCTTACGCCGCTGGCGCGCAACGGGGCGCCGCGACCCGAAACTCCTCGAAGCCCTGCTCGCCAGCGTCAACGGCATCGCCGGCGGCCTGCAAAACACGGGTTGAGGAATCGCGGCTGAAGCCAACTCCCGAACCGCGAACGATACTCAGAAGCCGTAAGCGAATGAGCGGACGCACCTGTGCCGGAGTCCGATCGCGGCTAAAGCCGCTCCCACAGGACCTTGTGGGAGGGGCTTCAGCCCCGAACGATGCGTGCTTCCCGCCTACTCCTCTACAAAGCTCGTGTAATCCTCCAGCGCCTTTCTGCTGATCGCCGGCACCTTCGCATCATCTGCCGGATAGCCAACGACCAGCAGCAGGAACGGGCGCTCGTTCGTCGGGCGTTCGAGAATGTCGTTCAGGAACTTCATCGGGCTTGGTGTGTGCGTCAGCGTCGCAAGGCCTGCGCGATGCAGTGCTGCGATCAGCATGCCTGTCGCTAAGCCCGTGGACTCCGACGGGTAGTAGTGCTTCGTCTTGTTGCCGTCGGCGTCCAACCCGAACTTCTGCAGGAACACGGCGATCAAGTAGGGCGCCGTTTCGAGAAAGGGCTTGTTCTCGTCAGTGCCGAGCGGACGCAGGACCTCTAGCCATTCCTCCGATGCGCGGTGTTCGTAGAACTCCCGCTCCTCGGCTTCGGCCGCAATCCGGATCTTGCGTTTCGTCTCTGCTCCGCTGACGACGACGAAGTGCCAGGGCTGCAGATTCGCGCCACTCGGTGCGGTGTTGGCGGCCTTCAGCGCAGTCTCGATGATGTCGCGGGGAACCGGGCGGTCGGAAAAGTCGCGGACTGTGCGCCGGCGATCGAGGTCTTTGTAAAATTCCGAAACGCGCTCGCGCATCTCGTCGACAGGAAATTCCTGGTACTGCTCGAGGGGGATTGTGTCGCCGCCGGCCACGGACGCTCTCCGGAACTAGTGATGCGCCCGATTATGCCTCATCAAGCTTTTGCGCAATCGTCCACTCGTTCGTGTCGTTTTCTGACAGGCATTTGCCGCGCACGGAGATTTCGGCGGTATGCACGGTCTCCGGGTCGCCGGAGACCAGCGGATGCCAGTCGAGCAGATCCTGGCCGTTCGACAGCCGGCGGTAGGCGCAGCTACCCGGCAGCCAGTTGAAGTCGGCGTACTTGTTGTTGCGCAGTGACATGCAGTCGGGTACGCGTTTCGTCCGGTTCGCGTAGTCCGAACACGCGCACTTCTCGAGGTCGAACAGGCGGCAGGCGAGATTCGTGTAGTAGATGTCGCCGGAGTGCGCATCCTCGATCTTGTGCATGCAGCACAGCCCGCAACCGTCACAGAGGGACTCCCACTCTGCGTCGGTCATCTCGTCGAGTGTCTTCGTTTTCCAGAATTTTTCGGCCATTGCTGCTGTTTTCGCCCCGCGCGCCTAAAACTTGAGCGCGGCAGTTTCATTCTTCGACCATGGTCGCGCAATGGACTGGTGGCTGTCGAGTTGGCATTGCGACAGGCGCGACGATGCGCCACTGTATCTGACTTAAGGTGAGTGCCCCCAATCCGCACACGGAGCAAACCATGAAAGCCGTTTTTCTCGACTACGATACGATGGGCCCGGGACTCGATCTCGAGCCGCTGTCATCGCTCGTCAACAGCCTGACGATCTACGAGTCGACGGATAAGGACGAGCTCGCAGAGCGTGCCGGTGCCGCCGAGATCATCTACACGAACAAATTCCGCTTCGACGATGCGACACTCGAGAAGACCCCGAACCTGAAGTTCATCGGATTGACGGCGACCGGCAGCGACAACGTCGATCTCAACGGTGCGAAACGCGCCGGCATCGTCGTCAGCAACATCCGCGCTTATTGCACGCAGTCCGTCGTCGAGCACGTCATGGGGCTTCTATTGATGGCCTCGCACCGACTCGACCGATATGCGCAGTACGTCGCCGACGGCAAATGGCAGTCGAGCGAGCAGTTCAACTGTTTCGACTGGCCGTTCGGGGAACTGAAAAATTGGACCCTCGGCATCGTTGGCTACGGCGAACTCGGCCAGGGCGTTGCCCGCGCCGCGGAACAGTTCGGTCTGCGTGTTCTGGTTGCGGCGCGACCGGGCGCGGACACGGTGCCGGAGGGTCGCGTGCCGTTCGTCGAGGTACTGCAGCAGTGCGACGCCGTGTCGCTGCACTGTCCGCTGAACGCGTCGACGGAAAACCTGATGGATCACGACACGCTTGCGATCATGAAGAAAGGGGCGTGGCTCGTGAACACCGCACGCGGCGGGCTCGTGGACTCGGCCGCGCTGGTGCACGCGCTGGAGTCGGGTCACCTCGGCGGGGCGGCGCTGGACGTGCTGCCGCAGGAGCCGCCGGTCGACGGCGATCCGCTGCTCGATTATGCCGGCGACAATCTCATCATTACGCCGCACGTTGCGTGGGCAAGCATCGAGGCGCGACAGAATGCGATCGTTGAGCTGGCGCGCAACACGGAGGCGTTTTTGAAGGGCGAGCCGCGCAATCAGCTGGCATAACAAAAGAATAGCTGTGGGAGCGGCTTCAGCCGCGAAATCCTCTTGAGCTCGGAGAACGATCGCGGCTGAAGCCGCTCCCACAGTAAAGCCTGCTCAAGCCCCGATAATCTGCCGGGCCCAGCGCACCACTTCGCGCACGCGCGGCACCGAAACGTCGTGGGCTTCGTCAAAGCTCAGCCACCGGTACTCGTTGTGTTCCGGCTTCCCTGTCTCGGGGTTTGGCCCGATGACAACCAGCTCCGTGTTCGTTTTCGCAAGATAGTAGCGCGCCGTCTTTCCGCGACTGTACGGGCCCGTCTCGAAGTAGCGATCGCCCCAGTCGAATGCGGCCCCCGTAATTCCCGTTTCCTCCTCGAGTTCACGCACGGCGGCCTCGAGCGGATCTTCGCCCGGCTCCATCATGCCTTTCGGGAAGTCCCAGTATTGGTAGGCGCGCAGCATCAGCGTCCGTACGCCTTCGTCCGTTTCCCTTGCGAGCACGACACCGCAGGAGAGAATCGTCGGCATACTCAGCGCGCTCCGCGAAGGATGTCGACCGGCGCTGCGTTGATTGCGCTGCGTGCGGCAAAGTAACCGCTGAAGCACACGACGAAGAGCCCGGCACCAACCCCGACGAGCCAGAGCATCGGATTGAATGCGTACGGCAGTTCAAACAGCTGAATCGCAATTACAGCCGCAAGCGCCGACGCGCCCGCGGATGCGAGAATCCCTGCGGCGGCGCCCAGGGCCGCAAACTCCGCCATCACGCCTGAGAAGACGATGCGCTTTCGAGCTCCCAACGCACGCAGCATTGCCGACTCGAAGCGACGCTCGTCGATCGTCGACTGCACCGCGGCAAACAGGACCGCGATGCCCGCGGCAAGCGTGAAGAAGAAAACCGCCTGCACGGCGAGACTCGCCTTCTCGATGATCGACCGGACCTGTTGCAGCACGGAATCCAGATCGATCACGGAAATGCTCGGATGCTTGCGCACGAGCTCGACAAGCAACGGTCGGTCCTCGTTGGCAACGCGCATGCTGCCGATGAACGTGGCCGGAAACTCATCCAGCGCTCCCGGCGAGAACACGAGAAAGAAATTCGGCTTGAAGGAATCCCAGTTAATACGCCGCACGCTGCTGATCGTCGCACTAAGCTCCTGTCCCGCGATTTCGAAAGTCAGAACATCGCCGATTTTGAGACCCGTCTCCATCGCGACGTCTTCTTCGATGGAAACGAGCGGCGGACCGTCGTAGTCGGCGCTCCACCATTCGCCGTCGAGAAGCTCGTTGCTGCTGTCGATCTGTTCGGCCCAGGACAGGTTCTGTTCGCGCTCTAAAAACCACTGCGATTCCGGCGCGTCGTAGTCTTTAACGTCGACGCCGTTGACCGTCGTCATGCGTGCGCGCACGAGCGGTGAAAGCTGCGGGGGCGCCGTGCCAGCCGACGAGAAAATCTCGCGCACCGAATCCACTTCGCTCCGCTGAATATTGATCATGAAATGGTTGGGCGCGTCTTCGTTCAGTGTCTGCTGCCAGCCCGCGAGCAGATCGGTGCGCACGAGCGTGAGAAGCAGCAGCACGGTGATCCCGAGGCCGAAAGCGACCACCTGCACGGCGCTGGCCCGACCGCGACGCGACACGTTCGCAAGACCGTAACGCCAGGCCACGCCGACGCCGGAGCGGAAGCGGCCCATCGTCGCAACCAGTCCGCGACCGACCGCGTAAAGGAGTGCGGCGATGACGCAGATACCGGTCAGCAGGATCGCGAGCATGCGCGGATCGCCGACGGAGCGGTACAGAAGCGCGGACACGGCCGCGAGAGCCAGACCCACGACGACGATGCGCGACGGCGCGGGTGCAACCGCGTCGTGGCGAAGCACGCGCAGGGGTGGTGTATTTCGAAGCTGCAACAATGACGGCAACGCGAAGCCGAGCAACAGCACGAAGGCGCTCCCGCTCGCCAGCAGCACAGGCGTCAGCCCGGGCTCCGGCAGATCAGCCGCAATGATGTCGGCGAGAACATAAGACAGCGCGGTCTCGGCCGCGAAGCCCACGAGCGAACCGGCGGCAATGCCGATGAAGCCGAGCAGGACGAGCTGCAGCAGCGACACCGTGATGACAAAGCCCTGCGTTGCGCCGAGGCTTTTCATCAGGGCCACCGCGTCCATGCGCCGGTGCGCAAATCGCCGAGCCGACATCGCGACGGCGACGGCGCTCAAGAGCAGGCTGATGATTGCTGTCAAAGACAGGAAGCGCTTGGCCCGATCCGCTGCGCTGAATGCGCGCTCGCTGCTTTCTTCCTGGGTGCGGACGCGCAATGCGTCCGGCAGCGAGTCGCCATCCATCTCGTCCCGATAAACTTCGACCGCGTCCTCGTTCCCGGCAATCAGCAGCGAGTAGCGCACCCGGCTGCCTTCGCCGATCAGCCCCGTCGACGGAATATCCGCGATGTTTACGAGAAGCGTCGGCGCGAGCGATGCAAAACCGATGGACTGGTCCGGACGGTAGGTCACGACCGCCGAAATTTTGAGATCGCGTTCACCGACGCCCAGCGTATCGCCGACACTCGCGCCGACGCGCGCCAACAGGTCCGAGTCGACCCAGACCTCGCCCTCGGGCGGAGCCCCACGCGTCTGCCGTGACGCGCCAAACAGTTCGTCGGCGAGAGACAGCTGGCCGCGCAGCGGATAGCCGGACGAGACGCCGACGACCCGCGACAGCGCGCTCTGCTCGTCGGCGAAAACAACCGACGGGAAACTGACTATGTCGGCCGTCGACAGGCCAAGCTCCTCGGCCCGCTGGGTCCATCCTGCAGGAATAGGTTCCTGCGAACTCAGGCGCAGGTCGGCCGCCAGCACTTCATTGGCCTGGCGGGTCACGGCCTTGCCGATACGGTCCGTCAGAAAGCCAACGGCTGTCAGGGCCCCGACCGCGAGGATGACAGCCGAGAGCAGCACGAGCACTTCGCCGGAGCGCAGCTCGCGGCCGAAGCTTCGCAGTGCGTAGGCGACTGCCCTCACTGCGACCCTCGCGTGTCGCTCGCGAGCTTGCCGGAATCCAGCGTGATGATGCGCTGGCAGCGTTCCGCGAGCGTCATGTCGTGCGTGACGAGTATCAGCGTTGTTGAAAAGCGTTTGTTCAATTCGAACATCAGCTCGACGATCGTGGCGCCGGTTTTCGTGTCGAGGTTCCCGGTCGGCTCGTCCGCAAACAGGACCTTCGGCTCGGTCGAGAAGGCGCGTGCCAGCGCGACACGTTGTTTCTCGCCGCCGGATAGCTGCGATGGATAATGGCTCCAGCGCTCCTTCAGCCCGACCTGCTCGATGATGGCGCGGGAGCGTTCTCGCGCGTTCGCTTCGCCCGCGAGCTCCAGCGGCAGCATGACGTTCTCGAGCGCGTTCAGCGACGGCACGAGGTGGAAAGACTGGAACACAAAGCCGACGCTGTCGGCCCGGAGTCGGGCCCTGCCGTCTTCGTCGAGCGCGTTCAGGCTCTCTCCGTTAAGGACGACATCGCCCTCGGTTGGCAGATCGAGGCCTGCAAGCAGGGCGAGCAACGTGGATTTGCCCGCGCCCGACGGGCCGACTATTGCAATTGTCTCGCCAGACGCCACGTTGAAACTGACGTCTGACAGGATGGTCAGAGTGCCTTCCGGACTGCTAACCTTTTTGCTGATGCTGTGCACCGAGAGTACGGCGGCTTCAGCCGGTGACTGATTCGACATGAGAAAACTGCTAATCCTTGCTGTTTTGATGGTCAGCGTAGCGAGCTACGCCGCTGACGAGCCAACCGTCCTGATCTTCGGCGACAGCCTGAGCGCGGGCTACGGTATCGATATCGACAGCGCCTGGCCGAGTTTGTTGCAGGAACGACTTCTACGCCAAGGTTACGAACATCGCGTGGTGAACGCCAGCATCACCGGCGAGACCACGGAGGGCGGCGCGGAGCGAATTGAAGACGCGCTCGAACGTTTTTCGCCGGATCTCGTCGTGATCGAACTCGGCGGCAACGACGGTCTGCGCGGCTTCCCGCCGGCGCGGATGAAAGCGAATCTCGAAACAATGATCACCGAGAGCCGCGAACGCGGTGCCAGCGTCGCATTGCTTGGCATCCGTATTCCGCCGAACTACGGCCCACGCTACACGCGCGCCTTTGAGGCCGTGTTTAAGGATCTCGCGGAACAATACGATCTTCCGTTCATGGACTTTTTCTTAGACGGCGTCGCGCTCGACGACTCCCTGATGCAGGCCGACGGCATCCACCCGACCGCGGAGGCGCAGCCGCGCCTGCTGGAGAATGCCTGGCCCGCGATCGAGTCCGCGCTCAAGTCTCGGAAGACAGCGGCGCCGTAGCCATAAGCCCGCCCGCTTCCGTCGTCAACTAGTCGCTCCACTGCGTCTGCGGTATTCTCGCGGCTTGCTGACAGGAGCGTCACGTGGAAAAAATCTGGCTGAAATCCTACGCGGACGGAGTTCCGGAAGTTATCGACAGGGCAGAGCACCAGTCTCTGCGGCACATGATGGAGGCGAGCTTCGAGCAGTATCCGGAGCGGCCCGCCTTCTGCAATATGGGCACAACGCTGACCTACAGCGACCTCGATAAACTGTCGATGCAGTTCGCGTGCTACCTGCAGAAAAAAGCAGGGCTGAAGAAAGGCGACCGCGTCGCGCTGATGATGCCGAACATCCTGCAGTACGCGATTGCGCTACCAGGAATTTTCCGCGCCGGCCTGATTGCCGTGAACGTCAACCCGCTGTACACCGCGCGCGAGCTGAAACACCAGCTCAAGGATTCCGGCGCCAAGAGCATCATCATCCTGGAGAACTTTGCCGCGACGCTCGAGAAGGTCATCGGTGAGACGGACGTCGAGAACGTGATCGTCACCGGTGTCGGCGACCAGCTCGGTTTCCCGAAGGGCGCATTTGTGAACTTCGCGCTTCGCTATCTGAAGAAAGCCGTACCGTCCTACAGTCTTCCCGGCTCCGTGCGCTTCAACAAGGCGCTGTCCATGGGCAGCTCCGAGGCGCTCGACGAGGTCGACCTCACGCTCGAGGATATTGCATTCCTGCAGTACACCGGTGGCACGACCGGTGTCTCGAAGGGCGCGATGCTGACGCACCGTAATCTCGTGATCAACGTCCAGCAGTCCATCGCCTGGCTGAACGACACGTTTGCGGAAGACGAGCAGGTGGTCGCGATTACCGCGCTGCCGCTCTATCACATCTTTTCGCTGCAGGGGAATTGCCTCGTCGGCATGGCGAAGGGCGGCCTGAACGTGCTCATCACGAATCCGCGGGATTTCCCGGCGTTCGTCAAGGAGATGGGCAAGCACAAGTTCGGGCTGTTCAATGCCGTAAACACGCTGTTCGCCGCGCTTTTAAACACGCCGGGCTTTGCCGATCTCGACTTCTCCCATCTGAAGGTCGTTGTGGGCGGCGGCATGGCCGTGCAGCCCGCGGTGGCGAAGAAATGGAAGGAAGTGACGGGCACGAATGTTGTCCAGGGCTACGGCCTCACCGAAACCTCGCCGGCGTCTATCTGTAACCGCCCCGACGCGGAGTACTCCGGCGCAATCGGCCTGCCGATTCCGTCGACAGAGGTCATCATTGCCGGCGAAGACGGGAATGCGCTGCCGGTCAATGAAATTGGCGAGATCTGCATCCGCGGCCCGCAGGTGATGAAGGGCTACTGGCAGCGACCGGCAGAAACCTCCGATGTCATGTTGCCGGACGGCTGGCTGCGCACGGGCGATATCGGCCGCATGGACGAGGACGGCTTCGTCTACATCGAGGACCGCAAAAAGGACATGATTCTCGTGTCCGGATTCAACGTCTATCCGAACGAGATCGAAAACGTCGTCGTCGAGATGGAAGGCATCCTCGAAGCTGCAGCGATCGGCGTACCCGACGAGCACAGCGGCGAGGTCGTGAAAATTTTCGCGGTCAAGACAGACGACAGCATCACCGAGCAGGACGTGATTGCGTACTGCAAGGAAAACCTGACCGGCTACAAGCGTCCGAAACACGTCGAGTTCCGCGACGAGCTGCCGAAGACGAACGTCGGCAAGATCCTGCGCCGCGAATTGCGGGACGAGGAAGCGGCCAAAGGCTGAAGCCGTAGTCGTCGAGTTGAGGGCTGCCCGGCTCTGGATTTCTACCATTGCAAGCAGATGCTCACTGATGCGGCATCGACTTACTTTGCGGCCCCCTGAGCTTCAGAAAGCGCCTTTGGAATCAAACTAGTTGTACGGAATGGACGCCCAGCTGGTTTCCAGGCGAGCCAAAATATTTATCGTTGCTTTACTGCGACCAGGTCTCACCGATCCTTGCGCAGTGCTGAAGAGCCTTTCCTCGCGTATCCCAGTGGACTTCTCTGGCCTGCGCGCTGCATCTTTGGTTGCTCGGATGGTGAATCCTGTCGGGATGCTCGACCGTGTGGAACTCCGAGTACGTCCATGCGAAACCGTCTGAATACGCTTTCAAATGATGTTCAGCGCGAGTTTCGCAGATCCCGATCCGGTCACCGGTGTAGACCCAGCTACTCAATTGCTCGTCCCATTTATAGATCTCACTGCTTACCGTTTTGATTCTGGGAGCACAGTTGCGGGGTTCATCTCCTCCTAGCCTGTGGATGTTCTCCACAACAATGCGCTCTTTCTCTTCGCGCGAGGTCTGGTAACAAAACTCCAACGGGACGTCATAGTCTTTTCCCATATTCGGTTGGTCTACGAAGCTTTCTGCTGATCCCGGATTTATGCGACGCGAACACATTTGTTCGTGGAGAGAGTAGGTCATCTTTACGTAGTCCGGTGAAACGGCAGCGAGCTCCGGGCGCTCGAATTCAATAATTATTTTGTCGCAGCGAATGGAATGGCTTGATCCCTCCACTGGACGGCATTGGATGTTGACCACTGCATCACTGGTAGTCAGATCTTCTGGGTACAAGTTGCCGTGAACCGGATAGACGCTGACTGGCCGGCTTGCCAATTCTGCCTCGTCTGAGCAGCCGACGCCGACACTCAAAAAGAGGAGGTAAGTTATAGCGATTGTTGATCGCTTGAATAGCATGGTCAGATGGGAACTTAAGTAAAAGAACATGAACAATTAGATCGGCTGTGATTCTTACAACTGATCTCATACTACCGAGATTCACGCCACAGGTCGGCTGCTACTCTCAAGCACCTATCGTTTCCTACCCATTCAGTTTCCGTCCAGGCGGCCGATAACCATGCATCGGTGAATACTCGGGCTGACTCTCTTGAAGCTAATTGGCGTTTTTCTGCTGCTGGCAGCCGCGACCGCGGCTGCCGACTATCAACAGCGATCCCGTGAACTGTCTGCCGCCTACATCGACGACGATGCGGCGCAGCAGGTGGAGATGCTGCTGTCCTTTTTCGGCATTTCTCCGCCGGAGATCGGCGAAGAGCCATTGGATCGCGACTTTTTCGACGGCCTTTCCGATCGCGGCTACCGGTGGCTGCGCAAAGCCCGCGAGGACGAAGTTGCGCGCATGGTCGACGAGCTGAATTGCGGCAAGCTTTCGGTCGCGAAGCTCTGCCAGATTATTGCGGACCAGGGTGACGTCTCTGCGACCTTCGTCGCGGAGCAACGCGCTGCGCAGTGGGAGCTCGCCCTGCAACGGAAACTGACCCGCTACAACGCCGTCTTCGACGGGCTGTCGCAGCGCGACCAGGCGGTCGTCATGGCGTTTAACCGTGTCGCTTTCGGCCACGAACGCCCGGCGATGTCCGACCACTACCGTGACATGCTGATGACGCTCGCCAACGAGTTCCCGGAGAAGTTCACCGAGGAGCAAACAACTGAATGCGTAAAAGAGCAGCGCGATGACGGCAAGCTCTTACTGCTGCCACAGGAAACGCGTGGCTGGCAGAACTTGAGCCCGCTCGCCATGTGCGAGAAGACGCAGGCGCACGCGAAGCAGCTCATGCTGGTCTGCCCGGAAAACTTCGATCCGCAGGACGAGGTCCAGCCCTGCAACGAGCTCCTGTCGACCGCCGACGCACAGCTCGCTGAGTGAAGTTTTTCTATCGGAAGAATCGGAACAGCAAAGACAGGACGACGCTCACGATGATCATCGTCATGAGCGGAAAGTAGAACGTCGTGTTTTCGCCGCGAAACACAAAATCACCCGGCAGCCTGCCGAACGGCAGTTTCTTCAGCCAGGGCCAGAGCAGACCAACGACGATGAGAACAGCGCCAAGAAGCAGAAGCGTTTTCTGCATGGCGCGCCTCGTTATGCCTCGTGGTACTGCGGCGAGAGCTCGTGTACGGCGTCGACCAGCGCACTCACATGATCCGGGTCGATGTCGGGCGTGATGCCATGCCCGAGGTTGAACACGTGACCCGGTCCGCGCCCATAACTTTCGAGCACGCGTGCAACGCCCTCGCGAATCTTCTCCGGGCTTTCCCGTAAGGTTGCCGGGTCAAGGTTGCCCTGCAGTGCAACGCGGTCGTCCACGTAGCGACGCGCGTCGGCGAGATCCGTCGTCCAGTCGACGCCGAGAGCGTCGCAGCCGGAGTCGGCCATGTCTTTGAGCAGTGGGCCTGCACCCTTCGTGAACAGGATGACCGGCACGCGTCGCCCGTCGCGCTCGCGGATCAGGCCGTCGACAATCTTCTGCATGCTCGCCAGCGAGTAGCGACGGAAATCGTCCGGTTCCAGTGCGCCGCCCCAGGTGTCAAAGATCATCGCGGCCTGCGCGCCGGACTCGATCTGCGCGTTCAGGTATTCCGTCGTCGTTTCGGCCACCTTGTCCATCAGCAGGTCGAGTGTTGCAGGGTCGTCCTTTGCAAGCCCTTTGATCGTCGGGAACTCGCGGCTCGAGCCGCCCTCGACCATGTAGGTGCCAACCGTCCACGGACTGCCGGCAAAGCCGATCAGCGGAACCTCACCATTGAGCTCGCGCCGGATCGTCGAGACCGCCTCGAAAACGTATCCCAGCGACGATCCAACGTCCGGCTGCTTCAACGAACGAATTGCCGATGCGCTCTGCAACGGACGCTCGAATTTCGGCCCTTCGCCTGTTTCGAAGTACAGACCGAGGCCCATCGCATCCGGCACCGTCAGGATGTCGGAGAACAGGATCGCCGCGTCCAGCCTGTAGCGTCGGAGCGGCTGCATCGTGACCTCGCAGGCAAGCTCGGCATTCCGGCACAGGCTCATGAAGTCGCCGGCCTGCTCGCGAGTCGCGCGGTATTCCGGCAGGTAGCGACCCGCCTGGCGCATGATCCACATGGGCGTTCGCGGTGTCGGCTCGCGAAGCAGCGCTTTCAGGAGAAGGTCGTTTTTGAGTTCGGTCATGCCTGGCTTCCGTGTCAGATACTTACTTTCTTAGTTTTTGTTCAAAGTGCTGGCGATCGACGCCTGCATGGATTCTGCGGCGGCTCGCGGATCGTCGGCATCGCGAATCGGGCGCCCGACCACGATGTAGTCGGCACCGTTCGAGAACGCGGTCTCGACCGTCACGACACGCTTCTGGTCGCCCTCGGGTCGGTTATCGACCGGGCGAATACCGGGCGTGATGACCAGCAGCTTCGGGTCAACTTCGGCGCGCAGCTTCTGGACCTCGAGGCCCGATGAAATGACGCCGTCGCAACCGGCTTCGAGCGCGCGTTTTGCCCGTGACAGCACCAGCGCTTCGATGTCGCAGTCGAAGCCGAGATCGTCCATGTCGCCGCGATCGAGGCTCGTCAGCACCGTGACGCCCAAAACTTTGAGCGAGTCGCCCTTGTTCTCTGCCGCCGCTTCCATGATCGACTGATTGCCGTGGACCGTCACGAAACTTGCGCCGCGGTCCTGCAATTGGCGCACAGCCTTGCCGACTGTAGCCGGGATGTCGAAAAACTTGAGGTCGCAGAACACTTTCTTGTCGCGCGCGAGCAGCCAGTCGAGCAGTTCGAAGTAGCCGCCGCTCATCATCAGCTCGAGACCGATCTTGTAGAAATTCACGGAATCGCCGAGCGTCGTGGCCAGTGCCCGCGCATCGTCGCAGTCGGGCACGTCCATCGCGAAGATCAGGCGATCGCGGTTGTCGATTGTCGTCACAGTGTTCCCCGTTGATTCGCCGCGGATTCTAACCTGATCGTGGCGGCGATGCGCAGTCGCCTCGCCGTCTCAGAGTAGCGCGGTCGCCGGAACGCCGGTCAGACGACTGTGTTCCTGGATCGCATAGCGGTCAGTCATGCCGGCGATGTAGTCCGCGACGACGCGGGCCTTGCTTGTTTCATCGCCAGCCGCGTCCTGCGCGAACTCCTCCGGCATCGCGGACGGGTCGTCCATAAAGATCTTGAACAGCGTCTCGATGATCGCCTGCACGCGTCGTGTCATCTCGAGCTTGCGCTCGTGGGTGTAGAGGTGCTGATGCAGGAAGCGCTTCAGCGCGGTGTGCTCCGCATGCATCGACTCTGACATGCGCACAAGCGGTCGATCGTGATTGCGCACATCCTCGATGCTGTCGGGTCCCAGCGCCTCGATATTACGCTGGCTCGTCTCGATCAGGTCGGTGACGACCTCGCCGATCATGCGCCGGATGATTTCATAGACGAGCCGCCGGTCTTCGAGATCAGGATACTTGTCCCGGACGACCCGGTGCTGACGCTCGAACATGGGTTGCTCGCAGAGCTGGTCGACCGTCAGCAGGTCTGCGCGGACGCCGTCGTCCATGTCGTGATTGTTGTAGGCAATCGCGTCGGCGAGGTCGGCAATCTGCGCCTCAAGACCGGGTTGTTTTCGTTCGAGGAAGCGGCGCCCGAGTTCGCCGAGCGTACGCGCGTTCTTTGCCGAGCAGTGCTTCAGGATGCCCTCGCGGGTCTCGAACATCAGGTTCAGGCCGGGGAAGTCGGCGTAGCGGGATTCCAGCTCGTCGACGACGCGCAGGGACTGGAAGTTGTGCTCGAAGCCGCCGTAGTCGCGCATACATGCGTTCAGGATGTCCTGACCCGCATGGCCGAACGGCGTGTGCCCGAGATCGTGCGCGAGGCAGATTGCTTCGGTCAGGGGCTCGGACAGGTTCAATGCCAGCGCGACGGTTCGGCCGATCTGTGCGACCTCGATCGAGTGTGTGAGGCGAGTGCGGTACAGGTCTCCTTCGTGATTAACGAAGACCTGCGTCTTGTAGATAAGCCTGCGAAAGGCCGTGCAGTGGATGATGCGATCGCGGTCGCGCTGGTATTCGCCGCGATAGGCCGACGACGGTTCGTCGAACCTGCGTCCGGCTGATGTTTCTTCGTTTGCGGCGTAGGGCGCGAGCGTCATCGCTATCCGAGTATGGCTTTTAGCCGCGACTCGTCGTAGTCGGCCGTGACGTATGCCGATCCAAGCTTGTCCAGAAGCACGAAGCGCAGCGTCGACCCGACGGCCTTCTTGTCGAGTCCCATTGCGTCGCGCATCGCATCGGCTGCGATGTCCGGCGGCTCGGTCGGCAGGCCCGCCGCCTTGATCAGCGCAGTGAGTCGATCGATCTCGCTTGTCTCGAGTCCGCTTAAACTTGCCGCCATCACCATGCCGGCGGCCACGGCCTCACCGTGCAGCCAGTCACCGTAGCCCTGGCAGCGCTCGATTGCGTGCCCGAACGTGTGGCCGAAGTTCAGGATTGCGCGCCGCCCCGTTTCGCGTTCGTCATCGGCGACGACCTCGGCCTTGAGCTCACAACAGCGGCGGATCGCGATGCCAAGCACTGCGGGATCGCGCTTCAGCAGAGCAGGCATGTTGTCTTCCAGCCAGGCGAAGAATTCTGCGTCAGCGATCGCACCGTACTTGATGACTTCGGCAAGGCCTGCGGCAAGCTCGCGGTCCGGCAGTGTTGCGAGCGTGTCGGTATCGATCAGCACGATGCGCGGCTGGTAGAAGGCCCCAATGAGGTTCTTGCCCGCGGCGTGGTTGACGCCGGTCTTGCCGCCCACCGACGAATCAACCTGTGCGAGCAGGCTCGTCGGCACTTGAATATAGGGCACGCCGCGCATGTAGCTCGCGGCCGCAAAACCCGCGATGTCGCCGATGACCCCGCCGCCCAGCGCGATGACCGTAGTGTCACGGCGCGCGCCCACGTCCGTCAGGCCGTCGAATACCTTCACGAGCGTTTCGACCGTCTTGTACTTCTCGCCGTCCGGCAGAACGACTGTGTCGACCTTGCGATCTGGCAGAGAACGTTTCAGCCTGTCGAGATACAGCGGTGCAACCGTTTCGTTGCTGACGATCTGGCAGTGCTTGCCGGTCACATAGCGCGACAGGTCGAACGAGTCGCCTAAGAGCCCCTGGCCGATGACGATCGGGTAGCGCCGGTCCCCAAGCTCGACAGAGATGTGGTGCTGTTCGGACAAATCTTGAATCCTTCGCGACGTATCAACGAGCGCTAGGTTAACGCACAACGCCGCGGCTTCGGAGAGTGATTTATTCGCCGGAGCGCCCGGATGACAATCGCTCTGCAAGTTCCCGCGCGACGTTCGGGACTTTCTGCCCGTCAGTCGGAAACACGATGTCGGCGATTTCGCGGTAGAGCGGATCGCGGATTTCCAGCAGCGACGACAAAGCCGCTTTTGGATCTTTCGTCTGCAGCAAGGGACGATGCGTGCTGCGACGCGTCCTCTTGAGCTGTTCGTGCACGCTGGTTTGCAGGTAGATGACCGTACCGCGGCTTGCCATCCGAGAGCGGCTCTCGGGATCGAGCACGGCACCACCGCCGGTTGCGATCACAATCCGCTTCCGCTGCGTCAGCGTGTCAATTGCTGCAGATTCGCGCTTGCGAAAGCCTTCCTCGCCTTCGCGTTCGAAGATGTAGGCCACATCGACCCCGGTCCGCTCTTCGACGAAGCGGTCGCTGTCGGCAAATTCGTAGCCCAGACGACGCGCAAGCTGCTTACCCACAGCAGACTTGCCCGCTCCCATCGGACCGACGAGGATGATCGTCTCGGACTGCTGCATCGTTCCGTTCCGCAACGAAAAAAGCCAACCCGAAGGTTGGCTTTCTTTTCGTGATTACTCAAGCGGCATCGCTGCCGCATGATTGTCTAGTTGACCGTCGCACCTTCCGCGAGAATCCGCGGCGTCACGAAGATCAGCAGTTCCGCCTTGTTGTTCAGGCGCTGCGTGCTCCGGAACAGACGGCCGGCAACCGGGATGTCACCGAGGAACGGAACCTTGTTGATCGTCTCGCGGCGTTCGGTTTCGTAGATACCGCCGAGTACAACCGTCTGGCCGTCCTTGACGAGAACCTGCGTTTCGACCTTACGCGTGTCGATACTCGGAACCGTGCCGCCGGTACCGCCGGTCGAGATCACCTGGCCAACGCTGTCCTTGTTTACAGCAAGATCCATGATGATGTTGTTGTCCGGGGTGATTTGCGGCGTAACCGTGAGGCTCAGGACTGCTTTCTTGAATTCAACGGTCGTCGCACCGGATGACGCAGCCTGCTGGAACGGGATTTCAACACCCTGTTCGATGCGAGCCTCCTTCTGGTTCGCCGTGATGACGCGCGGCGTTGAAACGATCTCGCCGCGGCCTTCTGCTTCAAGCGCCGTCAGCTCAAGATCGACGAGGTAGTCGTTCTCAAGGACTGCGAGAGAGAAACGACCTGCCGCATCGGAGACCGGAACATTAACGTTGTAACGGTTCTGCAGCGACGGGTACTCGAGCAGCGTCGTGCTGGTCGGGTCAGCAAGATTGTCGAGGTAGGTCGTTACCATCGTGTCCGTGCCGCTGCCCGTGCCGGACACCGTCGTGATGCCGGTGTTGCTCAGGTTGAATGCGGAGACACCGAGGCGAACGCCAAGGTCGCGGCTGAAGTCGTCGTTGACGACAACGATGCGAGACTCGATGAGAACCTGCTTGATCGGAATATCGAGCGTGCGGACGAGACGGCGAATGTCGCTCAGCCGGTCCGACGTATCCTGGACGAGCAGCGTGTTCGTGCGTGAGTCGACTGCGATGCTGCCGCGGTCGGACAGCAGCGAGTTCTCGCCACCGCCGGAGATCAGTGCGGAGAGATCGTCAGCTTTCGCGTAGTTGACCTGCAGGAACTCAGAATACAGCGGCTCCAGTTCCTGGATCGCCTGCTTGGCTTCGAGGTCGGCCGTTTCGCGTGCTGCGATCTCGTCGGCCGGAGCAACAATAATAACGTTGCCGTTCTGACGCATGTCGAGGCCCTTCGTCGTCATGACGATGTCGAGAGCCTGGTCCCAGGGAACGTTGCGCAGACGCAGCGTAACGTTGCCGGATACCGTGTCGGAGACGACGATGTTCTTGCCGGAAGTTTCGGCGAGAAGCTGCAGTACGGCGCGCGTCTCGATGTCCTGGAAGTTCAGCGTCAGGCGCTGGCCTTCGTATTCCTTGGACTCGGAGAAGAGGCCGGACGCTTCGTCTTCGGCAGCGATAACCGGATTGATTTCGATCGTGAACTCGTTGTCCGACTGGTACGCGAGTTGTTCGTAGCGGCCGTCGGCGCTGATGATGACGCGCGTGTCGAGGTTCGAGCGCAGCGCGTCGACCGTGGTAACAGGCGTCGCGAAGTCGAGTACGTCGAGACGACGCATCAGTTCCGCGGGCAGGTCCGTGTCCTTGAAGACAGCGACGATGCGCGAGCCTTCCTGGCGGATGTCGACCGGCGTGGACGGATCGCTCAGGCGAATCAGGACGCGGCCGCCACCTTCGCGGGTGCGGCGGAAATCGATGCCGTCGATCGCTCGCGAGCCGGGAGACGAGGAGTACGAGGGAGAAGACGATACCGGAGCGCTGGCGAACTGGGTGGTATCCGCGCTGTAAGCATCGCTGTCTCCGAGCGTTACCGTCACAACGTTTCCGCTGCGGCGCGTCTCGTAGGCAACCATTGAATCAAGATTGAGAACGACGCGAGTTCGGCCGTTCGCTTCCGCTGTCAGAATCGTATCCAGCGGGCCTTCGTTGACATCACGACGACGTGAAGCCAGGCCAAGAGCGGTGTCAGGGAGGTCGAGTGCAATACGCGCCGGGCTTTCGATGGTGAAGGCCATCGGCTCCGGTGCCGTACCGCTCATGACCAGCCGCAACTCGATGCGCTTGTCGGGCAGACTCTGAACCTGAATATCCTGCAGCTGGTTCGGCGCCTGCGCATTCGCGAGACCCGCGAAGCACATCAGGGCCGCCACTACAGCCATTATTGATACCGGACGTCGTGCGCCGAGCGTCGGTGTTTTATTGAGCGTCATTCCTATTACTCCCAGTTCCATTCAGGCATCAGTTCGACAAACTGATTGCGGCATCTCTTTCGATGTATCCGCCGATACCATCAGAAATAATTTCTACCAGTGCGATTTGCGATTCCGATATGTCGGTAATGCGTCCGTCGTTCTGACCCAGGTAGTTACCCGGGATTACGCGATGAATCAGCGAGTCAGAATCCTGGACGAGGCCGTAGGTCGTCCCTTCGATGTTCAGTGTGCCGACCATGCGTAGCGAATCCAGCGGAAAGTTCTCGAGGTATTCCGGTACTCGATCCAGATCTTTCGTGACGCCGTCCGGGCCTTCGGGCCGCTGAGGCACATCCGGCCGGAACGGTGAACGTACGCCTTCGAGGCCGGCCTCATACGAGAAGCCTTCGTAGGGGACGATTTCAGGCAATGGATCGATCGTGCCTCCGGGGCGCGACTTCACGTCGTTGATGTAGGCATCCAGTTCGTCGCCGCCGGTACCGCAAGCACCAACGAGACTCGCAAACGAGGACACGACGAGGAGCCGGAAAAATGTGTTGCGTATCATTCCTCAACCTCCTCGATATAGCGGTAAGTCTTCGCTGTGACATCCATACTCAGGTTGTCGTTGTCGCCTTCTTCACCAACGCTCGTAATTTTGATGTTGTGCAGCGTCACGATTCGGGGCAGCGCAGCGATTCCGCTGACGAAATCAGCAAGCTCGTGGTAGCCGCCGGTCAGCGTGATGCGAATGGGCTTCTCCGCGTAAAAATCCCGCGGGATTTCGGACTGCGGCTCGAACAGGCGCTCCTGCAGTCCGGCGGCGAGACCCGTCTGTGAGATATCGACGATGAGGCTCGGAATTTCTGTTTCACCGGGAAGCTGGCGAAGCATTGTGCCGAAAGATTTCTCGATCTCGTCGAGCTGTTCTTTGTAGTCGTCGTAGTTCGCAGCCTTCTTCTGTTTGCTTTCGAAGGCCGTGCGAAGATCCAGTTCATCCTGCTGCGCCCGCTCCAGGATCGGCTGCTTGTCTTTCACAATCGTAAACCAGACGCCGAGTCCGACGACGGCAATGAAGACGATCGCAATAACCGCGTAGCGGAATGCTGCCGGCCAGCGGCCGACGTCATTGACGTCGAGCGACTGAAGTTCTTCAACGAGGTTCATAATCCCTCCTCCCCATCCGTCTCGCGCGCCTGCTTGAGATAGACGACGAACTCCGACTGGCGTGAATTGCCGCTTTGCGTCGTGACGACGCGTTCGACTTCCGGATCGGTCAGCCAGTCCGATGCATCAACCGCACGCATCAGGGCAGATACGCGGGTGCTCGACTGGGCGACACCCTGAACTTCCACGCGATCACCGGTCTGGCTCATACCGGTCAGGTACACGCCCTCTGGCATACGACGGGCGATCTCGTCGAAGAGATGCACGATTTCCGGCCGGCTTTTCTGCAGCTGGTTGATGATTTCCATGCGGGCAAGGAGGCGCTCTTTCTGTCGCTCAAGTCCGTCGATTTCCTCGATGCTCTTATCGAGCTCCCGAATCTCGGCGGTCAGCCTGTCGTTGCGTTCGCGCTGCTCGGAAATCAGACCGTTGTAGAACAGCACGGTGCCGATGACGACGGCAATGCCAACGCCGACAGCGATACCGAGAGAGATTCCGAAATCTCGCTGGCGTTTCTTACGCTGGGCCTCGCGCCATGGCAGTAGATTAATGCTTGGCATGTTAGTCGAAGCTCCTCAATGCGAGACCGCAGGCAGTGAGCAGGGCGGTCGCGTCTTTCGTGACACCCTGGGATTTCGCCTTCGATGAAATCTTCATTTGTCCGAGCGGATCGCCGACTTCTGTCGGGATGCCGACGCGGCTCGAGATGACGTCTGCGATGCCGGGGATGTTCGCGCAGCCACCACACACGAGAATAAGGTCTGGCTGCTCGCGGCCGCCGCCGGATGCGAGATAGAACTGCAACGATCGGCTGACCTGCTGCGTCATGTCATCAATAAAGGGTTCGAGCACTTCCGGCTGGTAGTTGCTCGGCAGGCCACCCTGTTTCTTGGCCCGGCCCGCATCTTCCATCGAGAGGCCGTAAGTCCGCATGATTTCTTCGGTCAGCTGCTGGCCGCCAAAGTTGAAGTCACGCGTGTAGATGACTTTGAGATTCTGCAGGACGGAAAACGTCGTGCTGCTCGCGCCGATGTCGACGACAGCAACCGAATGCTCTTCGCCCGACTCGGGAATCTGGTGGCTTAAAAGTTGGCAGGCGTTTTCGAGGGCGAAGGCTTCGACGTCGACAATTTTCGTCGAAAGTCCCGCCGCTGTGACGGCCGCCTGGCGCTGCTCGACATTCTCTGTTCGCGTTGCGACCAGGAGCACGTCGAGCATTTCAGGATCCTTATCATTCGGACCGACGATTTCGTAGTCGAAACTCACTTCCTCCATCGGGAAGGGAATGTACTGGTCCGCCTGAATTTCGACCTGACCTTCAAGATCTCTGTCGGAGAGGTTGGCCGGCATCTGGATCACTTTAGTAATCGCCGCATCGCCGCTAATGGCGACTGCGACGTCCGTTGCCTTTGCTCCGGCGCGCTTCACCGCCCGACGGATTGCCTCACCGACGGCTTTCGCATCAACGATGGCTTTCTCGTTAACGGAACTCGGCGGAGTCGGCTCGGCTGAGTAGGACTCGACGCGGTAGCGCTTTCCGCTTTGGGAGAGCTCTATCAGCTTGACCGACGAGGTCGTAATATCGAGGCCCAACAGGGGCTGAGTCTTTCTGCTGAAACGCACGTATTTTCCCTTCTAGGACGGTAGGTTGCGGACCAAAACTAAGGCTGGCCCTAGCATCTCGATTTAACTATATATCAATAAAATGTTAAATAAAACGTGACACTTGTCACGGTCACGGGGAGGCATGTTACGCAGGCAATTGCATCCATTCTGTGAACTGGTTGGCGCATCGACTTAACAATTCACCCGATTGCCTCTCACTTTGATTGATATTCGAAGATCGCGGTCGCTATCATCGCCTTGCCCGCCCGCCACAGGATCGCCACAATCCGGCGGCAACATTGACTCACTGTATGGATGACGCGGGGTCGAGAGCCAGACCTGTAATCGTGTTATTCAGGCCAAAAGACTGATACCCATGAGCGAAAAAGCTTCCAGGCCCAAACGAAAAACCGGGCTTCGCATTGCCGTCGTCAGCGCGGGCCTTTTGCTGGCCGGCGGGATTGCGGGCGTCGCGTCTGTTATCGGTGCCTACTATTACGCCTCGCCCAGCCTTCCCGAGGCGGAAACGATTCGCGACATCCCGCTGCAGATACCGCTGCGTGTGTTCAGCCGCGACGGCCACCTGATCTCGGAAATCGGGCAGCGACGTCGCATCCTGATCACCTACGACGATGTGCCCGAGCACGTCGTGCATGCGTTTATTTCGGCCGAGGATCGTCGCTTCTTCGATCACGGCGGCATCGACCCGATCGGTATCGGCCGTGCTTTCGTTCGCCTCGTGCAAAGCGGTGAGATTTCCGGCGGCGGCAGTACGCTGACGCAGCAGCTTGCGCGCGACTACTTCCTGACTCGCGAGCAGACGCTGGTCCGCAAACTCAACGAGGCTTTTCTCGCCTACAAAATCGAACAGGCGTTTACGAAGGAACAGATCATGGCGCTGTTCCTGAACAAGATGTTTTTCGGACAGCGCGCATACGGCGTCGCGGCTGCGGCGCAGGTCTACTTCAACAAGCCGCTGGCCCAGATCGACATTGCTGAAGCAGCGACACTCGCGGGCGTGCTGCCCGCGCCGTCTCGCTATAACCCGGTACGCAGTGCTCGCGATGCGACACGTCGTCGCAACTACGTGCTCGGCCGCATGCTCGACCTCGACTACATCACTCGCGAACAGTATGACGAGGCGATGGAGAAACCCATGCGCTCCGAACTCTACGGCGCGGCGGTCGAACTGAACGCCCCGTATGTTGCGGAGATGGTGCGCCGGGAGATGCTGTCGCGATACGGTGAGGACACCTACACCGCCGGCTTCCAGGTCGTCACAGCCCTCGACTCGAAGATGCAGCGCGCGGCGAACTACGCATTGAAAAACGGCCTGCTCGAGTTCACGCGCCGGCGCGGCTATCGCGGCCCGATCGCGAGCTTCGATATCGAGACGGAACCGCTGCCTGAGGACATGGACGCGTGGCCGGAGGACATCCTCAACGCGCTGGACCAGACTGCACCGGCAGAGCTGTTTGTCGCACTCGTCATGTCGACAGACGAGGAGAACAAGACGGCCAGCATCCGCATGAACGACGGTCGCGATGAGCTCATTCCGTGGCAGGGGCTCGAATGGGCAAAACCCTTCATCGACCGTGAGACGACGGGGCCCGCGCCCGAATCGGTAAGCGATGTTGTGTCGCCGGGAGACCTGATCTATGTCATGCCGACCGAAGCCGGTTTCTATGCGCTGATCAGCGCGCCGGAGGCGCAGGGCGCGATCGTCTCGATTGACCCGGACGACGGCGCGATCACGAGTCTCGTCGGCGGCTTCGACTACGCAATGAGCAAATTTAACCGGGCGGTGCAGGCCTACCGCCAGCCCGGGTCTTCGTTCAAACCCTTTATATACTCCGCTGCGCTCGAGGCCGGGAATACGGCGGCGACAGTCGTCAACGACGCCCCGGTTGTGATCCAGTCGAGCGAACTCGAAGCCGTCTGGCGCCCGATCAACTACAGCGGACGTTTCTACGGTCCGACGCGGCTGCGGGAAGCTCTCACCCGCTCGATGAACCTAGTCTCCGTGCGCCTGCTGCTGTACGAGACCGGCCTCGGCAATGCCGTTCGGCACATTGCGAAGTTCGGCTTCGGTGATATCACGCTGCCGC
Source organism: uncultured Gammaproteobacteria bacterium (assembly GCA_963922215.1). GTDB lineage: Bacteria > Pseudomonadota > Gammaproteobacteria > Steroidobacterales > Woeseiaceae > UBA1847. The sequence goes on along the minus strand of CAWUHY010000011.1, from coordinate 5,461 downwards.
GTAACGGCTCGCTCGCGCTCGGCGGTGGCGAGGCCTCCCCGCTCGACATGGCGCAGGGCTACGCCACGATCGCGAACGGCGGACTGGGCATCAAACCCTACGTTCTCGACGCGATCTTCGGTCCGAACGGCGAGGAGCTGTACCGCGCGGAACCGCTGGTCGTCTGCGAGGAGTGTGTCCCCGCGGAAGAGGAGCCGCGCTTCGAACTAGAGGTCGTTCCGGAGTACACGCTTGAAGAGATGGCTGACGTAGCGCTCGACTACCGCCCCGGCCCGGACGAGGACCCGGAGCGCTTTGCAGATATCAAGGCGGCACCGCAGGTCGTCTCAAAACAGAACACTTATATTATTCAGGACATGATGCGCGACGTGATCCGGCGTGGTACGGGCCGTCGCGCAATGGTGCTCGGCCGCAACGACCTGTCGGGCAAGACCGGTACGTCGAACGACCGACGCGACGCCTGGTTCGGTGGCTTTAACCGCGACCTCGCGGCGATTGTCTGGATCGGTTACGACGACGACCTCCCGCTCGGCCCCGGCGAAGAAGGCTCGCGAACTGCCCTGCCGGTCTGGATCGAGTTTGCTCGCGTCGCTTACGAGGACCTCCCGGAAAACCAGATGCCGATGCCGGAGGGCATCGTGACCATTCGCATTAACCGGGAAACCGGTTGCCCTGCGAAGGCCGGCGAACCGAACACGACCTTCGAGATCTTCCGCGAAGAACATGTGCCGGTCTGCGAGGAGCTGATCGAGGTTCCGGATGTCTTCAACATCATCGAAGACGAGGAAGATGAGCAGGCACAAGAACCGCTCTTCTAGTCGCCTTTAGAAAAAAATGGGAAAACGAACGGACGCAAACAGTGAGCGCTTGAGGCAGACCGTCGCGCAGGAAGCGGCGCGACTGATCGTCGACCAGGGGATTCGCGACTACCGGGTTGCCAAGATCAAGGCAGCAGAAAGGCTCGGCCTGTCGACGCGTGGTTCGCTGCCGGGCAATCGCGAGATCGAGCAGGCGGTTTCAGAACACTTGAGCCTCTTCTCCGGCGACGAACACATCGAGCTCCTGTTCGGGCTGCGGAGCACCGCGCTCGTCACAATGCAGATGCTCGAGGATTTCTTCCCGCGCCTCGTCGGCCCGGTTCTCAATGGCACCGCAGACGAAAACTCGGCGATTAACATGCATCTGTTCAGCGACTCGCCGGAGCTCGTCGCCTTCCAGCTCGGCGACCTGAAGATTCACTTCAAATCCTACGAGCGGCGCCTGAAGAGCAGCCGCAACCGGCAGGAGTGTTATCCGGGGTTCGAGTTCCGCAGAAACTACAACGTGGTCCAGGCCACCGTCTTCCCCTTCGACGGCCTGCGCCAGGCTCCGATCAGCCCGATCGACGGCCGCCCGATGCGCCGCGCCGACATCAAGTCCGTCCAGGCCATCATCGACGAGATGCCGTCAATCGGCTAGAGAGACGTGTCGGGGCTGAAGCCAACTTTACGACCGCCGCCGTTGAACGGACTCCGCGCAAAGACAAACGAAAGCTCCTGTGCGGAGCTCAAGAGAACGATGCAGTCTCTGTGGGAGGGGCTTCAGCCCTGATTCAATGCGTTTGAACGCTCGAAACGAGAGTCAGACTAGAGGTTGTAGCATCCACACACCAACATCGGTCGGTTCGTGTCAGTCTCGATGAATGCCAACCCGAACGACCTGGACGGCGCGGTCTTTGATTCGTCAGAAAAGCGAAACTCAAACTCGAATGCTTCGGACGGGACCGTGCTCCAGAAGTGATCCCACTCGGATTCGTCGTATCTTACGAGGTAACGGTACGATTCAAATCTCCTGCATCCTGAAAAATCCAGCGGCGTGGAGTCGCCGCGACGGTCCGATTCAAGCACGAATTTGAGCGCGCGAATTGAAGCATCGATATCCGGACTGTGGAGAACGAGCGATGGCTGTTCAGGCGTAAATCCAATCGGTAGAGCAGCCTCGACACGGAACTGCTTATATCCGAACGTCGACGTTCTGAGGTCCTCTGGGCCTGTGCAGGTTTCCTGAAAGGGTTTGATTGCCACACACGAAGACAATACCGCTGCGGCTGCCAGAAAAACTGTCACGACTGAGAACCGGCGCAAGCGATCGCCTCCGTCAATCAAAACCTAGTCTCGCGCATGAAGATCGACCGGCCGCGATTCGTTCCCTTATCGCGGATAAATCCGCTCCCACAAGAGCTACGTTGTTCGCTTCAGCTCCGCACAGGAGCTTTCGATCGGGCGACAGCGATTCGGACAGGAAGGCACAGCCTTCACGTTGGATAAATCCGCTCCCACAGTGTGGAGTCTTACCGCTGGTCGACCGGCACGTAGTCGCGTTTGGCCGCTCCGGTGTAGAGCTGGCGCGGACGCGAGATCTTGCCTTTCGGGTCGGCAACCATTTCCCGCCAGTGTGCGGTCCAGCCGACGCAGCGGCCGATCGCAAACAGCACGGTGAACATCGACGTCGGGATGCCGAGTGCGCGGTAGATGATGCCGGAGTAGAAATCCACGTTCGGGTAGAGATTCTTCTCGACGAAGTAGTCGTCCTTCAGCGCGACCTGCTCGAGCTCCAGTGCGAGATCGAAGAGGGGGGCATCTACGCGCGCACCGAGCTGCTCCAGAACCTTGTGCGCCATTTCGCGGATGATTGTCGCGCGCGGATCGAAGTTCTTGTACACGCGATGGCCGAAGCCCATCAGGCGGAAGGGGTCGTTCTTGTCCTTCGCCTTTTCCACGTACTTCGGAATATTGCTCGCATCGCCGATCTCCGCGAGCATTTTCAGGACAGCTTCGTTCGCGCCACCGTGAGCCGGCCCCCACAGCGCCGAGATGCCGGCCGCAATCGCGGAATACGGGTTCGCCCCGGAGCTGCCGGCCATGCGCACCGTTGACGTTGAACAGTTCTGCTCGTGGTCGGCGTGCAGGATGAACAGGAGGTCGAGCGCTTCCGCCGCAATCGGGTCGATCTCGTAAGGTTCTGCCGGCACAGCAAACAGCATGTGCAGGAAGTTTTCGCTGTAGTTCAGGTCGTTGCGCGGATAAATAAACGGCTGGCCGATATCCAGCTTGTAGGCCGCCGCTCCAATCGTCGGCAGCTTCGCCAGGATGCGGTGCGCGAAAATGTCGCGGTGATGCGGATCCTCGATGTTTGTCGTGTCGTGGTAGTAGGCCGACATCGAGCCGACGACCGCAGACAGCTGGGCCATCGGATGGGCGTCATAGCGGAAGCCCTTGAAGAACTGCAGCATTCCCTCGTTCAGCATCGTGTGCGTGCGAACGTTGTGGTCGAATTCAGCGAGCTCGTCGGCGGTCGGCAGCTCACCGTATAAGAGAAGGTAAGACACCTCGAGGAAGTTGGAATGCTCCGCGAGCTGTTCGACCGGGTAGCCCCGGTACATCAGGATGCCTTCTTCGCCGTCGATGAAGGTGATGTCGGACGCGCAGCTGCCGGTCGCAACAAAACCCGGGTCGTAGGTGAATACGCCGTGTTCGCGGTACAGGCCGCTGATGTCCACGACGTCCGGACCGGTTGTGCCTTTGTGCACGGGGAGCTCAGATTCTTTGCCATCCGGCCCGATCAATCGGTAAACGTCCTGGGTCATATGCGTCCTTTTCTTCTGGCTACAGTCAAAATCGGAGAAGAAGCATACCAAAGAGTGTGCGTGGACTGCGCCGCTTTGCCATGAATTTGAAAGCTTGCCGCCAATTCGTTTCTCACGAAATCGACAGCGCGTTGCTCGACAACGCTCACGCAAACAAAAAACCCTGCCGTTTGACAGGCAGGGTTTTCGTTGATCGTTTGAGTGCGCCGTAAAGCGCGATCGGATGTAGCGGGATCAGGCGCCCATTCCGTATTTCTTACGGAATTTGTCGACGCGACCACCGGAGTCCATGATCTTCTGCTTGCCGGTGTAAAACGGATGGCACGAAGAGCAGACTTCGATCGTCAGCGTGTCGCCCAGGGTAGAGCGCGTCGAGAATTCGTTCCCGCAGCTGCAGGTCACTTTGGTTTCGACGTAGTTCGGATGAAGTTCAGGTTTCATGTCTGGCTCGCAATGCGGAAAGTGCCGTGAAAAAAGGCCGCGTAATATAACGGTATCGACCGCATGCCGCAAGCCCTGCCTGCCCTGTGAGCTGAGCGCCGGGGCGGCCTGCAAATCGACGGCGATTTTATCCACAGAAGCTGTGGATAACTTTGTGGAAGAAAATTGGACGAAGGGCCTAAACCCGCGATTTTCAAGCCTCCCCATCGAAATGGTTAAAATGTGTCCATTTTTATAATATCAATAAAAACAATATGTTACAGGGTCTTTTGATCCCCGTTTTTGAGCTGACAGGCCTCTCGCACTAGAAAAATAGCGAAAGCACCGGGATTGTGCATAAACGCTCCCCGCAAGCTGGGTTCCGGCGGTGTAAAAACACCCGACGAAGCGCGGCTGAAGGCAGCCCGGTCAGGGCAGAAAGCGGGCCTGCAGGTCGTTTAAAAAGCGGAATCCGAGCTCGGTCGGTCGGATCCGGTCGCTGTCGACCTGCTCCAAGAGCCTCTCCTTGACGGACGCGGCCAGCCGGTCGTCGAGCTCTGCGCCAGGGATTCCCGTGGTCTCCTCGAACGATCGGCGGGAAAACCCGCTCGGCAGCCGCAGGGCCATCAGCATGAATTCGAACAGGCGGTCCTCGCGATCGACGTGAATAAGCTCCGGCGCTTCGCTGGACTCGACGGACAGCATGAAGGCCGTCGGATTCGCGGGCCGCACGTAGCGCAGAGGGCCATCCCGGCCGGTCAGCTTGCCGTGGGCGCCGGCCCCGGTCGCGAGATAGTCGCCGAACTCCCAGTAGTTGAGGTTGTGCCGGCAGGCCTTGCCGGGTTTGGACCACGCCGAGACCTCAACCTGCTCGAATCCGGCCGCAAGCAGCCGCGTGCGCCCGCGATCGATGATTTCTCCAGCATTTTCCTCATCCGGGATGCCCGGCGGCGGCCGCGTAAAAAAGACGGTGTTCGGCTCCAGCGTGAGCTGGTACCACGAAATATGCTCGGGCCCGAGACCGATGGCTGCCTCGATATCGGCGAGCGCGGTATCCGGAGTCTGACCCGGCAGCGAGTGCATGACGTCGACGTTGATGTTCGTAAAGCCCGCATCCCGCGCGTCGTCAAACGTCCGGCGAATGTCATCGCTCGAATGAATGCGCCCGAGAACATTCAGCATGTCGTCGTTGAACGACTGCGCCCCGAGGCTCAGGCGATTCACGCCGGCGGCTAGGTAGCCCGCCGGTTGACCAAACTCCACGGTGCCCGGGTTCGCCTCCATCGTGATTTCAACATCCGGCGCGAGCACGAAATGCTCACGAACGGTATCGAGGACGGCGGCAATCTCGTCCGGCGTGAAGAGGCTTGGCGTGCCGCCGCCCAGGAACACCGAAACCAGCGGCCGCCCGTTCGC
>CAWUHY010000010.1:0-34888 GCA_963922215.1 uncultured Gammaproteobacteria bacterium | reverse complement strand
GTTGCAGCAGAACATCACGGTGGATGTGTCGGCCGCAGCGACCGAAGAGATTGTCGTGACCGGCACCGCACTCGTGCCCGACGCGGGGCAGGGGCGACTCGCCAACGCGATTTCCTCGGAGACGGTCGATGCACTGCCCGTCGGCCAGGAATACCGCGATCTATTCAAGCTGATTCCGGGTGTTCAATACTCCGAGCTTGCCGTTCGCGGCCCGAGCGCCGGCGGTAGCGGCCAGGACAACGTTTACCAGTTCGACGGCGTTGACGTCTCCCTGCCGCTGTTCGGCGTTCTCGCATCCGAGCCTTCATCGCACGACATCGCGCAGGTGTCGGTCGTTCGCGGCGGTGCGAAAGCAATCGGCTTCAACCGCTCCGGCGGCTTCCTGATGAATACTGTCTCGAAATCCGGCACGAACGAATTCCGTGCTGAATTGGGATACAAGGTCGAGCCGTCCAGCCTCACGGCCGACCAGGACGGCGGGGCCAGCGTCTCGCGCTTCGACGAAGATCGTTCGTGGATCACCGTCGGTGTTGGCGGCCCGATCGTTCGCGATCACCTGTTCTTCTACGCGTCCTACTTCGGACCGGATTTCGAACGCAGCAACACGGCAAACGCCTACGGTCCTGTGCCGGACTTCACGAACGAACGTGATGAGATCTTCGGCAAGCTGACGTTTGCGCCGAACGAGGACATCCTGATCGAAGGCAGCTTCCGCACCTCGGAGCGTGAAGTCAGCACCGAAAGTGTCGGCGCTTTCTCTGCGGCATCGACTGCGGAAGGCAGCGAAGCCGACCAGGACACGCTGATCCTCGAAGGTTCGTGGCTGGTCGATGATCGCTCTACGGTTTCGTTCAAGTACACGGACTTTGAAAGCATCAACGGTGGTCGCCCGGACAACGTCCTCGGCTTCTCGCCATCAATCGGTGACTCGCTGAATCTCGGCGCACTCGACACGCAGGGCCTGTTCCTCGTGCCGAGTACAACCGGCGGCGCAGATCCCGCGTTTGACGCCTTCGCCCAGCCGCTGATCGACCAGTACGGCTACAACGACAATGGCGTGCAGACCGGTGGCGGCGACGTCGGCGCCGGAGCGTCCTTCAACAACCAGGACTTCTTCCGCGAAAGCTTTGAAATTGCCTACGACCGGCTGTTCTACGTCGGCGACGACACGCTCGATATCCATGTAGGCTACCAATGGCAGGAAGTCGCAGAAGACCTCGTTCGCGAATCCAACGGCTGGGGCATCATTGACGCTCCGGGTGGAACGGACGTGGACTTCCCCGACGCGTTCTACCTCGCGACGCTGCGTGGTACGAGCCTCGGCGGCTTCAACACCGGTTCCTTCGACTCTATTTTCTCGTCGTCTGAACTGCAGAGCTTTGAAGTCAACGCCGAGTACAAGACCGGCGACTGGACCTACAACATCGGCGTCATGCTGTCGCAGGACGAGCTTTTCGGTCAGGGGCTCGCGCCGGATCCGAGCAACCCGCTCACCGGCCTGACGCAGTCACCCGGTACCAAGTACAAGATGTACACGGTCGACTGGGAAGACCAGATCCAGCCGCGACTTGGCGTGAACTGGGACTACTCTGACGAGGCGTCGGTCTACTTCAACTTCGCGCGCTACAACCCGGCGGCATCGTCGCTGGCACGTGCCGCGTCCTGGGATCGCAACCTCAACCTGATCGTCGACGTCGTTTTCGACGTGAACGGCAACTACGTTCGCGAAGAACCGCGTGGTTCGTCATCCGGTAAGTTCTTCCAGGAAGGTCTCGACCCGCGTTACACCAACGAGTATCTGATCGGCTGGTCACAGACCTACGGCGGCGATCTCAACGTTCGCGCGCACTACCGCTTCCGCGACTCGCGTAACTTCTGGGAAGACACGGGTAACACCTCGCGTCTCGCCTCCGACGTGCCCGAAGGCATTCCACAGGAACTCTACATCGAGAATCTCGATGACGTTCGCGCGGAGATCGGCGGTTCGTCCTTCGTGATCGCGCGCCTCGACGGCAGCTTCACGAAGTACCACGAAGTCAGCCTCGAAGCAGAATGGGTCCGGGACGACTGGTACCTGCAGGGTTCCTACACGTGGAGCCACTACTACGGCAACATGGACCAGGACAACACGTCGTCGGTCAACGATGCCGCACGCTTCATTGGTTCGTCGAACATCGCCGATGGCACGGGACGCCAGCTCTGGAACTTCAAGGAAGGCAATCTCGCCGGCGACCGTCGTCACCAGCTTAAGGTCTACGGCTACAAGGCACTGCCCTGGAATGCCCGCGTCGGAGCTTACGGCGTCTGGCAGTCCGGTCAGCCCTGGGAAACCTGGGACGGCGGCTTCTACGGATTCTCGAACGATACGATTCGATTCTCCGAGCCGGCCGGATCGCGTACGGAACCGTCGCACTGGCAGATCGACCTGAACTACACCCAGGACTTCGAAATTCTCGGCAGCTCGAACCTGCGTCTGCGCGCGGACATCTTCAACGTGTTCGACAACCAGACGGGCTACAACTTCGAACCGAGAGTCGACTTTGCCGGCTACGGCCCGCCGCGGTCACTGATTCGCCCGCGTCGCGTCCAGTTGCAGCTGCTCTACCAGTTCAACTAAAGCCGGGCGACCACCGAGCCCCCCGCACCGTGCCCCTGAATCGCGCAAGCATCAGGGGCACGATGCAACTTCTTGTCATCGTGACGCTGCTCTCTGCGTGCAGCACGGACCCCGTGCGCGCGCCGGTCACGGACTACGACTGGATTGCAGCACGCATTTTCGAGAATGAAACCGGCGGTGATCTCTCCAAGCTCGTGCACTGGAACGTGGGCGAAGACTTTCCGTCGCTCGGGATCGGGCACTTCATCTGGTTCCCGACCGGCGTTGCCGCACCCTTCGACGAGTCCTTTCCCGCGATGGCCGAATTTGTGATCGCGCGGAGTGCTGACTGTGCGCCTGCGCCGGAGTGGTTGGTGGCTCTGGAGCCTTTTGATGCGCCTTGGGGGGGCAGGGAGGCATTCGAAAGTGAAGTGGATGGGATACGAGCGCGGTCGCTACGTGCTTGGCTCCAAGCAACGATGCCGCTGCAGGCGCAATACATCGTCGAGAGTTTTCAGAAGCGCTGGTCGGACCTTGAGTTAGCAGACAAGGCGGAGCTGGATGCGCGGCTTACGCGCCTGCTCGCGACACCGGAAGGCACGTACGCCGTGATCGATTACATCAATTTCAAGGGCATCGGGACGAACCCGCGTGAACGTTACGAGGGCGAAGGCTGGGGCCTGGTCCAGGTATTGCGTGACCTCGACGGTGATCAGGACGTCGTGAAAGCGTTTTCCGAATCAGCCGCCGAACGATTGCGTGGCCGCGTCGAACGCTCGCCGCCGGCACGCAATGAAGCCCGCTGGCTGCCCGGCTGGATGCGTCGTGTGAACGGCTATGCCGAACCTGCCGAGACGACTTTAAGTCTGCCCGGCGAAAGTCCCTGCAGCGCGACATGAGTATCTCGCCGACCGATCTCGTCGTGCTGGCCGCGTATCTCGGCGTTGTGCTGCTCTTCGGTCTGTGGGTCGGGCGCGGCACGCAAACCGCAGCGGACTATTTTCTCGGTGACCGAAAGCTGCCGTGGCCGGCGTTGCTGCTGTCGATCGTCGCGACGGAAACCAGCACAGTCACTTTCTTAAGTATTCCCGGGCTCGCCGCGGCCGCCAACGGCAACATGACCTTCCTGCAGATCACGATCGGCTACATCGTCGGACGTTTGCTAGTGATCATGTTTCTCTTGCCGATGTACTTCGAGGGCAGGATCTTCACCGCCTACGAGGTCCTGCAATCGCGCTTCGGCAGTTTGAGCCGGCGGCTGGTCTCGACACTCTTTCTGCTGACCCGTAACACGAGCGACGCGCTTCGCCTGTTCCTGACAGCACTCGTGCTGCAGGTCGTCGTCGGGCTGGATCTTACGATGAGTATCGTCGTGATCGCGGCTATCACGATCATCTACACGCTGATTGGCGGCGCGAAGTCGGTCATCTGGAACGACTGCATCCAGTTCATCGTCTACATGGTCGGTGCGCTGGCGGCCATCGTTATTCTTGCCGGTCAGTTGCCCGAAGGACTCCTGGCCTACGGCGCCGAAAGCGGACGCCTCCAGGTCTTCGATTTCTCGCTGACGCTGTCCGGTTCGTCGATGACCTTCTGGGCCGGCCTTGTCGGCGGTTGCTTCCTGACGATGGCAACGCACGGCACAGACCAGCTCATGGTCCAGCGCTACCTGTCGACGAGCAGCCGGCGCGAAGCCGGGCTCGCACTGGGCCTGTCCGGATTCATTGTCTTGCTACAGTTCGGCCTCTTTCTGCTCATCGGCGTCGGTTTGGCGGGGTTGTCCGGCAGCGGCGTGCCGGTTCCCGAACGCGGTGACCAGATGTTTGCGTGGTTTATCGTCGAGTACATGCCAATCGGCCTGCTTGGTCTCACGCTTGCGGCGGTGTTCGCCGCGGCCATGTCGACCCTGTCGAGTTCACTGAACGCATCGGCTGCAGCGCTGGTCAACGACCTGATCGGTCAATGTGACAGCGAAGCGGCGACGACGCGCATCGCACGCTGGTCGACGCTCGCCTTCGGCATTCTCCAGGCAGGCCTCGCCATCCTGTTCGGCCTGAGCGGCACCGAGGAGAGTACTGTCGCTCTTGTGCTCAAGGTTGCGGGTTTCGCCGCGGGACCGGTGCTCGGACTCTACGTGTTCGCGCTCGCGGTTCCGGACGGCGACGAGCGCAGCGCACTGATCGGCTTTGTCACCGGTCTTGCTGTGCTCTCCGTGATTGCCTTCGCAACTCCACTCTACTGGGCTTGGTACGCCGCCGCGGGCGCTCTGCTCTGCCTCGGCGCGTCATGGGCAGCGACGCTTGCGCTGCCGCGGAGGGTGCCCGCATGAAGCAGCTTCTGTCGAACTGCCGCGTCTTCGACGGCGAACGCATTCACAAGAATCGCTCCGTCGTTGTGAATGGCAGACACATCTCCGAGATCGCGAGCGCAGGAACACCGTGCCCCGACGCCGATCGGGAAATCGATCTGAACGGCAACCTGCTCGCGCCCGGCCTGATCGATCTGCAGGTCAACGGCGGCGGCGGTGTCCTCTTCAACGACGCGCCGACCCCGGAAACGATTCGAACCATTATCGCCGCACACCGCCACAGCGGCACCACCGGACTGTTGCCCACACTGATCAGCGACAACGAGGAGGTGACGCGCGCCGCCATCGAAGCCGTCGAAAGCGCGATCGCAGACCGCGTGCCAGGCGTGCTTGGTCTGCACCTCGAAGGACCCCATTTGAATCCCGGTCGTCATGGTATCCACGATCCGACACGATTCCGGACGCTGGACGATGCAGGCATTGATCGCCTCGCCGAAGCAAAGCTGGGTCGCCTGCTGTGCACGGTCGCGCCGGAGACACTGAAAGCGGGACAGATTTCGCACATGACCGAGAACGGAATTCTCGTGTTCGGCGGCCACAGTCTCGCGACCTACGAGGAGACGCGTCGGGCGCTGGACGAGGGCTTGAGCGGGTTCACGCACCTCTTCAACGCGATGACGCCGCTGACTAGTCGCGAGCCCGGCATGGTCGGTGCTGCGCTCGACGACCCTTTGAGCGTTGTGACGATCATCGCCGACGGTGTGCACGTGCACCCGGCATCGCTGCGGCTCGCGATTCGCTCAAAGCCGGAGGGTAAGGCAATCCTCGTCACCGATGCGATGCCGAGCGTCGGCTCCACGCTGGATTCTTTTGAACTGCACGGCCAGCGCATCCACGTTCGCGAGGGCCGGCTCGTCGACGACGAGGGGACGCTTGCCGGGTCCAACATCGGCATGATCGACGCGGTTCGTTTCGTTTGCGCGTTCGGCGGGGTCGACGTGCAGCAAGCCTTGCGCATGGCATCGACCTATCCGGCTCGGCTGCTCGGACTGCACGAACAGCTTGGTGCAATACGCCCGGGCTATCGCGCGTCGCTGATCGAACTCGACGACGAGCTTCGCGTTGTCCGCAACTGGATCGACGGCGACTTGATGACCGCATTGGACGTCTAGTGGACGTGCTGATTGTTGAAGATGCCGATGCAGTCGCGCGACGGGCGTTTGCCTACACCGCACGCTGCATCGAGCAGAAACCCGACGCCGTTCTCGGACTGGCGACGGGTGGCACACCGCTCGCGCTCTATGCTTTGCTCGCTTCGGCTGTTCAGGACGGCGACCTGAGTTTCCAACAGGTCCGGACGTTCAACCTGGACGAGTACCTCGGGCTTGAGCCGAACCACCCGCAGTCCTACAGCGCCTACATGCAGCGCGAGCTGTTTGACAAAATCGACATCCGGCCAACGAACACGCATCTGCCGGTCTGCAAAGATCCGGACGATGCCGATCGCGTCTGTGTCGACTACGAAAAGCAGATCGTCGCAGCCGGTGGCATCGACCTGCAGATTCTCGGCATCGGTGAAAACGGACACATCGGCTTCAACGAACCTGCCTCGAGCCTCGCATCCCGGACGCGAATCAAGACACTCGCACGCGACACGCTGGAGGCGAATGCACGCTTCTTCGACGACGGCGAGACGCAGCCAGAGATCGCCATCACGATGGGCATCAAAACGATACTCGACGCGCGCGAGATCGTGCTGATGGCGAGCGGAACACGCAAGGCGGACGCGGTGGCCGCGGCGATCGAGGGGCCGGTGGCTGCGTTCTGTCCGGCCAGCGCACTGCAGCTTCATCCGAAGGCCAGGGCGATCATCGACAGGGGCGCAGCGTCAAAACTCAAATTGGCATCGTTCTACGACTGGATCGCGAAGCAGAACGACAGACTGGGGCGAAGACTGTGACGGGCTCAGTCGTAGAGCAGAAATTCCGCGCGACGGGTGGCGAACTCCTCGAGCTCTCCGGCGTAGGCGTCCAGAATTTCCTCGAGCGGGTCTCCGTCTCGCACCGCGTCGAAAACTGTCTTGTCAACGAGAAGGCGATCGAAGCGCGTCATGTCCCAGTCAGACCGGTGGTGTTGTCGCAGCCAGCGCGCGATCGCGATACCGACGGGAACCGATCGAACAGCGTCGCGGTCCGTGACCTCGAAGCGAATGCCGAAACAGCGTTCACCTTCGTGGACACTGCTGTCGGGCGTGAACGCGGTTTTGCCGAAGCGGAGCCCGGCGAAATTTTGCGACGCGAGGTAGTCGAGCAGAGCATCCGCGTCGAGCCACGGGGCGCCGAACACTTCGAACGGCTGCGGCGTGCCACGGCCGACGGAGACATTCGTCGTCTCGAGGAGACCGATGCCGGGGTACAGGAGCGCCGCATCGATGCTGCGCATATTCGGCGACGGATTGACCCATGCAAGCCCGGTGCTGTCGAACAATTGCGACCGCGACCAGTCGTCGATGGTCACGATGTGGAGATCAAGATCGAGTCCGAGCTCGGCCTTGAACATCCGGGCCAGCTCGCCGACGGTCATGCCGTGGCGCACGGCGATCGGGTGAAAGCCAACAAAGGATTCACGACCTGCATCGAGCACCGGGCCTTCGACAATAGAACCGCCTATGGGGTTGACCCGATCCAGCACGACGAAGCGCACGCCGTTCTCCGCTGCCGCCTGCATCGCGAGCCCCATCGTCGAGATGTAAGTGTAAAAACGGGTGCCGATGTCCTGGATATCGAACACCAGCACATCGATCCCGGCCAACGATTCGGGCGACGGCTTGCGGGAGTCGCCGTACAGGCTCACGACATCGATGCCCGTCTCGTCGTCGGTGGAGTCCGCAATGTCGGGAATATCGAGCTTGCCTTCGATGCCGTGCTCGGGACTGAACAGACGAACGAGCGTGACGTTGTCCGCAGCGGCAATCAGCGCAATCGTACTCTGTCCGTCTTTGCTGCGACCCGTGTGATTCGTGATCAGGCCGACGCGCTGGCCGTCGAGCGCAGCAAAGTCGTCGGCAACGAGGACGTCGATGCCGTTCGAGGTAGACGCGAGTACAGTCTGGAACGCGCTCAAAACACACAGAACGATAAAGAGATTAAGACGCATGACTGAAGAGCCAACGACCGAAGCCGTCAACGAGGCGTCGACTGATCTTGATCGTCTTTCGACAACAGAACTGGTGGCACTCATCAACGCCGAGGATGCAACAGTCGCTGAAGCCGTGGCAAGCCAGGCCGACGCGATTGCCGAGGCGATTGATCGCATTGCCGAAAAGCTCGAAGCCGGTGGGCGCCTCGTGTACGTCGGGGCAGGAACCTCCGGTCGACTGGGCGTCCTCGATGCGTCCGAGTGTCCGCCAACGTTCAGCGCCGACCCGGGCCAGGTCATCGGCATCATCGCCGGCGGTGATGAGGCACTCAGGAATCCGATCGAACGCGCGGAAGACTCGCCCGAGGCCGGACAGCAGGATCTCGAAGCGATCGCATTCTCGGAGCAGGATGTCGTCGTCGGCATCGCCGCCAGCGGCTCGACACCCTACGTCATCGGTGCGCTTCGCTATGCGCAGTCGATTGGCGCGACCGCGGTGGGCTTAAGCTGCAACGCAAATCCGCCGCTTTCGCGCGATTGCGACATCCTGATCGCGCCGGTGACCGGGCCCGAAGTACTGGCCGGCTCGACCCGTATGAAAGCGGGCACGGCGACAAAGATGGTGCTCAACATGCTGACGACCGGTGCGATGGTCAAACTCGGCAAGACCTACAGCAACCTGATGGTCGACCTGAAGGCCAGCAACGACAAGCTTCGGGCGCGCACATTGAAGCTGCTGATGCGCCTGACTTCACTAAGCGAAGCCGAGGCGAAAGACCAGCTCGCCGCCTGTGGCGGCGAACTCAAGACAGCCGTGGTCTCCGCGCGAGCGGGCATCGAAGCCGATGCGGCCCGCAAACGACTGGCGGAAGCGGGCGGACGGCTTCGAGTTGCGCTGGGCGACGATGACTGATCAGCGCTGGTTGCTCGGAGTCGACGGCGGCGGTTCGAAGACTGCCGTGCACATCGCTTGTCTCGAGAACGGCAAGCTGCGCGTTGTTGCGAAAGCGACCGGGCATGCGTCGAACTTGAGAGCTCTTGGCGCAGCGACCGCGCTCGCAAATCTCGACGAGGCCATCGACCGGGCTCTCGCGTCGACGCCGGGCGTGCAGATCGACCGTGCCGTGCTCGCGCTCGCAGGCAGCCAGACTCGGGAGGCGAAGTCCCGGATCGAAGACTGGGCAGCGCAACGCAAGCTCGCCACCCATGTTCGGATCGCACACGACATTGACCCTGTGCTTGCAATCGCTGCCGCGCACCCTAAGCCGCTAGCCCTCATCGCCGGCACGGGTTCCGCGGCGGGCGCTCTCAATGCCGAAGGGCGGCAGGTCGTTGTCGGCGGCTGGGGGCACTGGATCGGCGACCGCGGGAGCGCGTTCGATATCGGTCGCCAGGCGATCGCCGCCGTTGCCGACGCCGCGGACGGGATAGGACCGGAAACGGCGCTTGCGGGCATCCTGCTGGAACACTTCGACGTCGACTCGCCGCGCAGAATCGTCACGCGGCTTGCCGGCGTCGATGCACGCAGTACGATTGCGAGCTGTGCGGTGCACGTGACAACGGCTGCCGAGTCGGATGCGGTTGCGCGCCGTATCGTCGATGCGGCGGCAAACGACGCAGCGAAGCTGATGTTGGCTGCCGCGGATAAGGCAGGGACTAGCGAGGGTGCATCACTGGCCGTTGCAGGCGGCGTCGTCTGCGGCAGCGAACTGTATCGAACTTCGATGCTCGACAAGCTTGGCGAAGCAGGAATGAAACCGTCACACGTCGAGATCGTCAAATACCCGGTTGAAGGCTGCCTCTCGATGGCGATGCAGGAGGAGCTCGCATGACACACAACCGTCCGTGGCGCTGGGTGCCGACACTGTATTTCGCCGAGGGCCTGCCCTACGTCGCCGTGATGACGGTGTCGGTCATCATGTACAAGAACCTCGGGCTCGGAAACGACGTCATCGCCTTCTACACGAGCTGGCTGTACCTGCCGTGGATCATCAAGCCGTTCTGGAGCCCAATCGTCGATCTCCTGCGCACGCGCCGAAGCTGGATCGTCGGTATGCAGCTATTGATCGGCGCCGGCTTCGCCGCGGTCGCACTGGCGCTCCCCACCGACGACTTCTTCCGCTACTCGCTTGCCGCGTTTTGTCTCCTGGCTTTCAGTTCGGCGACGCACGACATCGCGGCCGACGGCTTCTATATTCTCGGGCTCGACGACCACCAGCAGGCGTGGTGGGTCGGGATCCGCAATACCTTCTACCGCATCGCGATGATTACCGGCCAGGGCGTCCTCGTGATGATTGCCGGCGTTCTCGAAGAATCCTACGGCGACGTCGCGCTGGCCTGGAGCATCACCTTTTTCGTACTCGCCGGGTCTTTCGTCGTGCTCGCCGCCTGGCACGGTTTCATGCTGCCGCGGCCGGACGGCGACAAGAGCGGCCGGGTCGAAAACATCGGTGACCTCTTTGCGGGTTTCGCGACGACATTCGGCAGTTTCTTCAGAAAGCCGGGAATCGTAATTATCCTTGCGTTCCTGTTGCTGTACCGGTTTGCGGAGGCGCAGCTCGTAAAGATTGCCGCGCCGTTCCTGCTCGATGCACGCGAGACCGGCGGCCTTGCGCTGTCGACCAGTGAAGTCGGTCTGACCTACGGGACATTCGGCGCACTGTCGCTGACGATCGGAGGCATCCTCGGCGGCTTTGTTGCGGCCGCGTCCGGACTGAAGCGCTGGCTCTGGTGGATGGTGATCGCGATCAACATTCCGAATGCCGTTTACGTCGCGCTCGCCTGGCTGCAGCCCGACAGCCTGGCCGTGGTGATCGCCGCCGTCGCGCTCGAACAATTCGGCTACGGCTTTGGGTTTACGGCCTACACGCTGTACATGCTCTACGTCGCACGCGGCGAGCACGCAACCGCGCACTTCGCCATCTGCACCGGGTTCATGGCGCTGGGCATGATGCTGCCGGGACTCTTCAGCGGGGACGTGCAGCTCTTTTTGGGCTACGACTGGTTCTTCGTCTGGGTGCTCGTTGCGACGATTCCCTCGTTCCTCGTCGTGAGCCTGATTCCGCTCGACGCAGACTTTGGCCGAAAGAGCGGGACGTGAGTCGCGACGCCACACGGTCGACACAATCAATCACCGGTCGCGCACAAGCCGGGTGTACACTGCGCCCTGTCTTTTCAACACGGAGAGCGTTCGGGCGGCTCTAGACACAGACGAGTCGTTCACACAGCGCCTGCAATCTGACCTTGGATTCCATCATCGTAACCGGCGGCCGCCGCCTCGAAGGCCGCGTCGCATGCTCCGGCGCGAAGAACGCCGCACTTCCCATCCTGTTCGCCACGCTGCTCGCAGACGGCAAACACACGCTCCACAACGTCCCCGAGCTGCGTGACATCGATTCCACGGAATTGCTGTTGCAGGCACTCGGCTGCAGTACGGAGCGCGACGGCAAGTCGCTGACCGTCTCGGTTGCAGAGCCGTCGGAGAAAACTGCGCACTACGACCTCGTGCGCAAGATGCGCGCCAGCATCCTCTGCCTCGGACCGTTGCTCGCGCGCTACGGCGAGGCGCGCGTCAGCCTGCCGGGCGGTTGTGCGATCGGCTCGCGGCCCGTGGACCTGCACGTCGAGACGATGAAACGCCTGGGCGCCGAGATCGACATCGAGTCGGGTTACGTTATTGCGAAAGCTAAACGCCTGGTCGGTGACCGTATCCTGTTCGACAAGCTGACAGTTGGCGGCACGGAGAACGCGCTGATGGCTGCAGTGCTCGCGAAGGGCACGACCGTGATTGAGAACGCCGCGAAAGAACCGGAGATCGTCGATCTCGTGCACTTCCTGCGCGCGATGGGCGCGAAGATCAGCGGCGAAGGCTCGAGCGTGATCACGATCGAAGGCGTCGATGAGCTGGCGCCGGCCGAGCACTCCGTCATCCCGGATCGCATCGAGGCGGGCACGCTTCTTCTGGCCGGTGCGATCACCGGTGGCGAGGTTACCGTTGAACAATGCCGCCCCGACCATCTCCAGTCCCTGATCGACAAGATGGTCGACTGCGGTTTCCGTATCGACTCAGACGAAACCAGCCTGACGGTTCACCCGCAGGAGGAGTGGGAGAGCACGGATGTAACGACGCAGCCGTTCCCGCAGTTCGCGACCGACCTGCAGGCACAGTTCATGGCGCTGATGACCCAGGCCAACGGCACGTCGGTCATCACCGAGGGCATCTTTGAGAATCGCTTCATGCACGTGCAGGAGCTTGTTCGCCTTGGAGCCGACATCACGCCGATGTCGCAGGTTGCCGTCGTGCGCGGCACGCCGGGCGGCTTGAGCGCCGCCGACGTCATGGCGACAGACCTCCGTGCCAGCGCGAGCCTGATTCTTGCCGGGCTGGTTGCGAAAGGCGCGACGCGCGTCAACCGGATCTATCACCTCGACCGCGGTTACGAACGTCTCGAAGACAAGCTCGCGTCACTCGGCGCGAATATCGAACGCGTTAGCGGCTAGCGACCGACCATATTTCAGGTGACGGCAGCTTCGAGCAGCGTGATGTTGCCGGCGTCTGCGTCGAGCTCCGCCTCGATGCCAATCGGGACCGTTGTCTGGTCCTCGACGTGGCCGATCATCAGACCGCGGACCGTCGGCACGCCCAGCGGCTCGAAGCGCATGCGGAAGACGTCCTCCAGGCTGAACTCGTTGCCGCCATAGCCGCCCGACTCGGTGAATTTCCCGAGCGCAACGCCGGCAACTTTCTGCAGGTGTCCGGACAGCCAGAGCTCCGTCAGCATGCGGTCGACGCGATAGGGCGCCTCGTCGACGTCCTCGAGAAACAGAATCGCGCCGTCGTAGTCCGGCTCGAACGGCGTGCCATTGATCGATGTCAGCAGTGTGAGATTGCCGCCGACTAATCGCCCGCGCGCTTTGCCGCCGGTGATCGTCAGGATGCGGTTGGTTTTGTCGATGAATCCGGGACGCGCTTCGAACGGCGGAGCCGCAGCGATGACGGTGTTCTTCGTGGGCTCGACGAGAACCTTCCGGTATTCGTCCAGCGTGTACTCCGTGAAGTTCTGCAACGCGACCGGGCCATGAAAGGTGACAAGTCCTGTTTTCGTCGTAATCGCATTATTCAGGCCCGTGATGTCGCTGTAGCCCAACACCACCTTCGGATTGGCCTGGATCAGGTCGTAATCGAGATAGGGCAGGATGCGCGTTGTGCCGTAGCCGCCGCGCAGACAGAAAATCGCGTCGACACTGTCGTCAGCAAACATCGCGTTAACGTCGGCGGCGCGATCGCGGTCGTCGCCGGCGAGATAGTTCGTGCGGGCATAGAGATGCTCGGCTTCGACCGGCTCGAACCCTAACGAGGCAACGATATCTTTCGCCATTGTGATCTGGTCAAACTCCGGCACGCTCGATGCTGGCGCCACGATTCCGATCCGCTGTCCCTGCTTTAGCCGTTTCGGCTTGAGCGTCTTCATGTCTTTCGACCACGCCGGTGCTGCTGCTCCGGCCAGCGCTGCCGCGACTGCCGCTTTCATTGCCGTACGACGATCAATCATCGACCACCTCCGCTTTGATAACTGATGTGAGTGTAGCCTAGGAAGGGGACAAACCGGCACTGGATTTAGCGGCTTCAGGATGCTGCCTGAACGAGCGTCTTGCTCCTCTACGCAGCGGATTTGGAAGGGGCACTCGAAGCGCCGTCGCAACCGCGGTGACATCACTGAAATTTGTCGGAAATAAGAAGCTCTCGAGATTCATTAATTAATTGATTTTTATGGGAGTTTTGGTCATTATTCCAGCCGTCGGCCGAGCAGAAATTTTCGCGATCCCGACATCGCTTTCCGCTATAAGAAAACCTCCGGGGATGTCCGATGACAGTGCGCGAACTAGGCCAGTTGCTCCTCGTCGGCGTGCCCGGTCCAGAGCTCGATCCGGAGACCGCCGAACGCTTTCGCAAATTGCAGCCGGGCGGCTACATTCTCTTTACGCGGAACATCGAAACGCCCCGAAAACTTCGCAGACTGATCGACGATCTGCGTGACCTGTCGAAGGTTGAACCGATCATCACGATCGACCAGGAAGGCGGGCGCGTATCTCGCCTGAAGGTGCTCGGCAACGAACCGCCGAACGCACGCCAGCTTGCAGAGCGTGGCGATGCAGACCTGATCCGGCGTCACGGCGAACTGACCGGCCGGCTGCTCAAATTGTTCGGCTTCAATCTCGATCTCTGTCCCGTGCTC
This sequence comes from uncultured Gammaproteobacteria bacterium, assembly GCA_963922215.1. Taxonomy (GTDB): domain Bacteria; phylum Pseudomonadota; class Gammaproteobacteria; order Steroidobacterales; family Woeseiaceae; genus UBA1847. Next base: position 20,610 of record CAWUHY010000010.1, on the reverse strand, counting down.
GACATCGCTTACGACGATGAGGCCGACAACTCGCTGAAGGGTCGCTGCTACGGACGCACCCCGGACGAGGTCATTGCCAACGCTGGCGTCTTCAACGATGCCCTGCGCGCCGAGGGCATCCTGACCTGCGGTAAACACTTCCCCGGATACTCGTCTGCCGCCGTCGATCCGCACTATTCGTTGCCGGTGATCGACCGTTCACGCGCGGAGCTCGAGGCGAGCGAGATGATTCCGTTTCGCGCACTGCTGCCGCGCTGCGACAGCGCGATGATCGGGCACGCCTGGTTTACGGCCTTCGACCCCGATCGCAAGAACTGGCCGTCCTCGCTGTCGCATGCCGTGATCAGCGATTGCCTGCGCGATGATCTTGGCTTCGAGGGCCTCATCATGACGGACGATCTCGATATGGGCGCCATACTCGACAGCCTCGCATTCAGCGAGACGATTCAACACGCGATCACGGCCGGCAACGACATGGCCATGATTTGTCATCGCATCGCGATGGCGGAAGAGGCGATAGGGCACCTGGCAGAGATCGACGACGCGACTCTCGAACGCGCGCTCGGCAATGTCGCGTCGTTCAAACAGGGACTCGTCGCTCCCGATGCGATTTCGGAAGCCGCGTTCGAGGCTCTGGACGAAGCCGTCTGGTCGCTGCGTGTCGCGACGCTCGGCGAAGAGGCAGCGAAGATCCGTTCGCCGGAAGACGGCAGCCACTCTCCCGTGGAGGTTTATTAAATGCGAATACTCCTTTGCTCGGCCCTTTGCGCGACGCTTGTTGCCTGTTCTGGCGGCGAGAAACCAAGCGAGACTCCACCCGAAGCGGAGCTCAGTGCAGGGCAGGCCTTTCTCGAGGACGTGCTCGACGTCGAACCGTATCTCCCGGCGGACCTCGAAGAACTCGGTCTCGACTGCGCGATTCCCGCTCTTCCCGACAGCCCGCTTTACAAGACATCCGCTGAAGTCGACTACGGTTCACCCGGTTGGGAGTCCCGCATTGCAGCCGACTGGGATGCCCTGCCGGGTGCCGCAGATCAAGCATGGCTGACGATTATCGACTACCGTCGCGAGCCCGACGGGCTGGCGTACCGCTATCTCGCGAACGACGACACTCAAGATCGGCTCTACGAGCCGTGGAGTTCGTCAAAGATCATGGCCTTCACGGCTGCATTGTCGGTGCTGCGCACGGAAGGCATCGGGTCGGATAGCCGCGTCGGCGGCGTCGCGCTCGCCGACCTGATCACCGGCATCAACCTCTACGCGCCCTTCGGTGACGCGAGCGGCAACTCAAACGCGATTGCCACCTACTTTTTGAATCTCGCGACGCGCGACTACGCAACGGCGCTTTTTCACGACGAGTGGCTCAAGCTCGCTAACGACGCGGTGCGGTTCCGCGGTGCCTACGGCACCGAGGTGTTTGATCCGCAGCCGAACGAGTTCGTGTCAGCCGACGGCGAACGCCGTTTCGCGCCCGACATGATTGCCGCGGCACCTGACGACCCGGGCTACCTCACGTATCGATGCGACACCTGCGGCACGGATGGCAACAAGGCGATGACCACGCTCGCCGAAGCCGAGTGGCTGAAACGCCTGGCCGTACACGACCGCGACACCGCGACCCGGCTCCCGAATCTTGAGACCGAGGATGTCGAAACGACTTTCTTCGGTCGCCATCACACCGATGAGCGTCCCGTTGGCGGCATGATGCTCGGCATCTCGCAGTTCCTCCCGAACGCGATCGCATCGGCATTGGATGCCGAGGGCGAAACCAAATCCGTGCTGGACAATGCAACGGACGGACGCTGGCGCGTTTACCAGAAGATCGGATGGGGGCCGTCGGAGACTCGTGGCACTTCAGAAGTTGTGATGCTTGCCCACGTCTGCCTGCCTGAAATTGGTCGCGAGTTTACGCTGGCCGGTCGCGCGGCGGTTCCGGGTGCCGATCCAAATGAGCACGGCGTCGGCGATGCCGGACGGCAGCTTTCGGCGCTGCTGGAGGCCTCGATGGCTATGATTCTCGGGGAAACTGGGCGGCAGCGCAGTGATCGCATTACAAGAACAGGCGATTGATTTATGATTGACGACATGTCCTGCCTCAGCATCATCCGCTCAGCGCGCCATGAACTATCGGCAAACGAGAAAAAACTCGCCGATTTCATTCTCGAAAATTCCTCGCTGATCCGCGATTACTCCTCCCAGCAGCTTGCCGGCTCGGTTGGCGTCAGCCAGTCGAGCGTCGTCAAGTTCAGCCAGAAAATGGGCTACAAGGGATTTACGGATTTCAAACTCGCGATTCACGAATCCGTGGTCAAGCAGGAATCGAATGTCGCCGTCCTCGACAGTGGCCGGAGTGCGCGTGGCCCACGTGAGTCGCTCAAGGAACGTCTCTATCAGGCAAAGAATGACGCGATCAGCGGCGCGACCGACCTCAACGACGACGCCACGTTGCGGCTGGCTGCCCGGGCAATCGAAGGTGCATCCCGCGTTCAACTCGTCGGCGGAGGCAATGCGGCGAGCGTCGTCCGGGATAGCGCGCAGAAACTCGCAGGCGAAGGAAAGCCGGTTATCGCCGAGTTCGACGCCGATGCGCAAAAACGCAGCGTCGCAACTCTCGCTCGCGGCGATTGCCTGATTCTTATCTCAGCGTCCGGCCAGTCGGCGCACTGCCGGCAGCTTGCGAAAGATGCGAAGAAGCGCGGCGTCACCGTCATCTCGGTCACAAGCCAGGTCGCGAACCCGCTTGCAACACTCGCGGACATCCGCTTGTATTCGGTTTCTCACCTGATCGACAGCGATGTGCCACGCGTCGTAGCGACAACGTCGCAGCAGCACGTCATGGATCTCGTCTTTTTCTCGCTGGTCAGCGTCGAAAAGCGCAGCCGTGGTGGTTTGTCGACGGGGCTGAAGTCGGCTGACTAGGGATTTTCTGAAGAGCCGCAGGAGGTGACTCCCGTCCCCTGCCTTGAGGAACTAAGGCCTTTTGGAAAAAGGCCAGTACCAAACGTTCCGGTTACCAATCAGAACGCGCGTTCAGGCTCGTGATTGCTAACGCATTTTCGCGGAGCCAGTCGCGCTGCGCATCGGTATCTGGCACTTCGACGCCCCGCCGTTCTGACACGTGTTTGAACGCTCCATCAACATCATATGCGGCGTGCAACAAGACCCCGGCTGCCACCATTCCTGTCCGGCCAATACCTGCTCGGCAATGAATCACCGTATTCAAGCCGCCTGCGACGTCGTGATAAAGCCGCTTCGTAATCTCTGCAAACTCTGCTACGGCGGGCGGTAGGCCACGGTCGGCAATGGGATAAGAAACAAAATTGAGGCCGTGTTGTTCACAAATTCTTGCCTCCTCGTTGAGGCCGACCTCGAATGCTTCGTGATCCTCAAGCAATGAAACCACTTGCCCGAGACCAGACTTAGCAAGTCCTGAGAACTCATCCTCAATCCATTCTCCGGCAACCGGCTTGGCCATGACGGCGAGAAAGCCGCTGCCAATCAATTCAATTTCGTAAAAGGTAGGGCCCATTTATTCGCAACCTTCGAATGTCGCCTTCGGGTAAAAAGTGGAAATCATCGTTACAACCGACGATTGTCGTCGTGCGGTCGGAAGCAGCTGCTCAACGATCGAGATTTTCGCGAGCCAGCTCAATTTCGTCCTCTCCGACGACAACGGAAATGACGTTGCCCAAATCAGAACGACTACCGAACACCATGTACTTGTCACCGGCAGTTAACGAAAATGAGCAATCCCATGAAATGTCGTTGAGAGCGACGAAGTCGTCAGTAGGACTGCCCTTCAAAACTTCCTCGACCTCGAATTTCACAGCCATATAGCCACGGCTGTGCTGGAGGAAGTACTCAGCAGATTTTTCTCCGCTTTCGCTTCGGATAACTGCGAGGAACTCATCTGACACTTTGAGCGGCTCATGGAGCAGCACCTCGCCTACAAACACAAAATCGCTCTGATTCATATGCTCGAAGGCCTTCTCAGCGACACCTGCCAGCGGGTTCTTCATACAAGCCAACGAAGAGTCCGCGAGGAGCGCCAGGCAAACGATAATGAGTTCTTTCTTCATGACCGATGGCTACGAAGCAAGCAACATGACCAGACGAACTTACCGCAATCGTAACAGGTCAATACAAGCTTTCTGCTGCTGATCCTAACGGCTGCAATCGATAGACTGTGTTTAATTGTAAAGCGGTCGGTCAAAAAAGTTACCGCGGTAACGCGAATTCGAACGGCAACTCTCGCCAAGAGCGGACGCTAATTAATCTTTTGGGCGACCGGCTCCATTCGGCCAAATCCAGCCGGTCACTTCTCCTATTTGCGTACCCAAAACGACCTTCGACCCGTCAATCCAAAATTGATGAAGTACGCTCCTAGCAGGACCCCGATCAGCGATTGAAATGTTTCGGCGCGACCATCTACTACGGAGAACATCAGTAAGCTAGAGCCAACCAAGAATGCACCGGCTAGGATGCCAAGCCATCGGAAAACCCGGGACGCGTTTACCGCATCGAACGCGCTCTTGATGATTTGGGTCTGGGGCAAAAACCGCGTCGGCTCTGGGCCTATCCAATAACGACTATTGTCGCCGAATGGCTCCCACGCGACGAACGTCTCCCCTTCGACCTCAAACTCGCAAAAGACCTCTTCGCGAAACCACGAAAGGAACTTCGGTCGGCGCTTGATCTCCGCTTGGGGAATCGTCTCGACAACACGGCAAACGCCCCGCCGACCAAGCCCAGTGTTGTTAACTTCAAAAGCGTACAGGCGACCGCCCTCGTCGAGAAGTTCATACGTTTTCATGAGGTAGCCTGAACGACTCCTTCGGGTCATTAGCGGAACACCATGATACCCCGAAAGCGGCCGTGCGAAAGGCAGCTACCGGAACGGAAGCGGCCGGCCCGTGGCCGATGAAGCATTGACGTGTGTAGAGGCCTCCGGCGACCACCTTCAGTCAGCCCTGCTTCGCGAGACTACTCTCAAGAGTCTCGAGCGGAATGTCACGACCAATAATGCTGTCGTAGTCGGGGCGCGCACGAATTACCTGGAACGTATCACCGTCGACCAATACCTCCGGCACGAGCGGGCGCGTGTTGTAGGTTGACGCCATGACGCTGCCGTAGGCGCCGGCTCCCTCGATGACGATGAGGTCGCCCGCGGATTGCGTCGCGAGTTTTCGCTTGCGGGCGAACGTGTCGCCGGTTTCGCAGACGGGGCCGACGATGTCGTACAGCGTGTCGTCCGCGCCGTTTTGATGTTCTCCGACGATCCTGTGATAGGCGTCGTACATACTCGGCCGAAGGAAGTCGTTCATTGCCGCATCGATGATCAGGAAATTCGTGTGGCCGTTCGTCTTTGTGTAGATGACGCGACTGACGAGAACACCTGCATTGCCCACCAGCCAGCGACCCGGCTCGACGATCAGCTTGCAGTCCAGATCTCCGACGGTCTTCTCGATCACATCGGCGTAGTCGGCGGCGGACGGGGCCGCTCCGCTTTCCGGATCGTAGTCGATGCCGAGACCGCCGCCGAGATCGATTGTCGAAATCGTGTGTCCTGCATCGCGTAGCTCTCGCGTCAGTTTCGCGATGCGTGAGAACGCTGCCTCGAAGGGGCCAAGCTTGGTGATTTGCGATCCGATATGCAGATCGACGCCGCAGACTTCGATGCCGGGCAGTCGACGCGCTTCGTCGTAGGCAATTCCCGCGTTGTCGATCGCGATGCCGAACTTGTTCTCGGACTTGCCCGTCGAGATTTTTTCGTGCGTTCCGGCATCCACGTCGGGATTGATGCGAAACGCAACGCGAGCGGTTTTCTGGAGCCGCGCAGCCGTTGCACTGATGACGTGGAGTTCCTGTTCGGACTCGACGTTGAACTGCCGGATGTCCTGGTGCAGTGCGAATTCGATCTCGCGAACGGTCTTCGCCACGCCGGAGAAGACGATTTTCGACGCCGGGATTCCTGCCGCCAGTGCGCGTCGCAATTCCCCTTCGGACACGACATCGGCGCCTGCCCCCCGGGCGGCCAGGATTTGCAGGAGTGCCTGGTTTGAATTCGCCTTAACCGCATAGCAGACGAGAGCATCGAGGCCTTTTAACGCATCCGTCAACGCATCGAAGCGCGACTCGATGTAGGAGCGCGAATAGCAATAAAACGGCGTGCCGACTGCGTCCGCGATCTGCCGGACAGCCACGTCTTCGGCAAAGTAGTGCCCGTCGCGATAGGCGAAAGCATTCATGTCAGGGAGGCATTCCGGCAGTCAGGAATAAATTATTATATTTGTTGACTGACAGGGAATAAATGAATAATTTGGCCGCTTGCTTGGATCCTCGGGGTGCGCACATTCATGGACTGGTTGTCGGTCATCCCACCCATCCTCGCCATCGTCGTCGTGTTGTGGCGCAAAGAAGTTATCGTCGCGCTGCTCATCGCGATTTTCTCCGCCGAACTCCTGCAACTGACTTTCAGCTGGATCGCCCCCGGTCCTGCAACGCTGAACACGATCGAACGCATCGTCGGCGTCTTCAACAGTCCGGATAACGCGCGACTGCTTCTCTTCAGCTTGTTGATCGGCGCCTTGCTTGCATTCATTCGCGTCTCGGGTGGCGTTGCGGCGATGGTCGCGAGCCTGACACGACGGGGAATCGCCCGCAGCGGTCGCAGTGCGGCCGTGCTCACGAGTGGTGTCGGCGTCGTCGTCTTCGTCGAATCCAACTTGAGCGTCCTGACTGCCGGCATCCTGTCGCGTGGTTTGTTCGACAAGTTCGGACTCAGTCGGGCGAAGCTTGCCTACATCATCGACAGCACGTCGGCCCCGGTCTGCATTCTCATCCTGCTGAACGCGTGGGGAGCATTCGTGCTCGTGTTGCTTAACCAGTACGACCTCGGACAAACGCCCGCCGAAGTTCTGTGGGGCACGGTCGTGTTCAACTTCTACGCGATCCTGACGCTCGTGACCGTGTTCGCCACGGCGGCGACGGGTCGCTACTTCGGTCCGCTTGCAAGGAGTAAGGCCGGCGTTGGCGTCGACGTGCATCTTGAAGAAGAGATTGAAGCGACGAAGCCGAGCTACATGGTCGTGCCGCTGCTCGTCATGATCGTTGGCATGATCGGGTTCATGATCTACACCGGCGACGGTGAACTCGCGAAAGGCAGCGGATCGAAATCCGTGCTCTATGCAACTGCGCTGGCGGCACTGGTCGCCTACCTGCTGATGCTGCTCCGCGGCGGCTTCGAGCACATCCGGTTGGTCAAGATCGCCTTCCAGGGCATGGGTGACCTGCTTCCGCTGGTTGCCATCCTGCTGCTTGCGATCGCGCTGGGCGCGAGCCTCAACGAGATGGGAACCGGCGCGTACATCGCACAACTGGTGGCCGGCAACCTGCCGAGCTTCCTGATTCCAGCCATGCTGTTCCTGGCCGGCGCACTTATCTCGTTCTCGACCGGAACGTCCTGGGGCACCTTCGCCATATTGATTCCGCTCGGCATGCCGCTTGCGATCTCGCTCGATCTGCCGCCGTCGCTTTGCCTGGCAGCGATTCTCGGCGGCGGCGTCTTTGGCGACCACTGCTCGCCGATTTCTGACACGACTGCGGTGTCCGCAATCGCCTCCGGCTGCGACCTGCTCGAGCACGTGCGCACACAGCTGCCGTACGCGTTGACGATGGGAGCACTTGCCTTGTTGCTGTACCTCATTGCGGGCGTCCTGATGATATGAGCGGGCACGTGCGCTGCTTCGTCACATTCATCCTCGCAGTCCTGCTCAGCGCCTGCGCGACGGTTTCGCCACCGTCGGAACGCGACATCGATGCGCTTGTTGCATCAGCCATGGAGGAGTTCTCCGTGCCGGGCGTGGCTGTCGGTGTCGTCAAGGACGGCGAGGTCGTGCACGCATCCGGCTACGGAGTCCGCGAGCTCGGCGTTGAAGGCGATGTCGACACGGAGACACTGTTCAGAATCGCGTCCACGTCCAAGGCCTTCACGGCTGCGTCGCTCGCCATGCTCGTCGACGAGGGCCGGCTCAGCTGGGACGACAAGATCGTCGATCACATACCGGGCTTCGCACTGTACGATCCCTGGGTTACGAAAGAATTCACGGTGGCCGACCTTCTGACGCATCGCAGCGGCCTCGTGAACGGTGCCGGTGATCTCATGCTGTGGCCGAAGCCGAATTCGTTTTCCCGTGACGACATCATCCATGGCTTGCGTTACTTCTCGCCGGAGAGTGGTTTCCGGACCGAGTACGCCTACGACAACCTGCTCTACATCGTGGCGGGCGAGCTGGTGCCGGCCGTCACCGGTATCGCGTGGGAGGATTTCGTCGACGAACGAATCCTCGCACGCATCGGTGCGGAGCAGTGCTTTGCCGGACGCATTCCGGCTGACGCGATGCAGAACCTTGCCGCGCCACACGCCGTCATCGAGGACCGGCTCCAGGTTGTGGAACGCAACCGTGCGAGTCCGAATGTCGATGTCGCGGCCGCGGCTGGTGGGCTGCGCTGCAGTCTCGGAGATCTCCTCAAATGGGTTCGCGTGCAGCTCGCGCGCGGACAACTTGCCGACGGCTCCACGCTGTTCAGCGAAGAACAGAGTCGCACGATGTGGCAGCCGCACACGATTTTGGGCGTCAGCGACGAAGCGTTTCGGCGGGACCGCACGCACTTCCGTGCCTATGCGCTCGGTTGGCGACTCGCCGACGTGCACGGTTACAAGCAGGTGTCCCACACCGGCAGCTACACGGGCTGGCGTGCCGAAGTGGTCCTCATTCCGGAACTCGAGCTGGGCGTCGTCGTTCTGCTTAACGCATCGGCGAGCGGCGCGCGTGCGGCAATCGTTGACGGCATCGTGAGACCCTACCTCGGCGTCGACGGCTCGGATGCCGTCGCGTACTACGCTCGCGACGACGAACCGGTTGTCGCCGAGGAGCAGGACGAAACTCCCGCGGAGCCGGACTATCGAAACGGCAGTGTCTCGAAGCCCGTGACGGCCTACGCCGGCCTGTATCGCGACGCCTGGTTCGGTGATGTCTCCATCGAGATGCGCGGCGATGAAGTCTGGTTTGCGTCGGCCAAGTCGCCGCGCATGCTCGGGCGCCTGTGGCCGTACGACGGCGACCGCTTCTACGCCTACTGGTCGGATCGCACGCTGGAGGCCGATGCGTGGCTGGATTTTGAAACGGATGAGTCTGGCGCGGTCGTCGGCTTTACGATGACGCCCGTCTGGGACTACTCGGACTGGGACTTAAGTGACCTCGAGTTTCGTCGCGCGATAGACGAATAGCCATGCGCGACTAGCGTATCTGCTTGATGCTTTGCAGCTCGTCGAAATACGTCGCTGACGCCGAGGCGTAGACCTGCCGAATCGGTGTCGCCGTCACGCCGTTCAAGACACCTTCCTGAAACGCTCCGTCTTCATCGATCCAGCCTGCGCCGAACAAGCTGTGAATGGCCCAGGGCTCGCCGTCGACCTCGCCGAGATACAGCATGACGTGACCGGGTGAATAAAGGAGGTCGCCGACGTCGGCCTCGGCCAGCATCGCGAGCTTCTGCGACGCGCTGCAGTCCGGCGAAATCCTTCGATTGTGACCAATCTCGCTGTCGCGTTGCTGCCCGGCGTTGCGGGGCAGTGGAATGCCGAAGGTCTTGAAGACTTCCATGACGAGCCCGGAGCAGTCCCGCGCATTGTAGGCGTGACCCCAACCGTAGCGTTCGCCAAGAAACTTGAATGCCTGGTGCAGAATGTTGCGCCGCGTGTACGGCATGTAGCCGATCGAGACATCCTGGTTGCGCGCGATGAGCGCCGTTCGAAATGCCAGCCGGTCACCGTCCCCGCGGACCGGCAGGGAGACAGCATGGCTGGACTGCGGATGCTGGCCGCCGATGTGGCCCTTGATTGCATCGTCCCGCAGCAGAGGCAACCGGACACCCATGTCCAGCTGCAATTCGGACAGCGCCGGCTCTTCCGGGTTGTAGTTGGTTGTCACCTTGTTGCCGGCGACGATGATGAAGTCTGAAGCATCACGGAAGCGGAAGATGCCCTCCCTGTCGCCGATGACCACCATGTCTTTTCGAACCCAGGCCGCGTAGTTGTAGGACTGCGCGAAATACCACTGGCCGTCTCTGCTCTCGTGAAGAATGGCGAGCGTGTCCGCCGGGAAGAGCCCGTTCTCCTGGAAGCGATCGAGGTCCTGTGTTTCCGTCGTCCTGATCGCCGTGTCGAGTGTCGGCCAGGTCCGCATCGCTGCGCGCCGCAGCACCATGCCGAAGCGGATCGAAACCGGATCGGACAACTCATCGAGGTTCAGATTTTTCGCATAGCGCGAATAGTCGTCGTCGCTGATCTCGTTGCCATCGGGATAAAACAGCGTCTCGCTTGGTGGCGTGCTGATCGCACGAATGCGGTCGGAGACGGCCGACGCAGGTAATTCGTCGGGAAATGCCGCCAGGTCGACCAGCCGTTCGTCGTTCTTGAGCGCGTCGCGGCGCAGTTCTGCGATGCGCTTCTCGTCCGCAAGGACCTCATCGAGTCCCCGGCTGCGTTCAATCCAGAAATCGACCGTCAGGTGCATGGCGTCAATATCGGTGTCAGAACTCTGCTGGCACTTGCTCGTTCGGTGCGATCTCTTCCGGCTCTCCATCGGGCTCAACCGGGTCCGATTCGTCGATCATCAGCAGGTCCTCGACTGTTTCCGGATAGTATTTTTCCAACAGCGCGAACAGCGTCGCCGTCGATGCGCGCGTCATCTCGCCGGTGACTTCCATCGGCCGGAAATGCAGCTGAAACGCGCGCATGACATTGCGCGTCTGCTCGTCGTATTCGCCGGTGATCTCGATCCCGTAGCCGTATGTGGCAAGTGCTTCCTGCACGTTTGCGACGGGAAGTGGCTGCTCGCGGAACTGCTCCCAGTATCGGATGACCGTCGCATCGTCGAACCACGCACCGTAGCCGAGCTCGGCGAGGCGCTGCCACGGAAACCGCGGACCCGGATCGATTTTCCGATCCGGCGCGATATCGGAATGCCCGACGATATGTGTGGGCGGAATGTCCGGATGACGCTCGTAGATGTCGTCGAGCAGCTCGACCAGCAGCGCGATCTGCCCGTCCGCAAAGTCCGGGAAAAAACAGATGCTGTCGGGTCGACGTGATTCCGGATTGACCCATTCGGTACTTGCATGGCACCAGGCCTGGTTCACGAGCTCGATGCCGATCGACTGGTCGTTGAGGTTTGTTCTGCCTGCCCAGAAGCTCGCGCCCGCGTGCCACGCGCGGCGTGACTCGTCGACGAGCCGGTAGGTCTTCAGGCTTTGCTTTCCGTAGGACGGGTCGCCGGGCTCCGGGATCAGGTAGTGCGAGCTCACCGGGCCACGCGAAGGACGGGTCAGGATGCGCAGGGAATCGCCGAAATCGGCCGTCGTAAAGTGAATGACGATCAGTCGAACGCGGCTGTTCTGGTTTTCCGACTCAACGGTCTGAAGATTCGAACACCCGCCGACGGCAATGGCCAGGGCAAGCGCGATGAGTGAACGAGTCAGTCGGCGTAGCATTGCTGTGTCTTTGGTGAAGTCGCCGGCAACGGCGAAACAGTGGTGATAGCGGCAGAATAAAAAATTCGTCAAGCGTTCGCGCTTCGTAATCGTTTATGCCGCACTGATCCTACGCAGTCAAGACGATCAATCCGCCGCCAGGATAGTCACGACAGACGGTTCGAGGCGAGCAGCTACCTTGGGCGCGCCCGCTCTTCTGGCTATCATGGGCGAATGTCCACCGCCGCGACCTATCCGCGACTCGACGAAAGTCTTCTGAGTCACATGCCCCCATTCAAGAACCTCGATCGGACCGCGATTCGCGCGATTCTCGACCAGGCTTCGTCGCGTCATCTGGATGCCGGTACCACGGTGTTCGAGGAAGGAGCGAATGCGGATCGGTTTTTTATCCTGCTCGACGGCTACGTTCGTGTCCTTCGTCTGACGGCGGACGGCGAACAGGTCATATTGCTGCACATTCCGCCGGGGCAGTTGTTCGGTATCGCCGTGGCGCTGGGGCGTACAACGTATCCCGCGACGGCGGTTACGGCGGCAGATGCGATTGTCCTGTCGTGGCCTTCAGCGATCTTCGGCCACTTTAAATCGTCATATCCGGAATTCGCGACGGCAACCTACGACACAATCGGCTTGCGGCTCGCGGACAGAAACGATCGGCTCATCTCACTGGCCACGCAGCGGGTTGAGCAGCGCGTCGCCAGTGTCCTTGTTCAATTGAGCAATCAGAACAGTCGCGCGGTCGCAGAGGGCGCGGAAATTCCGTTTCCGTTGAGTCGCCAGGATCTGTCTGAAATGACTGCGACAACGTTGCACACGGTCAGTCGATTGCTCAGCGCCTGGGAGAAAGAAGGCATCATCCGGAGCCGCCGCAAACGTATCACGGTGCTCAGCGCCGAAAACCTGGAGCGGATTGCGCACAGGGACTAGCGTCCGTCGGCTGCCGGCATAACGCAGCGTCCTTATCCTGTCGGCCGCACGTCTCGCCAACGGACCACCCGGCGCATTTCCAACAGTCATTGCGCTAGCGCAATAACTCCAAATCCTGCCGTCCGTACGATTTCTCATTCGCGGCATCCCGCCTTGTGTCGACGCAAAGCGCAAGGGCGCTGTCGTTCAAAAAATCCTTCTTCCCAAGACAGGAGCGCTTCGGTGGCCGAAATACTGACAAGAAATCGAGCACGGAACATTTTTTACGGCGGATCGGTGTTCTTCGTTCTGATCTTTATCGGAATGACGATTCACAGCCATCAATACATCGTCGAGACATCGACGGCGAAAGCGCCACTAACCGAGGAGGTGATCCGCGGCAAACACGTCTGGGAACGTCACTCGTGTATCAACTGCCACACATTGCACGGTGAGGGAGCGTACTTCGCACCGGAAGTCGGCAACGTAATGACGCGGTGGGGTGTGCTGGACAACCCCGAAGCGGCTTACCAGGTCTTGAAAAGCTGGATGCGCGCGCAGCCGACCGGAGCGCCCGGACGCCGCCAGATGCCGTACTTCGAAATTTCAGACGAAGACATGCGAGCGCTCAGCGAGTTCCTGCGCTGGGCTGATCAAACCAACACCCAGGGCTGGCCGCCCAATGACGCAGGCTGAGGGGAGAGCTCAATGAAATACCAATCACAACAAGTCGCGCTGGCCTACATCCTTTGCGCTCTGGCCCTGTTCGCGATTCAGGTTCTAGGAGGACTGCTCGCCGGCTGGATCTACGTGTCGCCCAATTTTCTGTCCGAAGCTTTACCGTTCAACATCGTCCGCATGATCCACACGAACGCGCTCGTTGTCTGGCTGCTGCTCGGTTTTTTCGCCGCGGCCTACTACCTCGTCCCTGAGGAGGCCGAGACCGAGCTGTACTCCGTCAAGCTTGCGTACATCCAGCTTGCGATCCTGGTGATCGGAACGCTTGGTGCGGTCGTCAGCTATCTCTTCGGCATTCACGGCGGGCGCGAATTCCTGGAGCAACCGCTGTGGGTCAAGCTCGGCATTCTCGTTGCTGCGTTGATCTTCCTCGCGAACATCACGCTGACGGCACTCAGCGGCCGCAAGACGGCGGTCTCCAACGTCCTGCTGATGGGGCTCTGGCTCCTGTCGCTGCTGTGGGTGTTCGCGATCATCAATCCCGCGAACCTGTCGCTGGACAAGATGTACTGGTGGTTCGTCGTCCATCTTTGGGTCGAGGCGACCTGGGAACTCGTCATGGCGTCGATTCTTGCGTTCCTGATGCTGAAGCTGACCGGCGTGGATCGCGAGATCGTCGAGAAATGGCTGTACGTCATTGTTGGAACTGCACTGTTCTCGGGAATCCTCGGCACCGGACACCACTACTACTGGATCGGAACGCCGGGCTACTGGCAGTGGGTGGGTTCCATCTTCTCGACGCTCGAAGTTGTTCCGTTCTTCCTGATGATGAGCTTCGCGTTCGTCATGGTGTGGAAGGGCCGCAAAAATCACCCGAACAAGGCCGCACTCCTGTGGTCGCTCGGTTCGGCAACGATCGCATTCTTCGGCGCAGGTGTGTGGGGCTTCCTGCACACGCTACACCCGGTCAACTTCTACAGTCATGGCACGCAGATCACGGCGGCCCACGGCCACCTCGCATTCTTCGGTGCCTACGTCGCATTGAATCTCGCGTTCTTTACCTACGCGATGCCGCACCTGCGCGGCCGTGATCCGTACAACCAGGTCCTGAACATGGCGTCTTTCTGGCTGATGACCGGCGGTATGGCGTTCATGACCTTCACGCTGACGTTTGCCGGCACGATCCAGACGCATCTTCAGCGCGTAATGGGTCAGAACTTCATGACCGTGCAGGACGGGCTGACTGTGTTCTACATCATGCGTTTCGGTTCAGGCGTGGCGGTCGTGCTGGGCGCGCTGCTGTTCATTTACAGCGTGTTGGTCGTGCGCAAACGCGAGATCATTGCCGCCGGTCCGGCGCAGCCCGTCGCCGGGGCGTGAGTCATGGTCGCGTCGCCTGTCGCAGAAAATACTGATGTCCCGTTCTATCGGGCGTCGGGCAGCGAGTGCGACCTGTTCGAGACCGCGTACGACAACCAGCTGCCGCTGCTTCTGAAGGGACCGACCGGCTGCGGGAAGACCCGGTTCGTCGAACACATGGCCGCGCGAGCGGGTCGCCGTTTGCACACGGTTGCCTGTCACGACGATTTGTCCGCCGCAGACCTGATCGGCCGTTACCTCTTGAAGGGTGGCGAGACGCAGTGGGTGGATGGCCCGCTGACCCGCGCCGTGCGCGAGGGCGCAATCTGCTATCTGGACGAAATCGTCGAGGCGAGGAAAGACGTCACGGTCGTCATTCATCCGCTGACCGACAATCGCCGCACGCTGATGATCGACAGGACCGGTGAAGAGCTGCTCGCGCCACCAGGCTTCATGCTGGTCGCCTCGTTCAATCCGGGATACCAGAATGTGCTGAAACGGCTCAAGCCGTCGACGCGCCAACGCTTCCTGTCGATCAGTTTCGACTTTCCGGAACCCGAGGCGGAAATCGCCGTGGTGGCCGAGGAAAGCGGGCTCGACGAAGCCCGCGTTGCACCGCTCGTCCGCCTCGGCGGGCATATCCGACATCTTTCAGGGATGGACCTCGAAGAGGGCGTGTCCACGCGGCTCCTGATCTATGCCGCAACCCTGATCGCCAGCGGCACGTCCGTCGTGAAGGCGATCGACGCCGCGATCGTCGAGCCCTTGTCTGACGATGAGGATACGCAGCTCGCGCTGCGCGATCTCGTCTCAACCGTCTACGGTTGAACCGTGGACATCTGGAAGGTCTTTGAGCCTGAAGAGTCGGTCGGGAAACTCTGGCATAGCATTGCCGGGCGCCTGGCTGCAGAGCAGGTCGATAGCAGCGCCGCTGTAAGGCTCGACGAGGTCCGGCACAGTCTCGCGGTCCTGTTTCGCGCGCTCGGCGGCGCGCACGACGTCGAGATCGCCGAGGCGGCGGAAGTGCGCGTCGCGCATCAACGGACTTGGCGTCGGCGCTTGTCCCGGTCTCGCGAATTTGAAGCGCGACCGAGCTTTGACGGCGAACGCCTGCGGCTGCCCCCGATCATGTCGGAGTTCGCGTCCGTCGAATTGAACAGAGCGGCCTATCTTTGGCTGACCGCCACGGCTGCGGTCAGCCGTTCTCTCAACGCAGAGTGGCCGGCCAGTGATGCCGCGCTGCACGTGCAGGAGAGCAGCTACCTGTGGGTCAATACCAAAGTTGCGGAGCGCGTGAAAGCGGCTTGCCCCGGACTTCGTCGCCCGCATGCGCGCATGCAGGCCGAGGCGCTAGCCAGGCGCGACCGGTCAGGGCGCGGGTCCCCGGAGGTTGAACGTCGTCTTTACCTCGCGCTCTCCGGACAGGACGGCGGGTTCAACGCTGTGCCCGATGTCGCAATACGCAAGCGCGTTCCGCCTGTCCCTTTCTGGCTCGATGTTTACGCGCCGCCGAAGACCGCCGCGGCTGCATCGGGGTTCGAGTCCGGCCCGTCTCCGGGTGGCACAGACGCCGGAGGCACGCCTAAACAGGGCGAGCGCAGGGACCTCGACGAGGCGAACCGGAAAGACAGTTTCATCGTCCACCGCTTCGAAACGATCCTGTCCTGGGCCGAGTCCATGGACATCAATCGGAGCGTTCAAGATGACGACGAAGAGCATGCGAAAAAAGCCGCCGAAGACCAGGAGAGTGTGACGCTGTCGAGACACGACAGGAAAACCGCGACACGTCTGCATCTACACCTCGACCTGTCACCCGCCGAAGCGGAGCACGAGCGCCTCGCCGGAAAATACGTTTACCCGGAGTGGAATCACAGACGGCAGGCCTACATGCACGATCACTGTCGCGTGCTCGACGCTTTACCTGATTGCTCTGACGGCGGCGATTTCGATATCGACCGGAAAAGCGCTGATCGCGTGCGTCGACAGTTCGAAGTCTTACGGACACGACGCGTGCTCGAAAAGCGGCAGACTGACGGGATCGAATTGGATCTTGACGCATTGATCGAGGCACGCGCGGACCTCGCTGCAACCGGACGCGGAAGCGACAGGATTTACGTTGCCAGCCGCTTGAGTCAGCGCGATCTCAGTGTTGCGCTATTGATCGACACATCGCGTTCGACCGAGGCGACGATGGACGGAACGTCCGTCATCGATGTGTCGCGGCACGCAGTCTCGGCGCTGGCACACGGTCTCGATGCCTGTGGCGATCGCTTCGGCATCTGGAGTTTTTCGTCGCTGAAACGCAACCGGGTTTTCCTCACGCGCTGCAAGAGCTTTGAGGCTCCGATGTCAGCCGACGTCGATCGACGTATCGCCGCGCTCCGGCCCGGCCACTACACGCGCCTCGGCGCAGCCGTGCGGCATGTCAGTGCGCAGCTTGCGAAAGAGCCGAGCGCGCAAAAACTGCTCCTGTTGCTGACAGACGGAAAGCCGAACGACGTCGACCACTATGAGGGCAAACACGGGATCGAGGACAGTCGCATGGCCGTGCGCGAAGCACGGCGGGACGGCTTGATCGTACATGCCGTTGTCATCGATGAAGACGGACAGGACTGGTTTGCGCGCATCTTCGACCGCAGCGGCTTCACGCTCTTGCCCAGGCCAGACCGCCTGATGACGGCCTTGCCAGACATCTATCGTTCACTCACACGGGATCTTTAAACATGTCCAGATATTTGTGCTACCTGCTACTCGCCGCCGCCGGCACGGCGTTCGCTGACTTCGAGCGGCCCATTCCGGCGCCGCACACAGCGACGGCGGAAGGCTGGTTCGCGCTTGCGTCCGTTCTGCTCTGTGTCGCGCTGTACGGCGTCCATCGCATGATTAAACGACGTTAGTGGACGTGGGCAAGCTCACGGCTGTCGTCTATCCGTTTGGCGCCGGCGCGATGGCTGTGAACTGTTTTTTCCTGTCGCTCATTGGCAGTCACTTCGGCCTGCCGGTGCTGTCGACGCTTCAATCCATCATCGCCGGATGTATCGTTGCTATTCCCCTGAGCTGGCTATTCGCACGCCATCTCCGCCGCCTTATGGATGAGGCGGACGAAGAGGGCGAACAGTCCACTGGTTCACGCTAAACGCAGCGAGCGAATCGTCGTGCCAATGTCGCGTCGGGCTTTCTGTTGCGACACCAAAGAAGGTTGCTCACGAGAGATCGCCAATCCGGACCACGCGGGTGCGCACTCGCGTCTCCTCGCCGAGAATATCCGTCCAGGCGAAGACGAGCGTATTCCCGTGTACGACCATCTGTGGAAAACCGCTCGTGCGGCCGACACCCGTTGATGCAATGACCGTCGTTTTGCCCGGGCGGCCGTCTGGACTAACGAACATGGCCTTCAGTGCACCGCCGCCGTCGTCAGTTCGTCCGAGCCAGCTGACGATCGTTCGCCCGTCGTCCAGCAAGGCAACGTCGACCCGGCCGATCGGCGCGTCGTCATCGATGGTGATCGGCGGTGCGAAGCTCGCGCCGCTGTCGGCCGAGCGTGCCAGTCTGACCAGCGGCTGGCTGTGCGCGGCGGTGAACCAGGCGACGACAACCGCTTCGGACCGCGCGTCGACCGCCGGACCATTCACCGGGCAGCCGGAAATTTCCCAGTTATCCGCTGCGACGCGTTCACCCGGCTGCCAAACCCCGTCGATCATGCGCGCAACCGCGATGTCGCGTATTTCGTCTTCGGTACGATCCCTGTAAACCGCGATGGGCCCTGTCGATGCGATCGCGACGTCGGTGGAACAACAGTCGCAGACAAGGTTGTCGATCTCGACCCGCTCGGCTGCCGTCCCGTCGCTTGAAAACTTCGCGCTGCGCAGCGCCATTCCGCCAGAGTGCGCGGCATGATCCCCGGATCCTGACGTGTTCCTGCCGTCGAGCCACAGCGCACCAATGCCGTCCTGCCAGGGGAACAGGCTCACGAAACCGTGCTCGCTCGCCGTGCCATCGTTGTGAACGACGAACGGCTCGCCCCAGCTTGCACCAGCGTCCGTCGAGATCGAGGCATACACGTCGTAAACGTAAACCCCGCCCGGTTGCTTGCGCAGCCAGTGCGCCGCCAGCGTCGTGTCGTTGATCGCGGAGACTGACGGGAAGTCCGCCCAGTTCACGAACCAGTTGGATCCGGACGCGACTGTTGCAGGCTGCGTCCATGCGTCGCCATCGAATACCGAGAACCGAAGGAGCGTTTGATCCGCGGCCGGTTCGAGCCAGCTCAAGACGATAGATGAGCCCGGCCCGCGCGCAAGGTGGGGCTGCGCGCTGCCGGAGGCAGCCGTCAATTCCGCTTCTTTCGTCTCCGCCGAGCAGGCGGCCAACAAGCATGCGAGCAGGAGGACAGCCGCTGGACTGCGTCTTGGAATTGCCATTCGATCACTCACCGCCACGTCCGACCGAGCTGCGTGGGTTACTGCCAGCCGGCTCGATCAAAAACCTTGACCGCTTCCGCCTGGTTCCGTCCGAGCTCCGACGCGTTCAGGGTATCCGCCTCGAACTCACCGAGCGAGGCCAGCGCGTCGGACGGCGCGACACCGTCGACCGCGGGGTATTCGTGATTGCCGTTCGCAAAGTAGGACTGCGCGTTCTCGGTGGTCAGGTACTCGAGAAAGCGGATCGCGTTGGCGCGATTCGGCGCATGCTTCACGACGCCGGCTCCGCTGATGTTCACATGCGTTCCCGTCGAGCCCTGGTTCGGGAAAATGACTCCGATAGCGTTCACGACTTCCTGGTCGGCCGGGTCATCTGACGCGACGAGTCGTGCGATGTAGTAAGTGTTCACAACGGCGATGCCGCATTCCCCGCTGGCCACCGCGCGAATCTGGCCGGTGTCGTTGCTCTGCGGCGTACGCGCGAAGTTTTCGACCACGCCTTCTGCCCAGGCTTGTGCCGTCTCGGCGCCGTAGCGCGACACGAGGCTCGCCATCAGCGAGATGTTGTAGATGTTGCTCGAGGAGCGGATGCAGACACGATCGCGATGAATCGGGTTTGCAAGATCCTGGTAGCTGGATAACGTTTCCGGTGTGCCCTGCGCCTTGTTGTAGATGATGACGCGTGCGCGGGTCGACAATCCGAACCACAAATTGTCCGGGTGACGCAGACTGGCCGGAATGCGGTTTGTGAGCGTCTCGGACTCGACGGGTGCAAACAAGTCCGCTTCTTCTGCGCGCCACAGCCGTCCTGCGTCGACGGTAATCAGGATGTCGGCCGGGCTGAATTCACCCTCGGCGCGAAGTCGCTCGATCAGTTCGTCGGCTCCGGCTTCGATGCGGTTGATCGTGATGCCAGTCTCGCGGGTGAAGTCTTCGTAGAGCGCGAGGTCGGTGTCGTAATGGCGTGATGAATACAGGTTCAGTACCGCGTCGGCTTCGGGTTCGCTCGTCGACGAATTGTCCTGTCCACAGGCAGCGAGGAGGGTAGCGGCGGCGAGGCCGGCCAGCGCACGTAAGATCATGGGGAGTCCGTTTTTGAAAGCTCAGCGCGGGAGTTTATTGCGAATGGTTCTCATTCGCAATTTCGGCCGGAAACACGCGTCCCGGCAAAGGCCGTACGCCGACTTTGTTGCCCGGCGCGTAGGCATGCGGACGCACGGCACGGACGAACAGCTCCGATCCGTCGGCACCGATCAGGCCTACCTGGTCATCTGCGCCGTCGACGCGCAGGCGACTGACCGTGAAGTCTCCCGCCTCTAGCTCGAGCCCGTCCGGGCGCACGAGCAGTTCCATCTGACTCAAACCGTCGGCCGCGACGGCGAGACAGTCAAACGGCCAGGTCCCGAACGTCGTTTCAAGGCCTTGCTCGGTTCGTGTCGCCGTTACGCTTTGTGTCTGCCCGAACAGTCGCGCGACGGATGCGTCGACCGGGTGGTCGAACAAGTCCCGCGGCGAGCCCGTCTGCACGACTTTCCCGTGATCGAGTGCGATGACCGTGTCGGCGAGTGCGGTGACGTCTTCGCTGTCATGCGTCACAAACACCGCGACCGTATCGAGTTCGGTGACGACGCGCCTTGCCTCGTCGCGCAACTGGCGCGTCAGTGCCTGGTCGAGATTCGTATAGGGTTCGTCGAACAGC
>CAWUHY010000009.1:0-35338 GCA_963922215.1 uncultured Gammaproteobacteria bacterium | reverse complement strand
AGCCCATCTTGATCCCATCTTTCAGCTCCGGATCGTCCACGTCGCGCAGCGCGATGACCTGCGGGCTGATCCACTCGTTGCTGCGTGCGATCAGCGGTCGTGGACGATAGACGGCGACGTTGTAGTACAGGATCTCGCCGTCGACGGTAATCGTGTCGAAGGTGTATTCCTCGCCGTCGACAAATTCCTCGATGCTGACGCGTGGCACGTGGGAGAGACGCGGCAACACATCGCGCAGGTCGTCGCGGCTGTTGACGCGGTAGGTGTCGGCGGATCCGGCGCCATCGATCGGTTTGACGATCAGCGGAAACCCGATCTGCTCGGCCGCTTCCCAGCAGCCTGCGACACTCGTAACAGCTTCGTGTCGCGGTGTGCGAATGCCGGCGTTGTCGAGAGCGATCTTCATCGCTTCCTTGTCGCGGTAGAGATTCGCGTGCTCGCGGCTCATACCATCGACGCCGAAGTGTTCACGTAACTCGGCGGCAAGCATGATGCCCGGCTCCCAGAGGCATTCGATGCGGTCTAGTGACTCGCCGCGCAGCGCGCCGGTCAGTTCGCCGATGACCGACTGCACGTTCCACAGCGACGACACCTGCACGTAGCGGCTGAGTGACTTTTTGACGAGATCGGGGAGCCGATCAACGGACTGGTCGCCGACTCCGAAGACCTTTGCCCCGCTCTCGGCAAGGCCGCGTGTGAACTCGGGCATATCCGCCGGGTAGCCCGGAGAGATGATCAGTACGTTCATAGGTCACCCTCGAATGCGTCTTACTGCGCGTTATCGACTGTAGCGTTGTAGACTAGCAATGATTCGCCAAGGAACCTATCGGAGACGACGATCGCTGCGCCACTGAAAGTTTGCCTCGCGACTGCGGAATTTGCACCGCTCGCCAAAACCGGCGGCCTCGCCGACGTCTCTGCCGCCCTCTCGGACTACCTGGATCGCGCCGGACACGACGTCCGCATTCTCATGCCGGCCTACGCGACTCTGAAGACGAATGGTTGCGAGGTCAAACCGGTCGATCGCCTGCAGAATCTGTCTTTGAAACTCGGCGGCTGGACGATCGACTACAGCATCGACCGTCTTCGTCTGCCCTCCGGGCAGCACGTCCATCTCCTGCGCTGCCCGACGATGTACGACAGACCGGGCCTCTACACGCAGGGTCCGGACGAGCATCTGCGCTTTTTGATGCTGTCACGCGCGGCGATCGACATGTGCCAGCACATGGGCTTCGCACCGGACATCTTCCACTGCCACGACTGGCACACCGCGATGATCCCGCTGTTCCTCAAGTCGATCTACGCGTGGGACAAGCTGTTCGCAAACACGCGCTCGGTTTTGACGATTCACAACATCGGCTA
Source organism: uncultured Gammaproteobacteria bacterium (assembly GCA_963922215.1). Taxonomy (GTDB): domain Bacteria; phylum Pseudomonadota; class Gammaproteobacteria; order Steroidobacterales; family Woeseiaceae; genus UBA1847. The sequence goes on along the minus strand of CAWUHY010000009.1, from coordinate 33,976 downwards.
CCAGGGCCGCTTCAGCGCGGACATCATCAACGATCTGAATCTCGGCGACGATCGCAAACTGCTGCACCAGGACGACCTCAACGCAGGTGAGATCAATTTCATGAAGACCGGCCTCTTGTACGCCGACCTCTTGACGACGGTAAGTCCGACCTACGCCAGAGAGATCCAGGGCGGCGAATACGGCATGGGTCTCGACGGCATTCTCCGCCAGCGTGACGGGATTCTGTTCGGCATTTTGAACGGCGTCGATTACAACGAATGGGACCCGGCCATCGACAGATTCCTGCCGGCGAAATACTCGCCCGATGACTTAAGCGGCAAGGCCGCTTGCAAAGAAGCGCTGATGCGCGAGATGGGCATGGAGGTTGCGCCGGATCGTCCGCTCGTCGGCATCGTCACACGCCTTGCCGGTCAGAAAGGCATCGACCTGATGCAGCAGGCGCTCCCCGATCTTCTGAGCAAACGCGATTTCGCGCTCGCCGTCCTGGGCAGCGGCGAATCGCGCTTCGAACAGTTTTTCGATTCCTTGAGACGCGCCGCGCCGGACCGTGTCGGTTACTACCGCGGCTACAACAACAGCCTGTCGCACTGGATCGAAGCCGGCAGTGACATGTTCCTGATGCCGTCGCTCTACGAACCCTGCGGGCTGAATCAGATGTACAGCCTGAAGTACGGTACGATTCCAATTGTGCGCGAGACCGGCGGCCTCGCGGATTCGGTCGAGATGATCGATGAGAATAAAGGGACAGGCACGGGGGTGCTGTTCCGCCACTACGACGCCACGGGTCTGCGCTGGGCCGTCAATCGCGCGCTGGATCTGTATAAGAATAAAAAACTTTGGGGGAAGATCATGACGAACGGAATGGCCAACGACTTTTCGTGGGAAACACAGGGTGAGGAATACGTTGCCCTGTTTCGCCGGCTGATCAGCGCATGAATATCGTCTTCGTCGAACCATCGTTTCCCAGCAACCAGCGCGAATTTGTTCGCGCGCTGCACGCGGTCGGCGCCCGCGTCATCGGCGTTGGTGAACGTCCGCGCGAATATCTCGACGACGAAGTGAAGCACTGGTTGTTCGACTACATCCAGGTCCGCTCCGTCGTGCACGAACCTTCCTTGTTGAAGGCCGTCCAACTCGCGCAGAGCAAGCTGTGGATCGACAGACTGGAAGCCACGATCGAGGCGCATATCATGCCGGCCGCGAAAGTGCGCGAGGCCGCTGGCATTCCGGGCACGTCGACGCGCACCGCGTATCTCTGCCGTGACAAACCGGCGATGAAAGAGGTGCTGCGCAAGGCCGGTATCGCCTGTGCCCAATCGACACGAGCCGAGAGTGCCGGGGACGCGCGTGCGTTTGCAGAGAGCGTCGGCTATCCGCTGATCGTGAAGCCGCCCGATGGCGCGGGCGCGTCCGGAACGTTTCGGGTGCGCGACGACGAGGCGCTCGAACGAGTTATCGTCGAGTCAGGGCTGGCAGACGGTCACGCGATGGCCATCGAGGAGTTCATCGAAGGCCACGAGGGCTACATCGACACGCTGACCGTCAACGGCAACGTGCATCACGAGTTCATCACGCACTACTACCCGAACGTGCTCGAAGCGATGCGGGAACGCTGGATCTCGCCGCAGATGGTGACGACCAACCGCCTGTTCGAGCCCGGCTACGAAGAGGTCCGGCAGATGACACGCGACGTAATTCGCGCGCTGGATATCGGCACGTCCGCGACGCACATGGAATGGTTCTTCGGGCCGAAGGGTCTCAAGTTTTCGGAGATTGGCTGTCGTCCGCCGGGCGTCGGTCAGTGGGACGTTTACAACGCCGCGAACGAGTTTGATCTCTACTTCGAGTGGGCGCATGCACTCGCACACGGCGATACGCACACGCAGCCGTCACGACGCTACTCGGCTGGCATGATCGCGTTACGGCCGGACCGCGACGGCCACATCAGCGGCTACTCCGGCGCCAACACGATTCAGGAGCGCTACGGCGAGAACATTGTCGCCGCCCGCTTGCCGGACCCCGGCACGCCGACACAGTCGGTCGAGGCCGGCTATATGGCCAACGCGTGGCTGCGTGTTCGACACCCGGACTACGACACGCTGCGCGGCATCATGGACGACATCGGGCAGACGCTGAAGGTGCACGCATCATGAGCAGGGCGCCGGACGATCTCGCCAAGCGCTTCGGCCTGCTGCAGGAAAACCTGCCAAACGTCTGGCAGGCGCTGCAGCGCGATGCCGCGCATCCATGCACGTCGGTCATCGTGCCGTCGATGAGTGTCGACCAGGAAGAACTGGCCAAGGTTACGGGCGCCGGATTCTACGAAGAGCGCCTGATGTTCGCGCTGATCCGCCTGCGCAATCCGAACGCGCGGCTGATCTATGTGACGAGTCAGCCGGTCCACCCGGACGTCGTCGACTATTATTTGCAGTTGCTCGACAGCGTCTCGGCAAGCCACGCACGGGCTCGACTGACAATGATTTCGCTGTTCGATTCAACGGCGAAACCGCTGTCGGAAAAGATTCTCGAGCGCCCGCATCTTATTCGACGCATGCGTAAGCTGATCGGTGACCCGGCCAGCGCGTATCTCACCTGCTACAACTCCACGTCGCTCGAGCGGGACCTGGCGCTTGCGCTCGGTATCCCGCTGAACGGACTCAATCCCGAGCTGCTTCACCTCGGAACGAAGTCGGGCAATCGACAGATCTTCACGGAAGCGGGCATTCCGCACCCGGAAGGCTTCGAGGACCTGCACAGCGAGCAGGACATCGTCGATGCGCTGCTGAAACTTCGCGAGATGCGTCCGAAGGTCGAACGCGCCGTCGTTAAACTGAATCAGGGATTCGGCGGCGAAGGGAATGCAGTGTTCCGCTATCCGGACGGTGACGTCGACGAGGCTGCGATTCGCGACGCGCTCGGCCGACTGCAGTGGCTGTCCGGCCAGGAGTTTTACGACGGCTTTATGCGCAAGTTCGCCAAGATGGGCGGGATCGTTGAAGAGATGGTTGGCGGCAAGGAGATTCGCTCGCCGTCCGTGCAAATGCGCATCCTCCCTGACCACAAGGCGCGCATCGTCTCGACACACGAACAGGTGCTCGGCGGCGCCACCGGACAGTCCTACATGGGCTGCCGCTTCCCGGCGGAAGCTGAGTACAGGACGATGCTGCAGGAGTACGCGCAAAAAGTGGCGGACGTCCTGTGTGAAAAGGGCGTGATCGGCCGCTTCGCAATCGACTTTCTTGTTTCGAAGACCCCCGACGGCTGGGACGCGCATGCGATTGAGATCAACCTGCGCATGGGCGGCACGACTCCGCCGTTTCACGCGCTGGAGTTTCTCACCGACGGCAGCCTCGACGATGAGACAGGATTGTTCTGCACGCCGTCGGGCCAGGCGAAGTATTACAAAGCCACCGACAACCTGAAGTCGCCGGCCTATCGCGGGCTATTGCCGGAAGACCTCGTCGACATCGTGCTGCGGCACGGCATCGGCTTCCGCCATGCGACCGGCAAGGGCGTTCTGTTTTATATGATCGGTGCGCTCTCGCAGTACGGAAAACTCGGCGTCACCTGCATCGGCGACAGCCCGGAGGAAGCTCAGGCTCTCTTCGACCAAACCGTTCAGGTCCTCGACGATGCGACGAACGGCGACGCACACGGCCGCGCGCTGCCGATGAACGATCGCTATATCGAGATCGAGTAGCCGCGTCAGCCCGAGGCGACATGGTCCGCGTTGACGCCGGCGAAAGCCTCGCGCCCCAGGTCGGACGAACGCAGATGCAGATCGCGCTGCGGATACGGAATCTCGATGCCGTGCTCGTGGAATTTATCCCACACGCTTAAGAGAACAGCACTCACGACGTTGCCGCAGCCGTTCATCGGATCGTTGATCCAGAAGCGGAGGTCGAGGTTGACGGAGTTATCGCCGAATTCCTGGATCAGGCAGACGGACGGCGGGTCCTTGAGGACACGCGGCGTCTCCTCAAGCGCTTCCATGCAGAGGCGCACGGCGAGGCGGACATCCGATTTGTAGTGAATGCCGACGATCTTGCCGAGACGCAACAGGTTGTTTGAGTAGGACCAGTTTTCGACCTTCGTCGTGATCAATTCTTCGTTCGGGATCAGGTGCTCGATGCCGTCGCGCGTCAGGACCGAAACGTAGCGCGCACCCAGTGCATCGACCTTGCCATAGTCATTGCCGATCGCAATCACGTCGCCGGGTTTGATGGACTTGTCGAGCAGCAGGATGAACCCGCTGACGAGGTTCGCGAAGATTTTCTGCAGGCCGAAACCGAGTCCGACGCCGATCGCCCCGCCGACGACCGCAAAGGCCGTGAGGTCGATGCCGACGATCGACAGCGCGAAGACGAATGCGACCACGGCAAGTGCGATGCGCATCAGCTTGGTCGTCAGCACCTGTATCGACGGCGTGAGGTTCGCAGACGCCTTGATGCGGACCTCGATGAGCTGTCCAATCAGCGCGGTGACCCAGAGTAAAACACCCAGCGCAACAACACCCTTGACGATAGTCAGGCCAGAAATCGAAAGCTGACCCAAAGTGAACGACGCTCCCTCCAACAGCGCAACCGCGCTATCCAGCAAACCGAGAATATTCAGTGCGGCAACCAGCCACGCAGAGACGGCAACAGTGTTTGACCAGAGCGGGTTCGCCACGAAGACGGTCACGATGCTGATTACGATCCATGCGGTCAGCAAACTCGACACGACGACGATCGCGCCGTGCGCGAGTCCTGCAGACGCCATCGCGGCAACGATCGCCCACTGTGTCAGGACCCAGAGCACCGGGAAGGCGATCTTCGCGAGCGTTCCCCACAGGCGCTCGAGCAGCGCGTAGCGCGCGTGGCGCTTTCCGAGATTCTCGATTGCTCGACGGACCCGGCGAGAGACAAGCCACGCCAGCGCCGCCGCAAATGCGACTAGCCCGAGCTGCACCAGCGTGTCGGTTGTTGCGAGCGTTTGAGTGACCCAGCGTTCCGCCTCGGCAAACCAGGCATTCCACGCCTCACGGTCGGTCAGTCTTTCAAGAAACGTCGGTTGTTGCTGCTGCATGCGATCCCCTGATATCTCTTACAACGCGGCGTGGCCGATCAGTCCCGCGCGCAGGTTGTCGGTTGAGTATATTCTGAAATCGGGCCGCGCCACGGTCTTTTGGGCCAGACGCTTGGCGCGGTACGGGAGACTGACGATGAATGCAGACGAATTCGGTGAGCTGTGCCTGGGCTTTCAAGGCGCAACCATCAACGTGCAATGGGACAACGACCGGGTCTACAAGATCGGCGGCAAGATGTTTGGCTGTGCCGGTCTTGACGCGGACAGCCGGTACTCCTTCAAAGTCGACGACGAACGATTCCTCGAGCTGACCGATCGCGAAGGCATTGTGCCTGCTCCCTATCTCGCACGCGCGAAGTGGATACAGATAGAACCGGCAGAGTGTGCGCTACCGGACGAGGAGCTGCAGACGCTTGTCCAGCGCTCCTACGAGCTCGTGTTCTCAAAACTCACGAAAAAAGCGCAGCGCGAAATCCTAGGTCACTAGAAACGCGTGCGATCAGCGACGATGACAAGAAAGATCGCGTCCGGCGATTGCGGTCGAGTGTCGGCAGGACTTTAATAAACGAATCACTCGCACTACTGGAGCTCGCTATGTCGCAACTGTATGAGGTCTTGTCATTCCGGCGAATGGTTTCTCCGCTGCTGTTGCAGATCCTTTTCTGGGGCGGCATCGGCGGCGTGCTGTACGGAACTTATGTGTTGATCAGGCTGGATCACTGGGCCTGGTGGACCGCTTTGATTTTCGGGTCGCTGCTCGTGCGGGTCATCTTCGAGCGCGCGATACTGTCATTTCGCAGCTACGACCGGCTGTGTGAGATCTCAGCATCGCTCGCTCCGGCATCGGCGGAACGATCCGCAGAATGACACTCTCCGCCACGCTCGCGCGGCTAGCGGCTACGATTCCGAAGCACCGGCAGCGAGCGCCTGCGCGGACAGCACAGCCTCTTTGAAAGAGTCTCGCAACTCATCGGCAAATGCGCGCAGGTCGCCGGCAGGGTTTTCCTTCGACCATTCGGTGACGCTGACCGGCGGAAGAATGGTCGCGACCAGCGGACCGACCTTGTAACGCCGGTCAAAACCTGCCAGCGCGATAGGCACCACCTGCGCCCCGGTCTCCAGAGCAAGACGGAACGCGCCGGTGTGAAAACGAGCCGGTGAGAGTTCCGCAGGCTGGCTCTGTCCCTCCGGGCAGATGATGACGTTTGTTCCGCTGGAGATTGCGCGTCGCCCCTCCTCTCCAAACCTGCGTCCTGCTTCGCGACGCAGCGCGCGAAATGCTTCTTCGTCGACGCCTTCGAGCTCGGACTCAACCGTCGGCACGGTGATGTGCCCCAGCCTGCTGTAAAACAGATTGTGGCCGAATTCGGCATCGGGACTCTGGCGAACGACACGAACCGCGCTTCGCCCGTAGCGCTGCCAGACGAGGGCGCTGACGAAGGCTGTATCGAATGAAAAGTGATACCCGTTCGGGAGCTGGTAGTACTCGGGGCATGCGAGGTGATTGAGAATGACGACGTTCCCACCAGACTCCGGCCAGTTGTCACCACCGTCGACGATAATATCCAGGTAGCCGAATGCGTCGAGGACGAGGCGATCACACTCTTCGCGTGTTTTCTCCGGCGATGCCGTTTCGTCTTTGTCGATCACATGCTGACAGGCTTCGAGAATGCCCTGGTAGAACGCGTGTTCGGCAGCAACGCCGGACAGCAATTCGTCGCAGCGTGCCGCGAGCAGGCGCTCGTGGTAGCTGCCAGTTTCGCCGACCTGCCGCAGTGCGGCGAACGCATTGCCGACGGTGAGGCGATGAGCAAGCAGGTGCGGAACCTTGTGCAGGGTCGACGTCACTGGAAGCCGAGCGCTGCCGTTGGCGAGCATGTCAGTCACGAGTGCGATCTCGGGTTCGGTGTGCGCGTAATTGCGCTCCATCCGGATCGCCGCGATAAGGCCTGCCATTCGCGCAAGCAGCCGCTGCTGGAATGCGCGGCCAAATTCCGGATCACGATCAACAAGGTGTTGTAACGCGTCTGCCGGAACGCGATAGACCCAGCAGTGGGACTCAGCATAGACGGTCGCCTCCGCCGAGTACGTCTGCCCGTCGCCAGGGAGGCCCGCCACGATCCCCTGCCTGGACCGGAACCGCCGAAACGGCAGCAGCTTCCGCGATGCCGGATCAGGAGACTCGAAACTCGCAGTGCACGATCCGCTGGCAAGAACGAGCAGCCCATCGACAAATTCGTCCTGCTTGACGAGCAGCGATCCGGGCGCAAACGACAGCAGTTCTGCTCGCTCCGCAAGCTGTTCAACAATGTCGTCGTCGAACGCCGCGAAGAATGCGGTTCGGCGCAGCACACTATCCGCCCGTCCGACGACGGGACGGCGTCCCTGATCGCGACCGGGCTCCGGCGGGCTGAATGACGCTCCGCTCATGTCGATGCGCGACGCGCGAACGCTCGTCAACTGGCGACGGACACTGTCGAGTATCAGACTGAAGAAACAGATCGAGAGCGCAGGGTCCGAATAGAAAATACTCGCGAGCGTTTCCTGGTCGAAGCTCAAGAGCTCGAGATCCGTTTGCGCCGTCACCGTCGACCCGTAGCGATTCGGACGCAGGAATCCGCTCCAACCGAGCGCCGCAAACGGCCAGTCAACCGGATCGAACTGCACCGCGTTGGTGCGGCCCGTCGATTGCGTCGCAGTCCCGTCAAGCAGCAGATAGAATCGAGTGGCCGGATGAAACTGCTGGAACAGGATTTCGCCCGCGTCAACGTGCTGAAGGCGAGCGGCTTCGACAAGTGGCCTGCGCCGATCCGGCGCAATGCTTTTGAAAACGTCAGCGTTGGCAAACTGATCAAGCCACGCGTCCGCTTTTGACATGAAACTCATCCGGTCGAGGAAAGGGAAAGAATAACAGTATGCCGCTCGCCGCTATCGACAGCTTTACTCCGCTCGCCAACGCACCCGAAGACCTGGACACGTTCTGGCAGGAAACCGTCGCCGAACTTGCGAGCGTTACCCCGGCAACGGATGTGTCGACCGAAGCTGATCCGCGACCAGGGCTGACTCACCACAAGCTGACATTTCAGTCGCTCGGGAATGTAAACATTGCCGGCTATCTGCTCGCGCACGACGATTCGGACGCGCGCCCGCTCATCGTGCACAGCCACGGCTACAACTCGCAGCACGACGTCATGCTGAACTGGGCGAATGCCGGCTGCAATGTCATGGGCATCGACTTTCGCGGCTTTGGCCGGTCGCAGCCTCTCTCACTCGCACGCGGAGGCTATGTGCTCTCTGGTCTCGATTCGCCGCAAACGAGTATCCTGAGAGGCGCAGTTATGGACCTGTACCGTGCCGTCGAAATTGGCCGCAACCTGGTCGACGGTCGGCTGTCACAACTGATTCTCTACGGCTTCAGCTTTGGCGGCGCGATGGCATTGACGGCAAACGCGGCTGGCGCGCATGCTGACCTGCTCGTCGTCGGCCAACCAACTCTTGGCTGGCACAGTGAACGACTCCGCTTGTCGACGGCCGGCTCATCGGCCGAGATCAAAAAGTTCCTTGACGAGCATCCGGAGCAAACGGGAACCGTCATGTCCACGCTGTCGTATTTCGATACGCTGGACTCCGCATCGCGTCTGAAGTCGCCGACGCTGATCGGGATCGGACTTGACGATCATGTTGTCCCGTCACGCTCGGTCATCGCAATTGCGAATCACGTTGAACGGCAACCGCTGGAAGTTCGCATTCTGCCGGTCGCACATTCCGACGATCCCCGCGAATCGCTGTGGGCGCAATTCGACAAGGAGTGGATTGATTTCGCATTGCATGGGATGCCCGCGGACTTCGGCCACAGCGCGAGACAAGTGCGGACGATCGATCAGTAACTAATCGCTTTCGGTGCGCAGCGTTCGTTGCCCGAGTGGGATTCGGGTGTTTGTGTCAGCGTCCGCTCGATGAAATCGCTCGTGTCCTCCATCGTCCTCGCAAGAAAGTCCAGCGGCGGAGCAATCGCGGCGACGACGCGCGCGTGCCCGACGCCCGGATAGGATTTCAGTTCGACGTTAACGCCGCAGTCCTGCAATCGATCTCGAAGGCTTCGACTGTTCGAAATCCGGACGGTCGAATCGTCGTCACCGTGGATCAGCAGCGTCGACGGTGCGGCGGAAGACACGTAGCGAACCGGCTGACTTCGTGGTCGCAGTGATTCTGGAAATACCTCTTCGAGGTAGCCGCGCTGAATCGGCAGGAAATCGTAAGGGCCGGACAGACCGATAAAGCCTCGAACTACCTTGGTTGAGGTCCCTTCTTTGTCGAGGTAGCGCGGATCGAACGCGAGGCTGGCTGCGATGTGTGCGCCGGCTGAATGCCCCATTAGAAAGATTGGCGCGTCGGCAGCCGCGTACTGGTGGATGTTGTCGACGACCCAGGCAATGGCTTCCGCGCCGTCCTCGACAAAGGTTGGGAAGACGACGTCGGGGTAGAGACGGTAGTCGGGAATGACGACGGTGTAGCCGGACTGGGTCAGCGCGGATGCGACGAATTCGTAGTTGTCCTTGCTGCCATCACGCCATCCTCCTCCGTAGAAAAAGACGACCACGGCTGCATTTTCGTCGGGCGCCTGTTTTGGCGTGTGCACGTCGAGCAACTGTCGCTGCTCGCTGCCGTAGGTGATGTCGCGAGTGCTGTCATAGTGCGCATCCGGGCTCGCCTTGTTGATCAGCCCGAGCGCGCTGCAGCCCGATGCGACAGCGGCGACGGCGACAAGAAAAACGGCTGCGAGGGCACGGAATACGGTGTTCATAGGCGTCATGCTCATCGACTTGGCGAGAAATTGAAAGTAACAAGTTGCTTCCGGGGGATACGGAGGGTGGCGCCGAGGGGTAGAGTGGCGAAATGACTTACGTAAAAGCAGCCGTCGCAACGGCAATCGCATTCCTCGTCATCGACCTGGTCTGGATCTCATTTTTCCTGAGTGACGTGTATAACGCGCAGCTCGGGAACATGATGCGGGACACGCCGAACGGCGTGTCCGCTTCCGCGTTCTACATCGGCTACATTGCCGGAATCCTCTATTTTGCCGTCCGCCCAGCTCTTGCTGACGGGCAGAGGAAGACCGCGTTTTTGAATGGCGCGATCCTCGGCGCGCTCGCTTATGGCACGTACACGCTGACAAACCACGCGATCTTCACGCAGTGGTCGGCGATGCTGGTGTATTCCGATATCGCCTGGGGCGCGTTCCTCACGGGTAGCTGCGCGACTGCGGGATACCTCGTCGCCAGACGCTAGAACCGCGAGAGTTTTGTGGCACTGACCGACGGTTCAGTCAGGAGCAAGCTGGCTGAGCTCTGGCTGCCGATGATCGGCGGCATTCTCGCGGTAAAGGCAATCGGCATCGCGGACGCCTACTTCGTCGGCCAGCTCGGCGAAGGCCCGCTGGCGGCCATCAGTTTTACCTTCCCGATCGTCTCGACACTGATCAGCCTCGCAATCGGTTTGAGCGCCGGAGCGTCCTCAGTCCTGTCGAGAAAAATCGGCGAGAACGCCGGTAAGGACGAACAGCGGGCGATCGTCACCGGCGCTGTCGGTATGGCGATATTCATCGCCGCGATACTCGCAGGAATCGGTTTCTTGAGTATCGGCGTCATTCTCGACCTCATGGGCGCTTCGGACGCCGTTCGGGGCGACGCACTGTCCTACATGCAGATCTGGTTCGCCGGATCGATTTTTCTGATCGTGCCGATTGCGATTAACGGCCTCCTGCGATCGACCGGCGACGGCGTCAGTCCCGCCATCCTGATGACGGTCATTGCCATTCTGAACATCGGCCTGAATCCCGTCTTTATCTTCGGGTTCGGCGTCGTGCCGGAGTTGGGCGTGCAGGGCGCGGCCGTGGCGACGGTGCTCGCCCGCGCCGTTTCGATGGTGGCGGCGCTGGTGCTGATCATCAAGAAAGACCTGTTCGCGTTTTCGCTGCAGCAGTTCCTGGACGGCTTGAGCTACTGGCGTGAGGTTGCGCGAGTCGGCTTGCCGGCCTCGCTGTCGACATCGCTCAATCCCGTCGCAATCAGTATCGCGACCGCGGCGGTGGCGACGCTTGGCGAATCTCAGGTTGCGGCCTTCGGCGTCGCGACGAAGATTCAGTCCTTCGCACTTGTGCCGCTTCTTGCTTTGTCCGCTTCGACCTCGCCTTTCGTCGGGCAGAACAGCGGTGCTGGCGAGACGGAACGTTCGCGTCGCGGCCTGTGGCTTTGCGCAGCGATTTCGGCGGTCTGGTCGCTCCTGATTGCGGTGCCGCTCTGGCTCGGTGCGGACACGCTGACCTCGTTCTTCTCTGAGTCGACCGACGTTCGCGACAGTGTGGGACTTTATCTTGCGATCGTCCCCTTAAGCTTTGCAGGCTATGGCGTGATCGTTGCACTCGGTGCCGCGATGAACGGCCTCGGACGTTCGGGCACGTCGCTTCTGCTGGGCGGCGGAAGGGCGCTGCTGCTACTCGCGCCGCTGGCATGGATCGGTGTCATTGTCGACGACTTCCGCGGTCTCGCATTCGGCGTTGCGGCGGCCAACGTGGTAGCAGGCATCTGCGGAATCATCGTGATCGCAAAGCACAGCCTGACGACGCGCGACGGCGGCCACGACAAGCAGATTGAGTCGTCGGAGTGTGATTGACAGATGTTACAGTGCGTTACACGCGATGCAGTCCTGTCACGTAACCTTAAGGGCAATGACTCACTCACACGGAGGTATCAATGAGTAAGCAACGCGTACTGTTCGTCCTGACCGGTCATGACCGCCTTGGCGCGGCCGACGACGAGCGGGCTGATCGTACCGGCTATCACCTGTTCGAAGCGGCCCGGCCGTGGTCAATTCTTGCCGATGCCGGTATTGACGTAGATTTCGTTACGCCCGACGGCAATACCGCACCGATCGATCCGAGCAGCATGGACCTGTCGGACGAATACAATGCGCGCTTCATGGACGATGAAGGCGTGCAAAACGAATTGAAAAAGGCCCGCGCCCTGAAGGACGTGGACATTGCCGATTACGACGGCGTCTACTTCCCGGGTGGCCACGGAACGATGTGGGATCTCCCCGATCACGATGGCGTGCAGACCGTTATTCGTGACGCATTCGAATCCGGCAAAATCGTCGCAGCGGTGTGTCACGGCCCGGCGGCACTTGTAAACGTGAAGCTGTCGAACGGCTCATGGCTTGTCGATGGCAAGACTATCTCGACATTCACCGATGCCGAAGAAAAGGCGGTCGAAAAAGACTCGCTGATGCCGTTCCTCCTGGGCACAAAGCTCGAGGAGCGCGGCGCGAAACTGAAGAAGGCAGACAACTTCGAGGAAGCAGTCTCCGTCGACGGCAAACTTGTGACCGGCCAGAACCCGGCCTCGGCAGAGGGTGTCGGACGCGAAATCCTCAAGCTGATCCAGCAGCAGGAGCGCGAAGCCGCCTGATCCTCACTTGTCGATAGTTAACACGGCACCTGCGCTCTCGCGCGGGTACCGTGTGTTATCGTCCGACCATGAACACGCTCGGCAACCTTGTCTTCCTGCTCTTCGGCGGGTTTTTTATTTTCCTCGGCTACCTTCTCGGTGGCCTGATTCTTTGCATCACCATCATCGGCATTCCCTTCGGCATCCAGTGCTTCAAGCTGGCCGCCGGTGTGCTCGCCCCCTTCGGACGGGAAGTGCGTGAAACCGAGCCGCCCGCCGGCGTGATACGCATCATCGCGAACGTCATCTGGATCATCCTTCCCGGCCTGGAACTCGCGATCCTGCACCTCGTTCTGGCAGCATTTTTCGCAGTCACGATCATCGGCATCCCGATCGCCCTGCAGCACATCAAGCTGATTCCGCTGGCGCTCGTTCCCTTCGGCCGCGAGATGCGCGACATCGAAACCGGTCGCGTTTACCCCTGACAATTTTTGGCCAGCGCCCGACCGGTGAGTCCACAGTCTCGGGACAAAAGGCTGCACTGACGGTAGGATGGGGTCATGAAATCAATGACTGTCTTGCTACTGTGTTTTGCCACTCTGTTCGTGGCTGAGGTGAACGCGCAGGATTCCGCAAAGGGTCGTGCGGAGATTGCCAATCAACGCATTCTTGCAGAGGCCGAACGACGCAGGCAGGAGGAACTAGCGGCCGAGCAAGCTGCGAATGAAGCGGAGGCGCAGGAAGCCACCGCGCCCCCACCCTCGCCGGCGGCAGAGGTCGTTACGCCAACCCCGGCGGACGTACCAGAATCAGACGCGACGGTGACGTCATCGGGTCCCGCGCGATCGCGCGCAGATCTCAATGTCGTTCTGCAGCAGATTCGGACGCTTGGCGAACTGCGGGACGCAGGCTACGTCACGGCCGACGAGTTCGAGCGCATCAAGACTCGGATTCTCGACGGAGCGCTATAGCCGCTCGTCAACGGACGAAACGAATGTGGTCCAGGTAGACCGTCACCGGCGTCCGCCGACCGGTCAATGCGATGAAAAATCCGGTCTTCAGGCTCGTCAGGTCAGCGCCCTCCAGCGGGACAACATAGCGTGTCCACTCATCGGTCAACTCGATGTTCTCGACCTTTTCGATGTGTGAGTCCGGATAGGGTTTTCCGCCCGCAATCAGGCCAACCCCGAAACTGACTTTCTCTCCCCCGTAAGCGCCGCGGGCCCAGAGCTCGAGCGCTGTTGCACCGGACACATCGACGCCGCCCTCCATGTCGCCCCAGTTGTTGGCGGGATGCTGCCACGCGACCCCGGCCCACTGGTACACGCCTTCGTAGCGAATGCTGATGCAAGACTCGCCAGTGTAGGGCTCGACCGGAAAGTCGCCGTCCACCGAGAGCTGTTCAAAATTGCCCATCCAGCCGGACGGCGCCCACGGCATGTTGTCGAACGAGTCTTCGTAGACGGCGAACGGGAACGGCGAGGCTTGCTCGCCCGTAACCTTCAGCGGCAGGTTGGCAGTCGCAGCTTTGCCAGCGGAGTCGTAGACGTAATAGTAGAGCCGGTAGTTGCCCGGGCGCGCCGGCATTTCGATAAGCGCACCATCGACGCCTCCCTCAACGACCGCACCCTTGATGGCTGACGGCTTCTCACGGAAATCGCCTCCCGTCAGGAAATCATTCGACTCCGGCAACAATTCCCAGCGCGCCGTCAGTGCGCCATCTTCCGGATCGCTCGCCTCAACGGAAACCTTGAGTCTCGCGGACGGCTCCACCTCGGGGAAGCCGTCTATCGACAGCGGCTGAACCTCGGGTGCAAGATTGTCCGGCGCTTCGCCGGACCAGAGCTCCGTCATGACATCGACTGCCCCGGTCGGCGCACCGTCAGGAAGAAACATGCTGTGCCATGTTGGTGTTCCTTCCATTTTGTCGCCCCACAAAAACGCGTATCCGCCGAGTGCGCGGCCCGGCTGACTCGCGATCGCCGCTTCGTAAGCGCGCCGGTAGAACGCAGCTTTGTCGGTACTCGTCTGTTCGATCGGCGCGCCCCATTCGGTCTTGGGCATTTCCCAGGCCCCGACAGCACCGTACTCCGTCATCACGTAAGGTTTGGTCGCACCACCTTCGTCGAGGAATTTCGGGATGACGACTGCGCCACCGTAGGCATTGATGCCGTGAATATCGATGTTCGGGCTTTTGTTGTGCACCCAGTCGATGCGTTCGCCGTGCACAAATGTCGTAATCGTCATCGTCGGATGGTTCGGGTCGACGTCTTTCACCATCGCCGCTATGTCATCCACCGCCTTCCAGATAGCGGGATTATCGCCTTCGTCGAAGCCCTCCATTTCATTCCCGATGCCCCAGATCAGGAGGGCGGGATGATCCTTGTAGGTTTCGACGATGCGCTTCGCGCGCTCGAACTGCTCGCGAACCTGGCCTTCGTCGCTGTAGTCAAAGCCGTGGCGCTCGTGGCCGAGCCAGATTCCGACCGCGACCGTCATACCCAAGGCATGGGCCTCGTCGAGCAGGACAGCAACATCGTCGTCACCGCGGACATTCTCGGCATCCCAGGTGCGAATGGAGTTGCCGCCGGCCTCGGCGAGCGCTTCTAACGAGTGTTCGCCGCCTGCGCCCTTGATGAAGTAGGGCTCGCCGCCGCGCAATAGCTCCCAGCCGGACTCCGTCTGCCGGAGCTCGACGGGGATTGCGTCTGCCATCGCGCTATTCCACAAACCAAAGAACCCTGCGAGGAGCAGGGTTCTTGAGGTGACACAGTGTCGCATGCATTTTCCCGATTCGATCAGAACTCGCCTGCAACAATAACACCATTGTCGAAGTTCGGCGGGGTTGCTGCCTGGTAGGAGTAGCCCCAGTCGAGCAGCAGTTCCAGCACGAGGATCGGGTCGCCGGGAACGAGCCTGCGGTAGCCCGTCGCGTCTGTCCGATAAAGGTTGTCGGCGGTTAGCTCGTTCAGCGGGATCGCGAAGGTTACCGGCTCGCCGTCCGGGCTTGCGCCCGGGCAGCAGGCGAAGACTGTGACGCCCCCGAAGAAGTTATCGAGAACGGAACGGTAGGCTTTCAGCGCCTGCGCCTGGACCAGTTCGTCCTGATCAAGCGCGTTGCTGTTCGCGTCGTAGAGCTCGTGCAGCGCGAGCGCCGTATAGAACTGGTTCTCACCGCTTGCGCGCCGTGCCAGCGCGGTCGCCCAGAAGTAGAAGCGCGCCTTCGCACCGGCCGGCCCCGCCGGGATCGAATTGAACAGGTCAAACTTGTTCGTCGAGTCCGGATTGTTCGGGTCAAACTCGATAATCGTCGTCGTCGCGAACGGGTTTTCCGGATCGTCGAGGACACAGGTCTCCGGGTGGACGCCGACGTTTTCGCAGAACAGGTTCAGGACGACATCGGTCGGCAGTGCGACCGTCGTGACGACTGTTCCGTCCTCCGGGCCACGCTCTTCGTTACAACCACCCAATACCAGGGTGCTCATTCCCAACAGCGCGGCAAACAGGAACTTCATGACAGCCGGCTGAGTCTCGTTGCGATTCAGTGTTTTCATGTCGATAAATCCTAGGCTTTTCATGTGCTGCCTTAAAACTGGTAGGTGAAGTAGAGAATGGTCTGGAAGATCGCGTCCCCATTCTGCTCAAACGTCTCGTTGCTCGGATCGAGCGAACGGTACTGCGTGCGAATACCGATGCGTGTGGCGCGCTCTTCGTCCTGCACGGACCCGAACTGCATGCCGGAGCCGCCCAGCAGCATCGAGTAGTCGAGCTCGATCTGTTCCGGGAACGTGATGTTGAACTGACGGAAGAAGTCGTACGGTCC
Organism: uncultured Gammaproteobacteria bacterium; assembly: GCA_963922215.1. GTDB lineage: Bacteria > Pseudomonadota > Gammaproteobacteria > Steroidobacterales > Woeseiaceae > UBA1847. The sequence goes on along the minus strand of CAWUHY010000009.1, from coordinate 17,640 downwards.
AAACGCATCATGCATGTAGTAGCCCGAGAAGCGGTGCTTGCGATTCCACTCCGCCTTCCAGTGGAACTGGAAGAAGTCAGCGGTGCCGCCATTCGGATTACCGGTGGACTGCTCGAAGCCGCGAACGAGACGGAAGATGTAGCGCGCATTCGGACTCGGATTCATCACGATCCGACTCGAGGCGGCCCAGACGTCTTCAGACGGCAGACCCTGGCCGAAGGGTACGTTCGTGCCGCTTGGCTCGAAGAAGAACAGGTAGGAATCCGTTCGCGTCGGGAAGCTTGTGTACGTGCCACCGATGTTGAACGCAAACTTGGCATCTTCGCGCCAGTCGTTGTCCCAGTCGTAGAACTGGGTTGCGCCCGTCGGATCGTAGGTGAGGTAGAGCTCACCCGACCGCGCTTCGCGGTTGCCGAGAACGGCGAATGGGTCGGTGTCCGTGTCTCGCGGCTGGGTACCCGGCTGCAGAATGCCGTTCTGGATGCTCGGAAGAATCGTCGGGTTCGCGTGAACGAGGTTGTCTCGGTACAGCACCCGTGGCATCAGCATGAAATCGCCGAAGCGCAGAATCATACCGGCCTCGTACTCGTTTTTGTTGCCTTCGCCGGAGTTCGGCAGGCGGCTCGGGTCCATGATGCCGAAGGTGCGATGCACCTGCCCTGCATCCGCGACGAGTCCCTGGTGTGCGGCCTGGAAGTAGGTTTCGTACCACGGGAACGTCACCTTGGCCCTGAACCCAAGTGCGTCTTCATCTTCGATCTGGTCGAGGATGACGTTGCCCTGGCGATCGACGCGGTCAAAGACATCGTCGATTTCTTCCGGCGCAGAGATAATGCCGCCGAGTTCCAGCTTGATGCCGTTGCCGAACTCGCGCTCCGCGGTCAGCGTCGTCTGACGCGACTGGCGTACCGTGATGTTCGTGGGATCGTCACCGTTGCCACGACGTGCGAGGTCTTCGGCGTGGATGAACGTCCAGTCGAACTTCCCGAAGTTGAAGTCGTACTTGAACATCAGTTTCGGGTTGGCGCCCCAGTAGACTTCCGGACCGAAGAGCAAGGTCAGGCCGTCATACTTGCCTTTGCCCCTGATCTCGACGCCCTGCGGTGCTTTCGCGTTCCAGATGTCCATGCCCGGAATGTCTGTCGCTTCACGAAGCAGGCCGAAGTGATCGCCTTCATAGCCCCAGTGGAAACGTGACGTGTGATAAAAGGCCTCGACGTCGGCATTCTCGCCTTCGTAGGTTGCGCTGAAATCGTAGATCTCGACGCGCTCTCTGTCGGCGAACTGCACGTCGCTCTCAGAAAAGACGAACTCTTCCCCGACCAACGTCGGTGTTTCCGCACGAATCGTGATCGGTCGCCCGCGGTCGCCGTAGGAGAATTCCAGCGGCTGTTTGTCGGCGACGTTGCCGAGCACGTTCAGGGTCATCTGCCCGCTGGTGCGATCGTTCGGCTGGAAGGCGAAGTCGAGGAAAACCATTTCTCCGTTCGAGAATTCGAGCGAGTTCTCGCCTTCCTCGTCGATGCCCTTGTCGCTGCCCCGCACGACCATCTCACCCTGGAGGCGGCCGCCGGTGAATTGAATCATGCGTTTCTTTTCGTCGTTCTCAGCAGACAGCCGGCGAACGTCGCCTTTGAGTTCGTAGAGCTCCAGGTTGAGATTTGCGAAGGTCTGGTTGATCTCCTGTTTGCTGTTGTCGTAGGGATCCAGCATGAAGACCTGCTGCATAACGTCGTAGGCCATGCGCGGACGTGCCGTTGCGACACCTTCGCTGTTCAACGGGCCGAGCGCGGTGATACCAAACCACTCCTCGTTCATATTGTTCTTGCCCGGCGCCCAGTCGAAGAGATAGGCCTGGTTGGACCATGAAGCATTGTTGTTCTGGATGTCGAGCTCTTCGATCTGCAGGTACTTCCACCACTCGTCGCGCCACTCGAAGATAAACGCGCCGATCGCGTTGCCTTCCTCGCCGTTGCCGGCAGCCTTGTTGTAGATCTCCTGCCACTGGTCCTTCAGGATCAGCGCCTGGGCTTTCTGGTCTTCCCTGAACTCGCGGGCATTGAATGCGTCGCTGCCGAATTCGAAGAACGCGACCGGCAGGTCGAGTTTCTCGTCAACCGTCGCCCACAGGTCGGTGAAGCTTTTTCCTCGATAAACGTTGCTGCCGAGAACATCGAGCGACGGCATCAGCTCGGCGATCAGGTCGATGTACTGCAGGTCGCCGTTGACGATCGTGAACGGCTGGTTCGGGGCGATCGCCTTGCCCGCCGCGATGACTTCCTCAAACAGGCTGTACAGGTAGCGGGCTTTCGCCGTGTTCTGCTCGCCTTCCGGCAGGTTTTCGATTTCGAAGCTGGACCAGGACAGGCCGTAGTTGCTTTCGTTGCCGAAGGCGAACATCAGCACGCCGGGTACGTCCTTGTAGCGCTCAACGAACACCTGCATGTCGCGCTTCAAGATTTCCCGGGTGCGCGGGTCGGAGTAATCGGTGAACGGCACCCACTGACCGTCGATGCTGTAACCGTAGCGGCCCATGAGCGGGTTGATGATGCTCATGATGCCGTGCTCGCGATAGATGTAGGTCACCCATTTCGGCGGGATCATCGTAAAGGTGCGAATCGTATTCACACCCATGTCCGCCATCAGCCCGAAGTCGTAGTCCAGGATCTTCCGGATCTGGTCGTCCGACTGTCCGAACAGGTTGTAGGTGTAGTTTTGTCCGCGCGGCGTATAGCCCCAGACGACACCCTTCATGAAGTAGTCTTCACCGTTAACCTGCAGCTTCCAGCCGTTCTCGTCCTTGACGGTCGTCACGACATCGGACTGCGCGTGACTCACGCCGGGCAGCGAGAGAGCAAGCGCCAGCACAAGCAAACCGAAAGCGATTTGAAGACGTTTCGTGAGGCTCATTCCCGCCATAGCGATTACTCTGTTTTGGTTGTTATCTTTACAAACGTCAAAAAGTTTCATTGTTCTCATTCGCTCCCGACGTTAGTTGATGGTGAAGGTGACGTTGTCGAACGAAACGTCCTGGGCGCAGCCGTCGACCGGGCCGCAAGACACTTTCAACGATAGAACCAGGCCACCGCTCACATCGTATGAGCCGCCCCCTGCAGGTGGGACGAATCCCGTTCCCGCTGTTACCGTGCCCGACACAGGCGTCCAGGTCGTCGTCGGGTTGAGCGGAGTCGGATCCGAGTTCAGGAAGTCCCGACCTCCTACGTCCATGCCGCTGCCGTCCAGGAAAATCACTTCTGCAAATACCGCAGCACCGGGCTGCGTCACCGTGCCGTATATGTCGAAGGTCACGGTGACCGTGTCACCGGCCATGACCGTGCCGGCACCCAGACCCTCCTGGCTGATGACGGCATCATTAAACGACGCCGAAGAGCCGTTAACAATCAGCCTTGCCACGGTGCCTGACCTGCCACCCTGGCCGCTGCTGTCGGCAGTGATGGACCCGAGGGTGCCGCCAACGTCATCAAACAGGCCGACAGTCCAGCCGTCGAGGCTTCCGCCGTTGTCTTCGAAGTTGCCGTTGACGAGAACGCTGCTGCCGCCACCGCCACCGGAGCCACCTCCGCCGCCGGAACCGCCACCGCCTCCGGAGCCGCCGCCAGCAGTCGTGAAGTGGATATCATCCAGATACAGCGTTCCGGCGAGTAGCGTGTCACTGCCGTCCCGTGCGTTGAAGAATCCGAGCCGGTTGACCAGCGTCAGACTGACCGCTGTGAAATCGGCGAGCGGGATCTCGTAGACATTCCAGTTGCCGGTCATCGAAACCGGCGTGTAGGACGCAAGTGACACATTGCCGCCCGGTGTTCCTCCCGCGGGCGGTTCAAGCTGAACCGTCAGATTGGCGAAATTGGCGAACGCAGAGGTGTCGATCGCGAACTTCAGCGTGTCATACGCCGACAGATCTTCATCATCGAATTCGAAGATTGCACCGCCGAAATTATTCCCTGCAGTGTTGTCAGAGAACGTCAGGCCGAGAGAAATCGTCCCATCAAACGGCGTTACTGCGGTGCTCATTGAGTCAATTGTCACCGGATTGCCGGCCGCTGCGATGTTGGTGATGTTGACCGTCGGGCTGGTGATGGTCTCCGAGAAGACACCGATTCCGCCGGTCGTTCCGCCACCGCCACCTCCACCGGTGCCGCTGGCGACAGTGAAGTGGATGTCGTCGAGGTAGAGCGTTCCGGCAAGCAGCGTGTCGGCACCATCGCGCGCGTTGAAGAAGCCAAGACGGTTAACGCTCGCAGGCATCACAGCCGTGAAGTCAGCAAGAGGAATCTCGTAAACACTCCAGTTGCCCGACGTCGAGGTCGGCGTGTAGGCCGCAAGCGATACGTTGCCGCCCGGTGTTCCGCCACTCGGAGGCTCGAGCTGAACAGTCAGGTTTGCGAAGTTCGGGAAAGCTGTCGTATCGATCGCGAACTTCAGGGTATCGAAGGCCGAGATGTCGACGTTGTCGAACTCAAATATCGCGCCACCGAAGCCGTTGCCTGCCGTGTTGTCGCTGAACGTTAGTCCAAGCGAAACGGCGCCGTCGAATGCGGTGACTGCCGTGCTGCTCGTGTCGATTGTGACCGGATTGCCGGCGTTGGCGATATTCGTGACGTTCACGTTCGGCATGTTATTCGTTTCGGAGAAGACGCCAAGGCTCTGCGAACCTCCTCCACCGCCGCCGGTTCCGCCTCCACCGCCGGATCCCGCGGGTTCGTTAAAGCCAACGTCGGTCAGCAACATCATGAACTGCGTCGGCGCCGTGTTGTCGCTTTCCAGGACAATTCCCGTTGCTGTCGTCAGGCTTGAGAAGGCACTGACCGGGATCGTGACCTGGTACCAGCCGTCACCGAGATCTTCGGTGAAGCCGCTGCTGGTCAGATTGATGCGCAGCGTATCGACGTTGTCGAACAACTTGACGAAGATGACAGCATTCGGAAGGCCTTTCGCCTTGAAGAGAATTTCTTCGTAGTCGGTCAGGAAGCCTGCCGGGAATCCGATGTAGCCAATCTGTGCGACGTTTGCGCCGTAGCCGGGGCCGCTGGATACGGCCAGCGCCGGGCTGAAGGAGCTGTCGCCTGCAAACATCGGGTCGATCACCGAGCCCGAACCGAATGGTGTAATTTCCGTGTAGTCGGTGCCCGCGACAAGATCCGGACTTCCGGCAGGATCGTAGAGCGTGACGCCCGGAACTTCACCGGTAGGACCACCAGATGGCGAGCAGCTTTCGACCTGCTCGATGTCGTCGTAATAGAACGTCCAATCGCCCGCGAAGACACCAGCAACAGCAGCGCCGAGCACGCCGTTGTCGAAAATGATCGTCAGGCCGATCGTGTTGGCCGGCGTAACGCCCGAAAAGTCGAAGCACAGCTCCTGCCACTCGCTACCGCCAGTGTGGTTTGCGATGCGCTCGACACCACCCGTTCCGTCGTTCGTCTCTTCGAGCTTAAAGGTGACTGGAACGGCACGTTCAGACCAGACCTTGATCTTGTAGACCTCGCCGCCCGAGAAATCGACGGGCGTTTCGATCGGATTGAGGCGCGTACCACCGAACGGCTGGTCACCGAACTTCTGCATCCGGGCAACGGCATCGCTGTCGTTGATTCCGCTCATGTCCGGGTTGTCGACGACTTCCGTCGCACCGCCGTTGAAGTTGATGATCTCCGGCTGCGGGCACACGAGCTCGAAATTGATCGGGTCGCAGAAACCAGCAGGCAACTCCGGCAACGGCGTCACTGCCGAGTTCTGAATCGATGGCTTTCCGTCGCCCTCACCACAGCCGGCAAGCGCGAGTGTTGCAGTGATCGCCAATAGTCCGACTGACTTCTTGAGCTTTGAAATGGTGTTCGTACGCGTCATAGCGACCACTCTTGTTTTCTGTTGGATTTCCGGGTGCGTGTCGAAAGCTTCCATGATGTTTACCGACCTCCCCTAGTTAGCCACGATCGAGACGTTGTCGATCTGTATTGTCGACACGCAACTCGGATCGCCGCCGCAGATTGCAGTGAACTGCAGCGAGATACCGCCGCTGACGTCAGGGCCGATGTTAATGACCGCAGGTGTGATCGACGTATAGCTCGCGGGGAAACCGGCGCCGCCTTGGATCTGATCTTCCTGCGACACGCCGCCACCGCTGACCTCGGACAGAAGCCGGACATCAACAACGCCACCGACCCCGTCTGTACCCTGCCAGTCGAAGTTCACGGTGACCTGCTGTCCAGGCGTCAGCGTTCCGGCACCAAGATTTGCAAGCTTCAGCGTCACGCCGATCGCCATGCCCGAGGCGTCGAGGCTGGCTGCAGAGCCAGTACCGCCCGCGCCCGGTGTGACGATCGAAATCGTGCCGCCGTTCGGGAATTCCTGCCAGCCGGTGAAGTCGCCGGTTTCGAAGTCGCCGTTAACCGCGAGCTCGGTTCCGCCGCCACCGCCGCCGGAGGTCGTGAAGCCGAGATCGGTAACGAAGAATGGGTTGCCCTCTGCCTGCGAACCCGGAATCGATTCGATCACGATTTGGCTGAACGTCGAGACATCACCGTAGGCCGAGATCGGGATTTCAACCTCGGACCAGCCGTCGCCAAGATCGGTGACGGTTACACCGGCCGGCGGTGCCGCGAGATCTACCGTGACCGGGACTGATGTACCCGGGAACGGTTCCTCGATCTTCACCACGACCGTGTTATCAGACAGGCCTTTAACTTTCAGCAACAGCGTGTCGTAGGCACTCGCGAAGCCCGGCGTGAATCCAACAATGCCGAACTGGCCGAGTGAACCGCCGCCGTAGCCTGCGCCGGGCGTGACCGCTACGGCATTCGCGTACGAGCTGTCCCCCGCAAACGCGTAGTCGTTCGAACCACCGGTGCCGAATGCTTCAAAGGCCGTGAAGTCTGTTCCGAGTACGAGGTCAGGCGTCGAACCGTCGCGGGTGACGATGCTGGCGTCCGGCGTCGTACCGGCGGATGCACCGGAGCTCGCAAAGCCGAGATCGGTAACGAAGAAGGGGTTGCCTTCAGCCTGCGATCCCGGGATCGACTCGACCACAATCTGGCTGAACGTCGAGACATCGCCGTAGCTCGAGATCGGAATCTCAACCTGCGACCAGCCGTCACCGAGATCGGTGACCGTGACACCGGCAGGCGGCGAAGCCAGATCAACCGTGACCGGCACAGACGCACCCGGGAACGGTTCCTCGATCTTCACGACAACCGTGTTGTCAGACAGGCCTTTGACCTTCAGCAATAACGTGTCGTAGGCGCTCGCAAAGCCCGGCGTGAATCCGACAATGCCGAACTGGCCGAGTGAACCGCCGCCGTAGCCTGCGCCCGGCGTGACCGCGACAGCATTTGCGTAGGAACTGTCGCCCGCGAAGGCATAGTCGTTGGAACCACCGGTGCCGAAGGCTTCGAACGCTGTGAAATCGGTTCCGAGTACGAGGTCCGGCGTTGAGCCGTCACGCGTCACGATGCTGGTGTCCGGCGTGACGCCGTCTGCCGCACCGCCGCCGGGCGCGTCGATAAAGCCGACATCGGTGACGAAGAACGGATCACCGATAGCCTGGGAACCTGGCACCGACTCGATGACGATCTGGCTGAACGTCGAGACGTCGCCAAAGCTCGAAATCGGGATTTCAATTTGTGACCAGCCGTCGCCGAGATCCGTGACCGTCACGCCAGCCGGCGGTGACGCAAGATCGATCGTGACCGGGACTGACGCGCCGGGGAAGGGTTCTTCCAGCTTCACAACGACCGTGTTATCGCTCAAGCCTTTGACCTTCAACAGGAGCGTTTCGTACGCGCTCGCGAATCCGGGCGTAAAGCCGACGATGCCGAACTGGCCAAGCGATCCGCCGCCGTAGCCCGCGCCAGGCGTGACCGCCACAACGCTCGCAAACGAGCTGTCGCCGGTGAACGCGTAGTCATTCGAACCGCCGGTTCCGAAGGCTTCGAATCCAGTGAAGTCGGTACCCGCGACGAGATCCGGCGTAGAGCCGTCTGCGGGCACGATGCTCGTATCCGGCAGAGTTCCGGCGCTGGCCTGCGCGTTGTTGAACCCGATATCGGTCAGATAGAGCCGGTCGCCAACAGCGTAGGCGCCATCCAGGGTTTGGAAAACGATCTGGCTGAACGTCGAGACGTCGCCGTATGCCGCCATGCCGATGACGACCTGCGACCAACCGTCGCCGAGGTCCGTGACGGTCACATTTGCAGGCGGTGACGTGAGATCGATCTGAACCGGCACGGAGGTTCCGGGGAAAGGCTCTTCGAGCTTCGCCTGTATCGTATTGTCGGCATTGAGCCCTTTCACTTTGAAGAGGAACTCGCCGTAGGACGTCGCAAACCCGGGCGTCAATCCGGTGAGGCCGAGCTGCGCAAGAGCGCCGCCGCCGTAGCCGGCACCGACAACAACCTCGACGGCGTTGCCGTAGGAGAAGTCGTTTGCAAAATCGGTCGTGAACGTCGTTCCGGAGCCGAAGCCGTCGAAGGTTGGCGTCAGGTCGGGTGTCGAACCATCCGCGGCGACAATCTTGACGTCCGGAATCTCACCGGCGCCTGCGGGGAGTGGCGCGTCACCAGCGAAGTACAGGTTGTCGACGAAGATCGTACCGTTACCGTCGAAGCGAATCTCGGTGACGTCGGTGAGGTCGACTGATCCGAAATCGGTGAGCTGAATATCCACACTGACCCAGCTGTTCGCCATGACCGCGATCGCGTTCTGGTCGCCGGCCTGGCCCGAGCTTGAAATCGAGACATTCAGTTCGGTTGAGTCCGCCGTCCAGACGTCCACGTGCAGGAATCCCTTGTCGGACACGTCCTGCGGGTTCCCGCTGAAGTCGATGCGCTGGAAGTCGAGGCCCGCGTATTGGAGGAACTGGTCACCGGAAAGCCCGGCGGGCGAGTAAACCGTTGCCTGGCCGTCGTTCGGGGCAAAATCAACGTCGCTAATGTCGGTGTAAGCATCGCTGAAGATGGACGTTACATCAGCCGGATCTTCACCCGGCGTCGGTGCCGACGTTGTCGGCTCGGCCGGCATGCTGCCGCCGGAAGCTTCGCCGGAGTAGATGCGCACCCAGTCCACTTCCATCGTCGCCGGCATCGGCGTCGAGGCATTCGGCTCGCCGGGGAAGTTGCCGCCGACAGCCAGGTTCAACAGGATCTTGAACGGCTGGTCGAAGGGCGCCGGGTAGGGAGCAGCCTCGGAGAACCAGGAGTTCTGCGTGGCGTAAAGAATGTTGTTGACGTACCAGCGGATTTCGAACTCGTCCCATTCGACTGCAAAGTCGTTAAAGCCTGCAGTCAGGCTTTCGGGGACCTCGTACTCAACGGTCGTGAACTGGTTGGCCGGGAATTCGCCGCCGAAATGAATGGTGCCGAAGACGGTGTTGCCGCCACCGAATCCTGCGGGGCCGGGGGCGCCTCCGAGGTTAACGGCTTCCATGATGTCGATCTCACCACTCGCGGAGAAACCGCCGTAGACGCCGGCCGCCGGGGCTGAGCCGGGCGTGACGTCCTGCGGCAGCATCCAGAATGCCGGCCACAGCCCCTGGCCCGCAGGCAATTTCATGCGTGCCTCGATGCGTCCGTACTGAACGGCGAGCCTGTCCTGCGTCGTGATACGCGCAGAGGTGAATCCGTAATCACCAACAGTCTCGCGCCTCGCTTCGATGATCAGCAGACCGTTTTCGAGTCGTGCGTTGTCGGGGAGGTAATACTGGCGCTCGTTGTTGCCCCAGCCGGGAATTCCGTACTGGCTGCCGTCGCCTTCTTCAAAGAACCAGACGTCGGGATCGAGTTGTGCGCCGTCGAATTCATCGCTCCAGACGAGTGTCAGTGTGTCGCCGTCTGAAACCTCGAACGTCGTCGGAACCGTCAGCGTGGGATTGCTGACATTGATATTGGTTCGAGTGGTGGTGTCAGCGGCCGGAATCTCGAGCGGATCGACCTGTGACAGCAAAGGAGCCCGATCGTCGGAACCGGAACAGCCGGCAATCAGAGCAGCGAGGACAAGCGCATACGGCAGCGCACTTCTGGTTCGAAGCATTCGTTGGTTCCCCCCCGGAGTGGAACGATGATGTCGAGACCGTTTCAGACGGTCTTTGCTTTTTGTACCGGGACAGGAATAACAAACACTGACAGCGCTGTCAAAAATCCTTGACAGAGAGCGCCGTACCCCGGAATCGAGGTACGGCAATGGTTACAGAAAAAACTGTCAAGCCATCCTGACAGATTCTCGGACGGAGGCGGACCTTACAGGACGGGCGATAGAGACCTCGAAGCCGACTCCGCCTCGTGTCTGTCCAGCGGGGTTTACGCCGCGCGATCGGCACCCGGCGCAAAGTAGCGGGCCAGGAAGTCTTCGATCTCGCGGATCGTGGTCGTGGGCTGGTTTTCGAGGCGGCGATCAATCCGGTCGGCAATCGCCCGGTTGATGGAATCGTCCGCCGTGATGGTGTGCGGTGCGTATGACGCCACTGGCCTCATACCCTGAAGGCTGAAGGCGAAAGCGTCTCGTCCTGAATGTGCTTTCGTGCTCATTGTTTAGCTCCTAGATGTAAGTCGCAGGGGATATTTCCTCTTGATCCCGCGTCCTACATTAGGGGCGTGGCCGGCCAGTCTCAAACGAAAAAAAAAGCAGCTTTCACTTGAAAAAAATTCACACATCCTCGGCGAAGGTCTCGACGATCCAGTCTTTCAGCATCCGGACAGCTTCGTCGTCGGCCTTGTCCTTGTCACTCACGAGATAGTAGCTCACATCTGCCGTAAGCGGCTCCGGAAACAGCCGAACGATGGTTCCCTGGCGGAACCACTGGTCGGCGATGGGGACAGGCACCATCGCAGCGCCGAGACCACGCTCCGCTGCGCGCACGACGGCGATCATCGAATCGAGCGTCGTCGTTTTGCTGTCTTCGGGAATTTTCATTCCCGTCGCCTTCTGCCAGTTTTTCCACGCGTCGGGACGCGTCGCGTGAACAATGATTGGAAACTCGCTATTGATCGTCTTGCCCCTGACCTTCAGCGATTTTTTGAAGCCTTTCGAGCCAGCCGGAACCATGCGCAGCGGAAACAGCAGCGTGGAATCCAGGTTGTCGGGCGGTGTTTTGAACAGGCGAATGGAAAGATCCGCATCGGCCGGATGTTTCTCCGCGGACTCATCACTTGTGCCGACCTCGATATCGATCTCCGGATGGGCTTTCGTGAATTCGCTGAGCTTCGGCACGAAAAACTCACTGGCGAAAAACGGCTGCACGGAGATCCGGATCTTCGGCCGCTTCTTTTTCGCGGCGTATTTCTCGGTCAGTGCCTGCAGGCCGTCGATCAGCGGGCTGGCTTCTTCATAGAGCCCTTGCCCGACTTCTGTCAGCTTGAGTTCGCGGCTGGTTCTTTCGAAAAGGATTTGATCAAGCTCCTGCTCCAGGCTCTTGATCTGGTGACTGACGGCAGACGGCGTGATGAACAGCTCCTCCGCCGCGGCGCTGAAGCTGTCATGCCGTGCCGCGACGCAAAACGTGCGAAGGCTGCGTAAGGAAACTCTTGGCTTTCTGGCCATGCCTCACCCTTTGACAAGATCCTGCTCGAGTTGCTCGAGGGAGCGGCCCTTGGTCTCCGGCAGGATTCGCATCACGAACACGAGCCCGATGACCGCGATGGCGCCGTAAATCAGGAACGTCGTTGCGTTGCCGAGATTTTCCAACTCCCACGGAAAAACGAGCGTCACGAGGAACGCGGTCGCCGAATTGATCAGGCCGACGAACGATATTGCCATGCCACGCACGCGGTTGGGGAACAGCTCGGAAAACAGCACCCACATGATCGGGCCAATCGACATCGCGAAGCTTGCGACGAAGCCCAAGATCGCGAAAAGAATCAGCCGCGCGTTGATCTCAATCGCGGCGGCGTTGAGCGCGTCGCGATTCGCTTTGGCGGCGTCGGCGCCAATGGCCGATGCGACAGCTTCCCGGAAGGCGATTTCATCGTCGAAGGTCTCGCCAACGAGCGGCGCAAGCTGTTCCTGCTCAACTGTCGTCGGCAGACCGTCAAGATCATCCGCTTCCAACGTGTACGTCGCAGCCGAAAAACCCCAGGACAGCGTGAGCATGCAAACGGCGATACCGGTAAGCCCGAAGCCGAGCAAGGGACGCCGGCCAAGCTTGTCGATGGTCGCCATCGCCACGATTGTAAATGTCAGATTCACAAGCCCGACGAGTACGGCCTGCATGAACGACGCATTGGTGCTGATACCGGATTGTTCGAAAATCATCGGCGCGTAGAAAAACACCGAGTTGATCCCGGTGATCTGCTGCAGCACGCCAACCGAGACGCCAATGACCAGCACGAGTTTCATCGTCGGATGAAACAGGTCTTTCAAGCCCACGTCGTCGAGCTCGGCGTCCTGGGCGATGCTTGCATGAATCGCTGCCAGCTCCTCCTTCGCTCGCACGTCGCCGTTCACGCGGCGAAGGGTTTCGAGAGCTTCGTCCTCGCGGCCGCGCATCGTCAGCCAGCGCGGCGACTCGGGCACCAGGAACAGCGCGAAGAAATACACAACGGCCGGCAGAGTCTCGATGCCGAGCATCCAGCGCCAGCCGGCATCGTCAAAGCCCAGCGACCCTGCCCAGGCCGCGCCGGACTCCCCGATCGACAGGATCAGGTAGTTGCTGAAAAACGCGGCGGAGATACCGATCACGATGTTGAGCTGGTTGAAAGACACCATCCGGCCGCGGCTTTCCGCAGGCGCCATCTCGGCGATGTACATGGGCGCGATGATGAGCGCGGCACCGACCCCGAAGCCACCAAGCATGCGCGCGATTACGAGGAACGTGAAGTTGGTGGCAAACGCTGACGCAATCGCGGACACGGCGAACAGCACTGCCGCAATCATCAGGACAGGCCGGCGGCCGAGACGATCGCTGAGCGGCCCCGCAACCATCATTGCGAAGGTCGCAGTCAGTGCGAGCGACGACACGGCCCAGCCGACCTGAATTTTTGTCAGATCGAATTCTGTTTCAACGAAGCCGACAACGCCGGAGATGACTGACGCGTCGAAGCCCATCAGGAACCCGCCGAGCGCGACGATCAGGGCGATCGTCGCCGTGTACCGCGGGTTCGCTGCTGTTGTGTTCACATGGGATCTCCGGTCAGGCGGAATGATGCCATCAATTCGGCTTCGGAGCTGCCGCCAACCCAGATGTGAAATTCGCCCGGCTCGACGACGCGCTGCATCCGCCTGCCGTAGAACGCGAGATCGTCCGGCGACAGGTTGAATGTAACGTCGATTGTCTCACCCGGTTCGATCCTGATTTTCTGAAAACCCTTCAGCTCCTTCACAGGCCGAGTCACGCTTCCGACAAGGTCACGGACATAGAGCTGCACGACTTCGCTCGCGGCGACCGCACTCTCGTTTGTCACTGATGCCGTCACGGTCAGTGTCTCGCCAACCGGCAGCTCGTCTGCACTCAGGCGCAGCTTGCTGTAGCGAAACGTCGCGTAGCTCAGGCCGAAGCCGAACGGATACAGCGGCCGGAATCCGGCGTCGAGATGATAGGCCGTCATTCCTGTAGAAAGCTGGGTCGCGTTCGGGTCGATGTCGTCGATGAGCACGACCGTCTCGTCCGTCGGCGGCTTCCCGGTGTTTTTCTGGCTGTGGTAGATCGGAATTTGCCCGACCATCCGCGGAAAAGACGCGGGCAATTTGCCCGAAGGAGACGCGACGCCCAGGAGAATGTCGACGATGGCCGGCCCAGCCATCGTGCCGCCATGCCAGGCATACAGAATGGCGTCGACGTGATCGACGATATTCGTCAGCACAAGCGGGCGACCGGCCTGGATGACCGCGACGACCGGCTTGCCTGTTTCGCGCACACGGCGAACCAGTTCGGCCTGCGCGCCCGGCAGCGTGATGTCAGCTCTCGAGTGTGCCTCGCCCGACAGGATCGCCTCCTCACCGAGAAACAGCAGCACCGCATCGGACGCGCTCGCGAGGTCGGCGGCGCGCTCGAATGCACTGTGGTCGTGGCTGCGCGTGTGCGGCAGCGCTTCGATGTAATCAAGTTTCACACCGGAACGTAAGGCCTTGCGCAGCGCTTCAAGCGGCGTCACAGACAGGTGCGGATCGCCGTCGAAAATCCAGGTACCGAGCTGTTCGGTTGGTGCGTCCGCCAGCGGACCGATGACGGCCAGAGACTTCAGTGCGCCCGGTGACAGCGGCAGGACCGGACCGTCGTTCTTCAACATGACGATGGATTCGCGCGCCGCGCGGTGTGCCACGTCCAGCGCCGCCTCGTCGCCGGTTCTCGGCAGACGCTCCGGCTCCGCGTACGGCTGCTCGAAGAGGCCCAGGTGAAACTTGGCGCGCAGGATGTTCCTTACGGCGCTGTCGACCAGCGCGACGTCCACATGCCCGTCCTCGACCAAGGCTTCCAGATTGCCGCTGTAGGCATCGCCGTGCATTTCCATGTCGACGCCGGCACGGATCGCTTCGACCGCCGACTCGCGGTCAGACGCGGTCAGGCCGTGAATGGCAAGCTGGCGGATCGAGTCCCAGTCGCTGACAACGAAGCCGTCGAAGGCCCACTCGTCGCGAAGCACCGTTCGCAGCAGAAAATCATTCGCTGTTGCCGGCACGCCGTCGATATCGCTGAAGGACGTCATCAGGGAAACGACGCCGGCGTCCACCGCAGCCTTGAATGGTGGCAGGTAGACATTGCGGAGCTCATTTTCCGGCAGGTTGGTCGTCGCGTAGTCGCGTCCGCTCTCAACTGCCCCATAGCCTGCGAAGTGCTTTCCGCAGGCGGCGATCGAGCCCGGCGCGGCGAGGTCGTCTCCCTGGAAGCCTCTGACCATGGCCGCTCCCATCGCGCACGCGAGCGTCGGGTCCTCGCCGAGACTCTCTGCGATCCGGCCCCAGCGCGGATCACGCGAGACGTCGATCATCGGCGCGAAGGTCCAGTTCACGCCGGCGGTTGCGGCCTCACGCGCCGCCACTTCCGCACCGGCGCGAGCAACCTCCGGATCGAAGCTCGCCGCCTGTCCGAGCGGGATCGGCATCACAGTGTGGAAGCCGTGAATGACATCGCGACCAATGATCAGCGGGATGCCGAGTCGGCTCTCTTCGACGGCGATTCGCTGCAACGCATTGACCGTGTCGACGTCGACAATGTTTATCAGTGACCCGATGCCACCGGCCCGCAGCGCATCGTGATACTCGTTGCCGTCGTGGCCGTCGCCGATGTTCACCTGGGCAAGCTGGCCGATTTTTTCGGCCAGGGTCATCGACGCCAGGAGGTCTTCGACTAGCTCGCGAATCGCTTGCGATTGTTGCGACTCTGCGTTTGAAGACATGATGACTGGAACCGGTCGGGGGAAAGGTCGCGGTGGTTTAACAAGGTTTGACAGCGCTGTCAATTTGAAGGACGATCATTTCGCGGTTCAAAACAATAACTTGGGGGGGCAGGCCATCATGAGTGATGACGTGCACTACGAAACCGCGCCGCAGGACCGGATCCCTTTCGCAAAGAAATTGATCTACGGCCTCGGTGCCTTCGTGAACAATACGCTCGCCGCCGCCATCGGCGGCATGATGATTGTTCTCAATCTCGGTTACGGCCTCAGCCCGGCACTGGTCGGTCTGCTCGGCGCACTGCCTCGATTCAGCGATGCGATCACCGATCCCCTGATGGGTTACGCGTCGGACAAAACCCGCTCGCGGTGGGGACGGCGGCGCCCGTACATTTTCGTCGGCGCGATCGCAGTCGGTATTGTTTTCGCCCTGCTCTGGCAGATGCCGCGCGATGCGAGCAGCTCTTACATTTTCTGGTGGTTCCTCGGCGGCTCGCTGATCTTTTTCCTCGCGTACACGGTTTACGCCACGCCGTGGGTCGCATTGGGCTACGAGCTCACGCCCGACTATCACGAGCGTACGCGCCTCATGGGCGTGCAGAATTTCATCGGCAATATCGCCTACATGGTGTCGCCTTACTTTCTCGCGATCATGTACCTCCCGGTTTTCGCGGGCGGCGCCGAAGGCGGCGATCCGATTGTCGGTTCGAAATACCTGGGCTTGATCATCGGCGCCGTCGTTGTGGTGCTCGGCATCATGCCTGCGATTTTTTTACGGGAGCGATTCCGTCAGGCTGACGTCGATCCGGGCGACAAGGTTACAGCGCTCGACGTGATTAAAGACTTCGCGAGCGGTTTTTTGACGACGCTGAAATTCAAGCCGTTCCTGAAGCTCTGTATCGCGACCTTCCTGGTCTTCAACGGCTTCATCCTGATCTCGGCATTCCAGTCCTACGTCATCATCTTCTACGTGTTCGGAGGCGATCAGGCGGCAGGCGCTACCTTTGTCGGCCACTCCGGTTTCGTGCAATCGATCTCCGGGCTTCTGGTCATCGTCTTCGTGACCTGGCTCGCGACCCGAATTGGCAAGCGTCGCGCGTTCTTCGTCTCGACCGGGGTGTCGGCAGTCGGCTACGCGCTCAAGTGGTTCTGCTACACGCCGGACAACCCCTGGCTCGTCCTGATTCCCGCGCCGCTGATGGCCTTCGGGCTCGCCGGGCTCTTCACGCTCATGCCGTCGATGATCTGCGACGTCGTCGACATGGACGAGCTGAATACCAAGGAGCGTCGCGAAGGCATGTACGGCTCGATCTTCTGGTGGGTTGTGAAGCTCGGCTCGTCCGTCGCGATTGCCGGTGGCGGCTTCCTACTGGTCTGGACCGGCTTCGATGTGGAACTCGGCGGCAACCAGACGGCCGACGCGATTTTCTGGATGCGCGTGTCAGACGCGTTTATTCCGGCTGCCGCGTCGCTGGTCGCAATATGGGCCGTGTTCTCTTACTCGATCACCGAGGAACGTGCACACGAAGTGCGACTGGAACTCGAGGCACGTCGCGGCGCGGCCTAGGCAGCGATCTCGTCACACAAAAAGGGCCGCGTCCAGCGGCCCTTTTTTATGCGGGAGTCTTTTCCGCTCAACTTAAGTTTTGCGTTGATAGACGCGAACGTAGTCGATCAGCATCTGCTGCGGAAACACGCTGTCATCCACCGGCCCGCCGGCACTGCCCCACGCGCCACCAACGGCAATGTTCATGATGAGGTGGAATGGCTTGTCGTACGGCCATGCGCGCCAGCCCGTGCCTTCATTCACGTAGGTGAAGTAGAGCGCATCGTCGACGAAAATATCGACGCGATTCGGCGACCATTCCATTGCGTAGACGTGGAAGTGTTTGTCGACGTCGTCTAAAAGAATGCGGCCTTTGCGCTGCTCCCAGTTCACCCAGTAGTAAGCCTTGTTGTGCACCGTGCCGTGCACGTGGCCCATCTCGTAGCCGACGTGTTCCATGATGTCGAGCTCGCCGGAATTGGGCCACGCGTCGCAGGTTTCGCTGCCCTGCCAGTCGGCACCTTCTTCGCAGGTCGTCGCGTAGGCGAACGGGTCAGACGGCAGCATCCAGATCGCCGGCCACGTGCCCTGCCCGCGTGGCAGCTTCGCGCGGATCTCGAAACGGCCGTAGAGAAAGTCCTTGATGCCGGACGTGTGCACGCGGCCCGACGTGTAGTGCGCGCCGTCGTATTCCTCGCGATGCGCTTCGATGACGAGCATGCCGTCGACGAGACGCACGTTCTTGTCGCGGTCCGTGTA
>CAWUHY010000008.1:0-36111 GCA_963922215.1 uncultured Gammaproteobacteria bacterium | reverse complement strand
CAGTGTGGTCAGCATGTAGTGTTTCGCTATCAAGACGTCGTGTCCTTAGAGTCTGTGGTCATCAATCAGTTCATGCGGATCAGGGAACTGACCGAGACGAGTTCGAATCCTTCGCGTGCGAGTTGCGGCAGAGCGGCTTCGAGCGCTGCCAGCGTTTCCGGGTAGGGGTGGCCGATCGCCACCGCGCGGCCGTTGCGTTTCGCCTTCAACTTCAGCCGCTCGATCTCGCGCTGGATGTCATCCGGCTCGCGGCTCGAGTCCAGGAACACATCGCGTTTCAGGGCCGGCACACCCGACTCCTCGGCGATACGCAGCGCGACGCTCAAATGCGTCGTGTAGCTGTCCACGAAGTACCAGTTCGGCTGCCGCCGGATATTGTCCATGAGCCACTGCATGTGGCCCGGGTGTCGCGTCAGCAGTGATCCGCGATGGTTGTTCACGCCAACGGCGTGCGGCACTGACGCGAGTGCCGCGTCGAATGCGCTCGCGAATTCTGCTGCCGTCGTATCGATGTCGATGTGCGTGTCGTCGCCCGCTTCTTCGTCCTCGACCGCCTGCAGCGGGAGATGCACGATGACCTCCTTGCCGGAGGCGTGCGCGGCATCTGCGAGGGCGCGGGCACTGGGTGTGTTTGGCAGGATCGCAACCGTCAGCGCGCCCGGCAGGCCGATAGCCCGTTCGCCGGCCGCACGCTCATAGCCGAGGTCGTCGATGATGATCGCAATACGCGGCGGCTCTGAAGCATGCCCGATGTTGCAAAAGAGGAGTGCCAGGCCGGCAACGATCAGTCGTGTCATTTCGCCTGGCTGTGCATGACGTTCCGTCGTGCGAGGCGGTTCAGAGCCTCGACGAGCTGGGCATCGTTCTCGCGATCCACGTAACCGTTGAGGCTCATCGTCGGAAAGCCGTCCTGGTCTTCAACGTAAATGTCCGGCGTGATGCCCGTCTCGTGAATCGAATCACCTGACGGCGTGTAGTAGCGGGACGTTGTCAGCTTGATTGCGCGACCGCGAGACAGCGGCATCACGGTCTGCACGAGGCCCTTACCAAACGTCGCGGTCCCGAGAATCTGTGCGCGGCTGTGATCCTGCAGTGCTCCCGCCACGATTTCAGACGCCGAGGCCGAGCCCTCGTTGACGAGCACAACCATGTCCGCACCGTCGAGCACATCGCCGCGGTGGGCGGAGCGCTCAAACCGTGACTCGTCCGTGCGACCGTCTGCGGTCACGATGAGACCTTCGTCGAGGAACAGGTCCGAGACGTCGACGGCCGCATCGAGAACGCCACCCGGATTGTTACGCAGATCGAGAATCAGGCCAGTCAGCATGTGGCCGCTTTCTTCCTGCATCGCATCGATCGCGCGCGAGACCTCGCGCGCCGTTGTTTCGCTGAACTGGCTCAAACGCACGTAGCCAAACGACGGCCGCATCAGCTGGTAGCTGACGCTTGCGACGCGCACCACTTCCCGGCGCATCGTGTGGTCAATTACCTCATCGCCGCGCTGCACCGTGATGCGAATTTTCGAGCCGGGGTTGCCGCGCATGCGTCCAAGCGTCTCGCGGAGGTTGCCCGGTTCGATCGCAGTGCCGTCGATCGCGATGATCTCGTCTCCGCTGCGGATGCCCGAGCGTGCCGCCGGCGAATCGAGCATCGGCGAGATGACGATGACGCGTCCGTCCGTTTCGGAAATTTCGACACCGACACCCGTGTAGCTGCCGGTTGAGCTGATGCGAATGTCCCGATACTCGTCGGCATCGAGATATTCGGAATGCGGGTCAAGGTCGCCGACCATGCCGCGAATGGCCGCCTCAAGCAGCTCGCGATCATCGACCGGCTCGACATAGTCACGCTTCACGCGCTCCATGACTTCGGCGAGCAGCGCCGCCCGCTCGAGTGCGAGGTCTTCGTCTGTCTTGACCTCCGGCTCTGACAGGAGTCCGCCGCCGATGCTCAGGCTGAATCCCATGACGGTACCGATCACGATCACGAGAATCGCGCGGACTTTTAATGACATGCAATCCTCCTAAAGCAGCAGGCCGTCGTCGGGCCGATCGACGATAGCACAGGGATTCCGCGCCGCCCAAGCGCCTCGCGCGTTCTGTTAAACGCCCAGAAGCGTCTAGGAGCCCGGCCGGCGGGTTACCCACTGGCGTGGGTCCAGCGGCGTGCTCCCGCGACGGATCTCGAAATACAGGGACGGCTGAGCCTGCCCGCCGCTGTCGCCGACCGTCGCGATGACATCGCCCGGCGCGACCCAGTCTTCCGCGTCTTTCTGCAGCGTTTCGTTATAGCCGTACAGCGATAAGAAGCCGTCGCCGTGATCGACAATGATCAGCAGCCCCATGCCGGCCAGCCAGTCGGCAAAAATCACGCGTCCGTGATAGACGGCGCGAACCTCCCGGCCCTTCGGTGCCATCAGGACAACACCGTTCCACTTGAGCTGCCCGCCGACGCGCGGCTGGCCGAAGTCGTGCACGACGTTGCCGGAGACGGGCCAGGTCAGGCGCCCCTTGTAGCTTGCGAACGGCTCTTCGGCACGAATCGGATAGTCCGACAGGATTTCCGTGAGCTCCGCGATCAGTCGTCCGAGGTCCCGCTCTTCGGCCGCAAGCCGTTCGATTTCATCCGACTCAGTCTCGAGGCGCTCGTTGATCGACGCGAGCAACTCCTTGCGCTCGTCCTGGGCCTCGCCAAGGCGTGCCAATTCGGCAAGCTTTTCATTCGCGAGCTCGGTCAGCCTCGCCGCTTCCGTCGCCGCCTCGGTGCGCAGCCGGGACAGGCGGGCGAGCGTGTCGTTGATCGCACCGATATTGTTCGCGCGGTAGTCGTTCAGGTAGTCATAGTAGACCGACAGTCGCCCGATGGCGGCCGGGTCCTGCTGGTTCAGGAGCAGCTTGATTCGCCCCTGGTTGCCGCCCATGTAGGCAGCACGCACCTGGCTTGCGAGCTCCTCGCTCTGGACGTCGAGATCTTTTTCGGCCTCGCTGATCTCGGCGGTCAGCTGATCCCGGCGACGCTCGCTCCACGCGCGCTCTTTCTCGAGATCGTCGAGCCGCTGTCGGTTTTCCGCGATCTCGATTTCTGCCTCGCGCAGCTTGAGCGTCAGCCGGTCGCGCTCCTTCGCGCGCCGTTCCATGCTGTTCTTGAGCTCGCTGATACGCTCGCGAACCCGCTCGAGCTCCGCCTCCTTGATCGTCGCCTCGCGCTCCACGCTTTCATCCGCGTACGCAGACGACAGGACCAGAGCCAAACTTACGATACAGGCGCGAATCAGCATGGGCCGCAGTGTAGGCAAGGCACTGGGAATTGGAAAGCTCGAAACGGCGCGGTGCGGCGCTCGCTCACACTGTTATAATCGCGCCCCCTTATCGTTTAGCTCTCGATGCTCGAATGGAACAGTACCTCGAATTCGCCAGCGCCCACCCGGTGGTCGTGGCCGGCCTGGTCGGCAGCTTCCTGCTGCTGATTTTTTCTGAACTGAAGCGCAAGTCGACGGAGCTCATCGCCGTTGACGCGTCCGCCGCCGTGAAGCTGATTAACAACGACGCCCTGGTGATCGACCTGCGCAGCGCCGAAGCATTCGGCCGCGGTCACATCACGAACGCCAGGAGCGTGCCCTTCGACGAGCTGCCGGCGAAGCTCGAAGCCCTCGCCCAATATAAAGACCGGCCGTTGCTCGCCGTCTGCGATGCTGGCATGACATCGAACAAAGCCGTCAAGCAGCTCCGCGAGGCTGGCTTCGACAGCGCGTACGGCCTGAAGGGCGGGATGGCTGCCTGGTCGCAGGACGGACTGCCCGTCGTCACCGGCAAGAAGACCCGCAGCGGCCAGAACAAGGCCAAGGGCAAGAACAAGGGTAAGAACAAAGGCAAGAACAAGCAGCAGGACAGCAACGCGTGAGCAAGGCGGTCAAGCTCTACGGTAATGCGACCTGTCCGTACTGCGGTGCGGCGCGCATGTTACTCACCAAGAAAGGTATTGAGTTCGAGGACATCGCGGTGTCGAAGGGAACCGACCTGTACGAAAAAATGGCCGAGGCCAGCGGGCGGCGCACGGTGCCGCAGATTTTCATCGGCGAAGAGTCCATCGGGGGCTTCGACGACTTGTATGAACTGGACCAGCGCGGCGAGCTCGACGCGAAGCTGGCCGACTAACTCTCCAGGATTTAAAGCAATGGCAGAAGAACAACAGGCGGAAAAGCGCGCCTCGATCGTCAAGATTTACCTGAAAGACTTTTCTTTCGAATCGCCGCAGTCACCGGCCGTGTTCCAGGCCACCGACTGGAAGCCGAGCACGAACTTAAATCTCCGCAGCTCGCACCAGCAGGTCGACGACAACATCCATGAAGTCGTTCTGACGATCACGGTCGAAGCGAAATCGAAGGAAGAAGACAAAACACTCTTCCTGCTCGAGATTCACCAGGCAGGGTTGTTCGAGCTCGTCGGCTACAACGACGAGGAAATGGGCGCACTGATCGGCAGCTTCTCGCCGAACATCCTGTTCCCGTTTGCCCGCGAGACGGTCGCCAGTATGATCCAGCGCGGCGGCTTCCCGGAGTTCGTCCTGCAGCCGATTAATTTCGATGCGCTTTACATGCAGTCGCTGCAGCAGAAACAGGCGGAACAGCAGGAGACGCACTGATCGCGGGCGAGTCCGCCATAGCTGTTATCGGCGCGGGGTCCTGGGGCACCGCGCTCGCGATTCAATTCGCGCGCAGCGGTCGACCGGTTCAGCTCTGGGGGCGCGAGGACGCTCTTCGCGAAACCATGCGCGCCGATCGCGTCAACGCCCGTTACCTCCCTGACGCCGCATTTCCGGACAGCCTTTCGATCTCGGAAACGATGGCGGACTGCGTCAGCGGCATCTGCGACATCCTCGTCGCCGTGCCCAGCCACGGACTGCGGGCGACGCTCGAGGCCTTGAAGCCGCTCATTGAGGCGGACGCGCGCATCTGCTGGGCGACGAAGGGCTTCGAACTGGAAACCGGCAAACTGCCGAACCAGGTCGCAACCGAGGTGCTCGGCAACGGGCATCATCTTGCGGTTCTGTCCGGCCCGACCTTCGCGAAAGAAGTCGGCGACGGCCTGCCGACCGCGATGACGGTCGCCGCGACGCATTCCGAGTTCGGCTACGAACTCGCGAAGTCGCTCACGAGCCACAACTTCCGCGCGTACACGTCGGACGACATCATCGGCGTCGAAGTCGGCGGCGCGACGAAGAATGTGTTCGCAATTGGCGCCGGCATGTCCGACGGCCTGGGCTACGGCGCCAACACACGCATCGCGATGATCACCCGCGGCCTCGTCGAGATGACCCGCCTCGGCAAGGCTTTGGGCGCCCGGCCGGAAACCTTCATGGGCCTCGCCGGCATGGGTGACCTCGTCCTGACCTGCACAGACGACCTGTCCCGCAACCGGCGCATGGGCCTCGCACTCGCCGCCGGCAAGACGATCGACGAGGCAAAGGCTGAAATCCAGCAGGTCGTCGAGGGCGTCAAGGCGGCCCGGGCGGTTCGGCAGGTCGCCAGAGACAAAAACATCGAAATGCCGATCTCACACGAGATCTACCGCATCCTCTACGAGGGTGTCGCACCGCGCAAAGCGGTTGAAAGCCTGATGAGCCGGGCGATCGGGCCCGAAATCGAACTGTAGGCCGCACGCTGCCGGCCGATCCCCACAATTTATGTCAAAATGATCGTCTTTCCTGGCATGTCGCCGGGTGCGCTTCATCTGGATGAGAATCGCAAACAAGAAGGAGAAGACAGACACGATTAGGGGATAGAACAATGGACAGACGCAGCTTTTGCCGCGGCAGCATTGCCGCCGGCCTGGTCGCGGCCTATCCGGGATTCGTTGGCTGCCAGAAAGCAGACGAACCGGTTGCCGCAGTCGCCGATAAGGGATTCGACGCGATTTCACTGGATGGAATGGAAACCCGTATCGACGAGGCGATTGTCCGCAAGCTCTCGCGCGCGCTCGAGGGCGATCTCCTGATGGCGGACCACCCGCAGTACGATGCCGCCCGCATGCTCTGGAACGGCATGCACGACAAGCGCCCCAGCCTTATTGCCCAATGCGCTTCGACCGGCGACGTCCGACGCGCCGTCGATTTCGCCCGAGATAACAATATTCTCGTTGCCGTTCGCGGTGGCGGCCACAGCTGGCCCGGAAAGTCGTCCTGCGACGGTGGTCTGATGATCGACCTCTCCCGCATGAATTCCGTCTATGTCGACACGTTCAACCAGCGCGCTTACGCCGCTGGCGGCGCGCTATTAAACAATCTCGACACGGCCGCGCGCGAACACGGCATGATCACAACGGCCGGCGTTGTCTCCCACACCGGCGTGGGCGGCTATACGCTTGGCGGCGGCTTCGGGCGCTTGAATCGCAAATACGGCCTGACGATTGACAACCTGAAGTCGGCTGAGATCGTGACCGCCGACGGAATGGTGCACCGCGTGAACGAGTTCGAGGAGCCCGATTTGTACTGGGCGATCCGCGGCGGCGGCGGCAACTTCGGCGTTGTCACCGAGTTCGAGTACCAGCTGCATCCGTTCCCGCTGGAAGTCTTAAGCGGCAATCTCGTGTTCCCGATCGACCAGGCGTCGGAGATCCTGAAGTTCTACGTCGACTGGCAACGCAAACTTTCCGACGAGCTCTATGTTGGTCCCGCGATGATGACGATGCCGGAAGGCCAGGGCGTGCTCGTGTTCGAGATCCTCTACGCCGGCGACCCGAAGAAGGGCGAGAAAGAGCTCGCGCCGCTGATGAAAATCGGCAAACCGCTGGACAACAACGTCATGGTCAAGGACTACATGATCATGCAGACGCAGGAAGACGCCTTGCTTGCGCACGGCATCCGGTCGTACGCGAAGAGCGGCATGGTCAAGGAGATGGATGCGGAGCTTGCGCGCGCGATGGTCGAGTCCTACCAGGACGATCCGCGGCAGGCAGTCTTTACGCACACCTGCGGTGGCGCGGTCGCACGGGTCGACGAATTGGCGACGGCCTTCCCGCACCGCAACGCGCAGACCATGTTCGTGTTCGCGAGCTTCTGGGCCGACCCGGAACACGACGATCCGTGCATCACGAACACGCGTCGCTGGCACTCCGACCTCTCGGCGTTCATGGGCGGCTACTACGACAACATCGACTTCGATGACACGGATGAAAACGTCGGCAACTACGGACCTGCCTATTCGCGCCTGTCGACGATCAAGGGCGTGTATGACCCGGACAATCTCTTTCGGCTAAATAGCAACATCAAGCCTGCAGCACTCGCCTGAGGCTTAAGACTTTCCCGGCGGACATCAGCGTCCGCCGGGAAACCCGAGGCGGCGCCAGGCCTCGTAGACGATAACGGCCGTCGCATTGGACAAATTCAAACTGCGGCTATCATCGCGCATCGGCAGCCGAATGCGTTGCTCGACCGGCAGCGCGTCGAGAACCGCCTGCGGCAAGCCCCTCGTTTCCGGCCCCATCAACAGCGCATCGCCGTCGGCATAGTCGGCGAGGTCGTAGCGCGTCGTTCCCCGCGTGCTCAAGGCAAACAGCCGCGGCTGACCAAGCGTCTCCAGACAGGCGTCGAGACTTTCATGGACTGCAACGTCCGCAAACTCGTGGTAGTCGAGTCCGGCGCGTTTCAGGCGCGGCTCGTCGAGTTCGAACCCCAAAGGTTTGACGAGGTGCAGGTCGACACCCGTGTTCGCGCAAAGGCGAATGATGTTGCCCGTGTTCGGCGGGATTTCCGGCTCGTAGAGGATTAGGTGCAGCATGCGCGCTAACGCTACCATACGCGCCTCGCACGGGCCCCGAAGAGACTCTGCATGGCAGACGCCAACAACGCCGGATTTTTCACGCGCTCGCTCGGTGTCTTCGCCTACAGCCGCCGTGCGCTCGAACTCGTGTGGACGACGAGCCGACCGCTGACGATTATCCTCGCCGTATTAACGATCGTCGCCGGCATCCTGCCCGCCGCGATTGCCTACATCGGGCAGTTGATTGTCGACGGTGTTGTTGCCGCCATCGATGCAGAAACGCCCGACGTCCGCGGCGTTTTGGAACTCGTGCTTCTCGAAGCGGCTATCGTCGCCGTTGTTGCTGGCGCACAGCGCGGGATCTCGGCGAGCCAGTCGCTGCTGCGCGCGCTGCTCGGACAGCGCGTCAACGTCATGATCCTCGAGAAGGCGCTGACTCTGCAGCTCTCGCACTTCGAGGACTCCGAGTTTTACGACAAACTCACGCAGGCGCGGCGCGAGGCATCGAGCCGACCCCTGAGCCTCGTCAACAAGACCTTCGGTCTCGTGCAAAACCTGATCTCGCTCACGAGCTACGCGGCTTTGTTGTTCGCGTTCTCACCCTGGGCCGTGCTGATCCTGATCTTTGCCGGCCTGCCGTCGTTTATCGCCGAAGCGAAGTTTTCCGGTGATGCATTTCGGCTGTTTCGCTGGCGCTCGCCCGACACGCGCATGCAGATGTACCTGGAGACCGTTATCGCGCGCGAAGATGGCGTGAAGGAAGTGAAGCTGTTCCAGCTCGGGCCACGGCTGCTGCAGCGCTATCGCGATATTTTTCACAAGCTGTTTCGCGAGGACCGGCGGCTGACGCTCCGGCGCGACGGCTGGGGTTTTGTGCTGGGCCTGCTCTCGACGGCGGCATTCTACGGTGCCTACGCGTGGATCGTGATGTCGACGATCTCGGGCGAGATTACGTTGGGCGCGATGACAATGTATCTGGTCCTGTTCCGCCAGGGCCAGTCCGCGGTTGCCGCCATCTTGACCGCGATCAGCGGGATGTACGAAGACAATCTCTATCTCTCGAATCTTTATGAGTATCTCGAGCAGGAGGTGACGTCGCGCAGCGGCGAGATCGTGCGCGGGCCGGAACCGGAGCGGGGTCTCGAGCTGTCCAATGTGTCCTTTACCTATCCCGGTGCCGACACGCCCGCGCTTGCGAATGTCAGCCTGTCGCTGAAGCCCGGTGAAAGTCTTGCCATCGTAGGGGAGAACGGCTCGGGGAAAACAACGCTGATCAAGCTGCTGACCCGGCTCTACGAACCAACCGAGGGCAGGATTTCGCTGGATGGCGTCGATCTGTCGGACTGGGACGTCGAAGCCTTGCGGCAGCGCGTCGGCGTCATCTTCCAGGACTTCGGGCGCTACCAGTTCTCCGTCGGCGAGAACATCGGCGCCGGCGACGTCCGCTACTTCGAGGATCAGGAGCGGTGGCAGGCTGCCGCGGCGGCGGGCACGGCGGCCCCGTTTATCGACAGCATGCCCGACGGCTATAACACGCAGCTCGGCCGCTGGTTCAAGGATGGGCGCGAACTGTCGGGCGGACAGTGGCAGAAGATCGCGCTTTCCCGCGCCTTTATGCGCAGTGACGCAGACATCCTCGTTCTCGACGAGCCGACAGCGGCGATGGATGCGGCCGCAGAGGCCGAAGTTTTCGAGCACTTCCGACGCATGAGCCGCGACAAGATGACGATCCTGATTTCCCACCGCTTCTCCACGGTTCGCGCCGCACGCCAGATCATCGTGCTGCACGAGGGCCACGTCGTCGAGCAGGGCGATCACGAAAGCCTGATGGCATCCGGCGGTCAGTACGCCCAGCTCTTCGAACTGCAGCGCAAGGGCTATCTCTAGCAGCATGGCCGGCGCGAATGCGACCTTGTAGAATCGCGCCCTATGAACGCCGCCGCCGATACCGTCCGCTCACCGCTCGCCATGGAATTCTGCGGGCTGGACTTCCAGTCGCCGATCGTTCTGTTGTCCGGCTGCGTCGGATTCGGCGAGGAATACACGCGCGTTGAGGGCTTCTCCAACGCGGACGTTGGCGGCGTGGTTCTGAAAGGCACGACCGGCGATGCGCGACTCGGGAATCCGGCACACCGGGTCTGGGAAACCGCGGACGGCATGCTGAACGCCATCGGCCTGCAGAACCCGGGAGTCGACGATGTTGTCGACTCAATCCTGCCGGGCCTCGATTTTGCGGAGACGCGCTTTATTGCGAACGTCTCGGGTTCGACGCTCGAAGAATACGAACGTGTGACCAAACGCTTCGACGATTCACCGATCGACGCGATCGAGATCAACATCTCCTGCCCGAACGTGAAGGAAGGCGGCGTGCAGTTCGGCAACGACCCCGAGATGTCGGCGCGCGTCGTTGAAGCCTGTCGCCGGAACACGAAGAAGCCAATCATCACGAAGCTCTCTCCGAACCAGACCGACATTGCGAATAACGCGAAGCTGTGCATCGAGGCGGGTAGTGACGCGTTTGCGGTCATCAACACGGTCATGGGCATGGCGATCGACGCCGAAACGCGCCGGCCGGTCATCGGCAATGTACGCGGCGGCCTGTCGGGGCCGGCGATCAAACCAATCGCGCTGTTGAAGGTCCAACAGGTGTACGAGGTTGCCGGTCCGCACTCTATCCCGATCATCGGGCAGGGCGGCATCGTGACCGCGTCGGACGCGCTCGAATTCCTGATTGCCGGAGCGAGCGCCGTCGGCGTCGGTACCGCGCTGTTTTACGACCCGCTCGTTTGTCGCAAGATCAACGAAGGCATCGTCGACTACCTGCAACGGCACGGCATGGCATCAGTCAGCGAGCTCGTCGGCTCTCTTGATCTCGGCTGACGTGAGTGCGGAGTCCGGGCGGCCCGTTCTGCGTCGCGCGAGAACAGACGACATCCCGGAACTGATCGAGGTCGCCGGCCGCTCGTTTTACGACGCCTACATTCCCTACGACGACCCCGGCGAAATCGAGAACTACGTTCGCGAGCACTTCACGCCCGCGTACTTTCAAGGCCTGATCGACGAGCCGGGTCGCTGGTGCGACGTGCTGACCCTCGATGATGAAATCGTCGGCTACCTCGTTCTGAAAGACGGACCGCCACCGGACATCGTTGCAACGGACAGGCCGCTGGAGCTTGCCAGGATTTACCTGCGTGCTGATGACGTCGGCAAGGGCTATGGTCAGGTATTGATGCGACGCGCATTCGAGCTTGCCCACGACGAGGGATTTTCGTCGCTGTGGCTGTTGGTATACCGTAAGAACACGTCCGCGCAGGCGTTTTATTCGCGCTATGGTTTCGAGGAAGTCGGGGTCATCGATTTCCTGTTTGGCGGGCGAATCTACAAGGACCCGATCATGGTGGCGACGGTGCCGCCGACGGAGTGACCCGGGTGACTATTTCGATTCGACAAGCCGTGCTCGACGATCGACCCGCGCTCGAGGCGCTGATCGACCGCTCGGCGCGTGCGTTGAGCCAGGGCCTGTACAACGAGGAGCAGGTGAGCGCCGCATTGAAAGGCGCGTTCGGCGTTGATACGCAGCTCATCGAGGACGGGACCTATTTCGTTGTCACAGAGGACGACGCGCTGATTGCCTGCGGTGGCTGGAGTTACCGCGCGACCTTGTTCGGCGGCGACACACACGACGACCGCAGCGCAGCCGAGCTTGATCCTGCAACGGATTCCGCAAAGATCCGTGCGTTCTTCGTCGCGCCGGAGCATGCCCGCCGCGGGCTCGCGCGACGCATCCTGTCGACCTGCGAGGCCGCCGCACGGCAGCGCGGCTTCGTGCGCGCCGAGCTCATGTCCACGCTGCCGGGACTGCCGTTTTACGAGGCTTCGGGCTTTGTCGCGGGTGAGCCGCAGAACTTCCAGCTGCCGGGCGGCGTCGACATCACGTTCGTGCCGATGCAAAAGCCGCTCACGGATGTCTTCCCTCGCATACGCGACACTGACGACGATGCGATGGCCGCGTTGCTCGACCTCAATAACCGCCACGCAACGGAGCTTTCCCTGCTCGATGCGACGGGTTTCAAAAAGCTCATCGACATCGCGTTTCTCGCGACCCACGTGCCTGACGCAAAAGGCTTTCTGATCGCGCTAGACCAGGACTCAGCTCACACCAGCGTCAACTACCACTGGTTCGTGGATCGCTTCCCGCGCTTCGCCTACGTCGACCGCATCGTCGTCGACCCGCGCGCACAGGGCGAGGGCCTGGCACGTCGCCTCTATGAAGACCTGTTCGCGCACGCCCGCGCCGCCGGCCACACGATGATCGGCTGCGAGGTCAACAAGGAGCCGCCGAACCCGGCGTCGGATGCGTTTCATGAACGCATGGGCTTCGAGGTCATCGGCTCGGCGACCAGCGAGGAAAGTGGAAAGACTGTGCGGTATATGCGTAAAGACTTGTAACGAGTCAGCGCTCAGCCTGTCGATGCGTGCTGCGTCTCGCGTTTTGCGAAGTCGAGAAACTCCGCGATGGGCACCGGTCGGGAGAAGAAGAATCCCTGCAACTGATCGCAACCCATTTTCACCAGGAGCTCTCGCGAGGCCTCGTTCTCGACGCCCTCTGCGACCACGGTCTTCCTGAAGCTGTGTGCAAGATGGATGATGGCTTCGACCATACGCCGTTTGGTCCGTTCCTGGTCGAGAGTAAGAATGAATGACTTGTCGATTTTCAGCTCATTCGCCGGTACGCGTTCGAATTGCGACAGGGATGACGTGCCGGTTCCAAAGTCGTCGATCGAAATACGTACCCCGATTTTCTGTAAGTTCTTAAAATTCTCGTAGGTCACTTTGTCGTTGGTATTAAAGCCATTCTCAGTCACTTCCAGCACCAGTCGGCTGGCCGGCATGTTCCAGATCGCAAGACTGTCAGCCACATCGTTCGCAAAGTTCTGATGCGTTAGCACCGCCGGATCAACGTTCACGGATAACGACAGGTCGAATCCGTCGTCCGTCCAGCTCACCCAGTCCTGCACGGCGCGATTCAAGACGGAACGCGTCAGTTTGTCGATCAGGTTTCCGCGTTTCGCTGCATCGACGATGTCTTCCGGTCCCACCGACATCGGGCAGGTCGGCCAGCGCAATAAGGCTTCGGCTCCGTCAATCGACCCGGTCTTCGCGTCGATCTGTGGCTGATACCAGACCTTGAGTTCGTCTTGCTCGATTGCGTGCGCGACGTGACTGGGCATCAGCTGGACGCTGGTTTCTGCTGCTAGCGAATCGCCATAGCGGACCGCACAGCGAGCTGCGTTTTGAGCGGCTTCTGACAATGCCTCGTCGGCGGCCGACAGCAACCGCACTGCTGAAACAGTGTCGCCGCCGGCGCCGGCGCATCCGACTGCAATTTTCGTGTCTGCGTTGGAAAGTCTTTCGAATGTCCTGGTCAGACGGCTCGCGGCCAGTCTGATCTGGCCGAGTTTGCGAGTGCCGAACAGAATCAGCACGAGAGTCGATTCAGACAGCCTGAACAGCAGATCACGCTCCCTCCGAATCGTGTCCAGCTGTTTTTCAAGCTCGAGTGAAACTCCGGCCGCGTGCCCGTAACCGTACCGAACGGCGATGTCACGATGATTAACAAACTCGACGACATACATCGACGCGGCACCCATTGCATCTGTGCCCATTCCTTGAAGCAACTCGAGCAGCCCGGGCCGCCCCTCGACGCGCCCCGCGAGAGTCACAGGAAATACTCGGCAGGATCGATGCCGTAGGCGCCGTGCGTGAGCCCCCTGTCGATATGCAGGACAGCTTGCGAGTAGCGGCTGGTCGGATCCGTTTGCAGATCAATAATCTCGAAATCGTCAAGCGCGTTCTTGTCCGGATCGAGAATGAGTACGATTTCCGGCTTCAGACGATGGCAGCGGTTCTGTGCAATCACAGCGCCGACGGACTCATCGTTCAGCTCGACGAGCGTTCCGGGTGGGAAAAACCCGATGGACTGAATGAACTGTGCAACCAGCTCACTCTGGAACGCGATGCCGGACTGCCGGTTGAGCTCGCGCAGGGCATCGTAGGACGACCACGCATCGGCATAGGCGCGCCGGGACGTCACAGCATCATAGAAATCTGCCAGGCCTGCGATGCGACCGAGGACCGGTATCTCGAGACCTTTGAGTTTTTTTGGATAGCCGCTGCCATCATGACGTTCGTGATGGGTCGCAACGATCTCGAGAATGACGGGGTCTACATCGCTGCTTTCTTCGAGAACCTTGATCCCGAGGCCAACATGCTTCTCGACGAGCTCACGCTCGAGCGTCGTCAGGACCCCGCGTTTCTCGAGAACACGATCGGGGAGGCGGATTTTGCCAACATCGAGCAGCAGGGAGGCAACGGACAGTTTCTCGACAAGAGCTCGAGAGAAGTTGAGGTGTGTCGCGAGCACAGTAGCCCAGATGGAAGTGCCGACCGATCGGCGATACAGCGTATCGCTGCTGCTCTGCATGCGGGCGAGCCAGCAGATCGCAGACGGGTTTCTGGCAACCGAATCGACAAGCGGTCTCGCAACGTCCTGCGCGACACCAAGATCGAAGCGCTCACCTGACGAGAGCCGCTGCATCAGCTCCTTCAGTCTCGACGTCGCAGCGTCGTATTCCTGAAGCGCGGTCGAGACCTGGCTCTTGAAGTCTCCAACATCGCTGTAGACGGACTTTGTTGTCACGTCCTCGTTGGGTTTGACCGGGGGAATCCCGAGGGCGCCTTGGCTGTCGTTAGCCGGTGGTTTCTTCTTCAGGGCCTGAAATCGCGTGAAGTCGATCGCGTCCACGGATTCGTCGGCGTCAACGAAAACGTATTCGCATTCGGATCGAATCTGCGCGATTTCCTCGTCGCTGCGAATCCGGAATCCCTGGAACAGGAACTGGGTCTCCAGCCAGGGTCGGTCGAGCGCATTCACGTACATGCCGACCTGTAAATCGTTGACGTCAATGGCCAGCAGGTTTTTGTTTGTAGCTTCGTTGCTCACGACGAAGGCTCGAATGATCCGCGTTCCAGAATTGTCGACCGATTCTGGAAAATCTTGATGCCTAAAGCGGTCGGAAGCTGGGGCCGGCACCAATTACGGCAGGGCCTTTCGAGATTCGTGGCGTGCCGACTCGAAAAACCCGGTCAGTCGAGATTCAGCGACTTGATCTTCCGCGTCAGCGTATTGCGGCCCCAGCCTAAAAGCTTTGCTGCTTCCTGTCGGTGGCCGTTCGTCCGCTTCAGCGCGAGACGGATCAGCGTCTTTTCGAATTCCGGCAGCGCAGCTTCGAGCAGCGGCCTGTCGTTATTCGCGAGCTGCTTGTCGGCCCAGCTTTCGAGACTTAGCGTCCAATCCGACGCACTCTTGCCGTCGGTGTCAGAGCCGCCGAGGTCTTCCGGAATATCTGCCGCGGTAATAACGGACCCCGGAGCGGTCACGGTCAGCCGCCGGGTCGTATTAACGAGCTGGCGGACGTTGCCCGGCCAGTCGTAGTTCTTCAGTACCTCGAGCGCGTCGCTGTCGATGGACTTCGCCACGGCGCCGAGCTCCTGCGCGGAGGTCTTCAGGTAGTGCTGCATCAGTAGCGCGACGTCTTCGCGACGGTGTCGCAACGGCGGCGTGTTGATGCGAATAACATTCAGTCGGTGAAAGAGGTCTTCGCGGAAGCGCGACTGGGCGACGGCACGGGACAGGTCCTGGTTGGTTGCAGCGATGACGCGAACATCGACCCGGATCGAGGTCTGGCCACCGACCCGATAAAACTCGCTCTCAGCAAGAACACGAAGCAGGCGTGTTTGCAGCGCGGGTGACATGTCACCGATCTCGTCGAGGAACAGCGTGCCGCC
Organism: uncultured Gammaproteobacteria bacterium; assembly: GCA_963922215.1. Lineage (GTDB taxonomy): Bacteria > Pseudomonadota > Gammaproteobacteria > Steroidobacterales > Woeseiaceae > UBA1847. The sequence goes on along the minus strand of CAWUHY010000008.1, from coordinate 20,507 downwards.
GTCGGCCTGTTCGAAGCGACCGATGCGTCGTGAGTCTGCACCGGTGAATGCGCCTTTCTCATGTCCGAAGAGTTCGGACTCCAGGAGCTCGGCTGCGATGGCCGAGGTGTTCAACGCAACGAATGGTTTGTTCGCCCGCGGGCTGTGCTCGTGCAGCGCCCGCGCTACGAGCTCCTTGCCCGTGCCGGACTCGCCGGTGATCAGCACGGTCATGCTCGAACCGGCGAGTCGGCCAATCGACCGGAAGACCTCCTGCATCGCCGGCGCCTGGCCAATCAGCGACGGGATCTTGCCGGCGCCGTCGCTGCTGCCGTTACCGGCACCGCCGCCGTTCGCGCGTGCAGCTTTGCGCACAAGCGCGACGGCCTCGTCGATGTCGAAAGGCTTCGGCAGGTATTCGAATGCGCCGCCCTTGTAAGCGGCAACAGCGTTTTCAAGGTCCGAGTGGGCGGTAATTACGATGACGGGCAGTCCCGGGCAGGCCTCGCTGATTCTTTCGAGCAGCGCGATGCCACTCATGCCGGGCATGCGCACATCAGTGATCAGAACGTCCGGCTTTTCTGTTTCAATCGCCGCGAGCAGGGGTTCGGCACGTTCGAAACCGCGCACTTCCATGTCCGCCTGCTTCAGGGCCTTTTCGAGCACCCAGCGAACAGACTGGTCGTCGTCAACAACCCAGACGTTGAGCGCGCTCACGCCGAGCCTCCGTTTACGATCGGGATGCGCACGAAGAACACCGTGTGGCCCGGACGGCTCTCGAATTCGATCATGCCGCCGTGACGGCTGATCAGCTCCTGCGCCGCAGGCAGTCCGAGTCCGGTGCCTTCATCGCTGCCGGTTACCAGCGGGTAGAAGATCGAGTCCTGGATGTCGCGCGGGATACCCGGACCGTCGTCGATAATTTCGATGCTCGCGATCACGCGATGGCGAATGTCACCGATCGTGAAATTCGTGACCGCACGCGTCCGTAGCTCGATGTTGCCGTGGCCCTGGATCGCGCTGACTGCATTGCGCACGAGATTCAACAGCGCCTGGATCATGTGATCGCGGTCGAGCTCGATGGTCGGCAGTCCGGGATCGTAGTCGCGCTTGATGCGGACTGATTTCCGGTCCTCGGCCTGGATGATTCGAATGACGTATTCGAGCAGCTCATGCACGTTAACCGGCGCCTTCTTCGGAGCGCCCCCGGGCCCCAGCAATGTGTTGACGAGTGCCGCGAGTCGATCGGTTTCCGAAATGACAACGTCGGTGTATTCGCGGAGCTCTTCGTCGAGAAGCTGCCGCTCGAGCAGTTGCGCCGCGCCGCGGATTCCGCCGAGCGGGTTTTTGATTTCGTGAGCGAGCTGCCGAATCATCTGGCGGCCGGCGCCGTGCTGGATCAGCAGAGCGTTTTCACGGCTGATGCGGTGGCGACGTGTCACGTCGGAGAGCTCGATCATCAGGGTCGCGTCTTCGATGTCGACAGGCGAAACGCGGCAGTCTAGAACGCGTGACTCACCGCTCGCCTCGGTCGGACCGAGCTCCAGTTCGTTGGCGTACTGGTCGCCGGTTTCCATCACGCGCGTCAGGATCTCGCGAAATTCGGGGACGTCTTCGACAAGCTGTAAAAGCGACTTTCCTTTCGCGCGCTTCTTGCTGACGCCGAGAAGGTTTTCGGCCGCCGCGTTCAGGCCAACGATCAGCAGGCTGCGGTCGACGAGCACGACGCCGCAGTTAAGAGAGTCTGCGATGGTAAGTGCGTGCCGACGAACGATGTCGTCGTCGTCCGGGTGGTTGGTGCCCGGTGGGATCAGTTCCTCCGGGCGACGCCCGGGGCCGGATTCGCCGGCGTGATCACGCTGTTCTGCTGCACGTAAAAGCGGATCGACGGACTGCGGATCAGCATGTTGCCGCTGTTGTCGATCACCTCGACCTGCAGGTTGTGCGTCCCGCGGTAAACCTCGTCCAGGCGGAAGCTCGTCCCGCGGACGACCGTCGGCTCCCCGTCGAAGTACACCCGGAGTCGATGGCCCGACTTCAGGCGCGGCGTCACCGCGACCGAAACGTTCAGCGTCTCCCCTATGTTCCACAGCGTTTCCTCCGAAGAGGGCGATGTGATCTCAAGGTTGGTGTACGGCTCGGAGGAACTTGCGTCCTCGTCGTTATTGCGCGAGCTGTTGGGTCGGCTGCGCGTTGCAAAGCGCGTCTGCGTGCCTTTCGGCAGTTCGAATTCCTCTGCGTCGGTGACGGTTTCCGGTGGGGGGCGATCCGAGTAATGGACCACGCCGTCTGCGTCCACCCAGCGATAGGCCTGCGCCAGGGCGTCGCCGCTGACGAGAAATGCGAGCATGAGCAAAATCGGGCGTAAATCCATGGTCTTAGCATATCAGCGTCTACCGGAGACTCGCCAGCAAAGCGGGCGGCCAAAATGCCGCCCGCTTCACAGTTTTGCGACTTAGAGGCTGTAATACATGTCGAATTCGACCGGATGGGTCGTCATGCGCAGGCGCGTGACGTTTTCCATCTTGAGATCGATGTAGGCGTCGATCAGGTCGTCCGAGAACACGTCGCCGGCTTTCAGGAACTCGCGATCGGCGTCCAGCGCCTTCAACGCTTCTTCCAGGGAGAACGCGACGAGCTGCAGTTCTTTCTCTTCTTCCGGCGGAAGATCGTAGAGATCCTTGTCCATCGCATCGCCCGGATGAATCTGGTTCTGGATGCCGTCGAGGCCAGCCATCATCAGCGCGGAGAACGCGAGGTACGGGTTCGCCATGGAATCCGGGAAGCGCACTTCGATGCGGCGCGCCTTCGGGTTCGAGATGAACGGAATACGGATCGACGCAGAGCGGTTTCGAGCTGAGTACGCGAGAATCGTCGGCGCCTCGAAGCCCGGTACGAGACGCTTGTAGCTGTTCGTTGACGGGTTTGTGAACGCGTTGATCGCCTTGGCGTGCTTGATGACACCACCAATGTAGTACAGCGCCGTTTCGGACAGACCGCCGTAGCCGTCGCCCGTAAACAGGTTTTCGCCGTCTTTCGCGAGTGACATGTGCACGTGCATGCCATTGCCGTTGTCCGCGACGAGCGGCTTCGGCATGAAGGTAGCCGTTTTGCCATAGGCATGAGCAACGTTGTGCACGACGTACTTCAGGATCTGGACTTCGTCGGCTTTCTTCACGAGCGTGTTGAACTTCGCGCCGATTTCGCACTGACCAGCCGTTGCGACTTCGTGGTGATGCACTTCGGTCGTGACGCCCATTTCTTCCAGCGCAAGACACATGGACGAGCGAATGTCGTGCAGCGAGTCGACCGGCGGTACCGGGAAGTAGCCACCCTTGACGGTCGGGCGGTGGCCCGTGTTGCCGTCTTCGTAAGAGCGGTCGGTGTTCCAGGCGCCTTCTTCAGAGTCGATCTTGTAGAACGCACCCTGCATGTTGTCGTCCCACTGAACGCTGTCGAAGACGAAGAATTCATTTTCCGGACCGAAGAACGCGGTGTCAGCGACGCCGGTTGATTTCAGATACGCCTCGGCGCGATGGGCGAGCGATCGCGGGCAGCGGTCGTAGCCGCTCATCGTGGCGGGCTCGACGACGTCGCAACGCAGGTTCAGCGTCGTTTCTTCGGAAAAGATGTCGACAACCGCCGATCCGGCGTCGGGCATCAGGATCATGTCGGACTCGTTAATACCTTTCCAGCCGGAAATGGAGGAGCCATCGAACATTTTGCCGTCTTCAAACAGGTCATCGTCGACCGTGTGGGCGGGCACCGTGACATGCTGTTCCTTGCCTTTCGTGTCCGTGAAACGAAAGTCGACAAATTTGACCTCTTTCTCTTTGATGAGGTCGATCACCTCTGCGGGCTTCATGCGTGTTTCCTCCAGGTATTGATGTGTGATTGCCGTGTGGCGTTGTCCGTCTGGAATTGCAGAAAGCGTGCCATCCTGGTGCTTTCAGGTAAGCTATTGATTTCTATGGGAGACGGGTGTTTGCGCGACGGCGAACGCGCACTATTGTGGCACAAATCCAGCCCGGATTGCACCAAGTCAGGGCAGGGCGTCTTTCCCGCACCATTTTGACTCAGGCCGACCAACGTGCCGGCGAATTGCTCAGCAGGTGCGACACCACACGGGTCGGCGGTTAGGCCAGACGCTCCAGCACCCACACATTCCTTCCCCACCGAAAGTCGATATACTTCGCGCCTTTCAACGACGCCGGAACCCCGCATGAGCACCGACATCCTGAGCTTCCAGGACCTGCTACTTCGCCTGCAACAATACTGGGCGAAGCGCGGTTGCGTGATCATGCAGCCCTACGACAAGGAGATGGGTGCCGGCACCTTCCATCCGGCCACCTTTTTGCGCGCGGTCGGGCCGGAGCCCTGGTCTGCCGCCTATGTGCAGCCGAGCCGCCGTCCGACCGACGGACGCTATGGCGATAACCCGTTCCGGCTGCAGCACTATTACCAGTACCAGGTGGTGATCAAGCCGTCGCCGCTCGACATCCAGGAGCTCTACCTCGGGTCGCTGCGCGCGATCGGCATCGATCCGACCGTGCACGACATCCGCTTTGTCGAAGACAACTGGGAATCGCCGACGCTCGGCGCCTGGGGGCTCGGCTGGGAAGTCTGGCTGAACGGCATGGAAATCACGCAGTTCACCTACTTTCAGCAGGTTGGCGGCCTCGAGTGCCGGCCGGTCACCGGTGAGATCACCTACGGCCTCGAGCGCCTGGCCATGTACCTGCAGGATGTCGAATCGATCTACGACATCGTCTGGACGGACGGCCCACTCGGACGGGTCACCTACGGCGACGTCTACCACCAGAACGAAGTCGAACAGTCGAAATACAATTTCACCTTCGCCGACACCGACGCGCTGTTTAAACAGTTTGATGAAGCCGAGCGCCAGTCGGCACTGCTCGTTGGCGAGCAACTCGCGTTGCCGGCCTACGAGCGCATGCTGGAGGCCTCGCACCTGTTTAACCTCCTGGACGCGCGCGGCGCCATTTCCGTCAGCGAACGTCAGCGCTTTATCCTGCGTGTACGTACGATGGCACGCGCAGTGGCCGAGACCTTCTATTCCACGCGCGAAGCGCTGGGCTTCCCGATGCTCGACAACGCGAGCAAGGCGGACGTCGCGTGACCGACTTTTTAATCGAGATCGGCACCGAGGAGCTGCCGCCGAAAGCGCTGAAGTCGCTGATCGATGCGTTCGAGCAAAACGTACGCGACGGTCTTTCCAATGCGCGCCTCGACTGTGACGACATCTCGGCGTTCGCGACGCCGCGGCGCCTTGCGCTGCTGATTCACAAGCTCGCCGACAAGCAGGCCGACCAGACCGTGACGGTGAAAGGTCCGCCGGTGCATATCGCGTTCGATGACGCGGGCAAGCCGAAGCCTGCGGCGACCGCCTTCGCGAAAAAGTGCGGCGTGTCTGTCGATGAGCTCGACCGCGAGAAAACCGAAAAAGGCGAGTGGCTGAAATACGAAAAGCACGAGGCCGGGGAGTCGATGCTGTCGCTGATCGGGCCGATCATTGAAAAAGCGTTGCTCGCCATGCCGATCCCACGTCGCATGCGCTGGGGTGACTCGGCCATCGAATTCGTGCGCCCGGTGCACTGGGTGCTTGCGCTTTACGGGAAGAAGACGCCGAAGCTCGAGATTCTCGGCGTGGCGGCAGGCAACGAAACTGTCGGCCATCGCTTCATGTCGGAGGGCCCGATACAGATCGAGTCGCCCGGTGACTACGAGAAAACGCTGAAGAAAGAGGGGCGCGTCATCGCCGACCTTGCAAAGCGTCGCGCGAAAGTCGTCGACAGCGTCGAAGCCGCCGCGGATGCCGCCGGCGGGATCGCGATCGGGTCTGAGGAGCTGTACGACGAAGTCGCAGCCCTCGTGGAGTGGCCGGTCGCCGTCACCGGCGCATTCGAAGAGCGCTTCTTAAAGCTCCCGCGTGAAATCATTACGGCGACGCTGTCCGGACACCAGCGCTACTTTTCAATCGAAGGTGCGGACGGCTCACTGCTGCCGGAGTTCATCACGATTGCGAACATCGAAAGCAGCGACCCGTCAAAAGTCAGCGACGGCAATGAACGCGTCGTCCGCCCGCGTCTCGCGGACGCGGAGTTCTTCTGGCAGACCGATCTCCAGTCATCGCTCGAAGAGCGCCGTGAAAGTCTCGCGAATGTGGTGTATCAGCAGGGCCTCGGCACGATCGCCGACAAGGTCGAGCGGACGATCGCAATCGCCGATCAGCTCGCCGCAACTGTCGGCGTGGAGGGCAGCAGCGTCCGGCGCGCTGCCGCGCTGTGCAAGTCGGACCTCGTCACCGGTATGGTCGGTGAGTTTCCGGAGCTGCAGGGTGTTGTCGGCCGCTACTATGCAATCGAGAACGGCGAGCCCGCCGAGGTTGCGACAGCGATTGGAGAACACTACAAACCGCGTCACGCGAGCGACACGCTGCCGGAGGCGCGGGCCGGACGTGTGCTTGCCGTTGCCGACCGGCTGGACACGCTCGCTGGCCTGTTCGCGACCGGCAAGAAGCCGAGCGGCAACCGCGACCCGTTCGGTCTGCGTCGCGCGGCCCTTGCGGTTATCCGAATCCTGATTGAGTGCGGGCTGGACGTCGACCTCGGCGAGTCGCTGGCACATGCGCTGTCTTTGCAGCCGGTAAAAACGTCGGATGACGTACACGCGGAACTGTTGCAGTTCTTTAAAGACCGTCTGCGCGGCTACGCGACAGACCGGGGCCATTCGGTCGAGGCCTTCGAGGCTGTGTCGGTTGGTGGACTGGGCTCGCTTGTCGACTTTGAGCGTCGTCTCGATGCGGTCAGTCGATTCCACGAGCTGGACGATGCCGAGAGCCTGTCCGCGGCGAACAAGCGCATTGCCAATATTTTGAAGAAAGCGGAATCGGGCAAGCTCGCTGCAATCGATGCTTCGCTGTTGAACGACGACGCCGAGCGGGCGCTTTACACCGAGGTCCAGGGCGTTCGATCGGACGTCGAGCCGCTGCTTAACGCGCGGGAGTATTCGGCTGCGCTGACCCGTCTCGCCGCATTGCGCCCGACCGTTGATGCCTTCTTCGACGACGTCATGGTCATGGCAGACGACGAGGCCGTGCGCGCGAACAGGCTCGCGCTCCTCGCGGAATTGCGTAGCATGTTTTTAGAGGTCGCGGACATCTCCCGACTGTCTGCCGGTTGATATGGCGGTCGCTTCTCTCGTCATTCTCGACCGTGACGGCGTGATCAACGAGGACTCGGCCGACTTCGTCAAAAGCGCGGACGAGTGGCGCCCGATTCCCGGCAGCATTGACGCGATTGCGAGGCTATCGCAGGCGGGCGTTAACGTGGCCGTGGCCAGCAACCAGTCCGGGCTCGCCCGCGGCCTGTTCGACGCGGCCGCTCTCGCGGCGATGCACGACAAGATGGCATCGCTGGTTGCCGAGGCGGGCGGACAGATCGATTCGGTCCACATTTGCCCGCACGGGCCGGACGACGGTTGCACCTGCCGCAAGCCGGCGCCGGGTCTACTCCGCGAAATCGAACACGCCTACGGAACGTCGCTTGCCGGCGTGCCGTTTGTGGGCGACTCGGTTCGCGATCTCGAGGCTGCGCTCGCTGCAGGCGCAAAGCCGGTCCTGGTTCGGACCGGAAAGGGCAAGGCAGCGGAAGCTGAATTGCCGGACGCCTTATCCGACACAGCGGTCTTCGACAGTCTCGCTGACTTCGTCGACGCGCACCTGGGGGCCGCGTGCTGACGCTTCGGTCACTTCTGTTTACGAGCTTTCTGTTCGTGACCGCGCTGTTCTACGGCGGACTGATCCTGCTGCTGTTCTGGATCCCGATGCGCATCAAGTGGCGGCTGTGCGTGAGCTGGTGCAGCCTGTCTGTCTGGGCCGGCGAATTCTTCTGCGGACTCAAGGTCGTCGTCGAGGGTCGCGAGAACATACCGGACGAGCCGTCCGTTATCATGATCAAGCACACGACGGCCCTGGAAACTTACTGGCAAGTCACCGAATTTCCGCGAGCGGCCTGGGTCGTAAAGCGCGAACTGTTGTGGATTCCGCTGTTCGGCTGGGCAATTGCTCTGATCTTCCAGCCGATCGGCATTAACCGGAAAGCGGGCGGCTCTGCCGTCAAGCAAGTGATCCAGCAAGGCAAGCAGCGCCTGCGCGATGGCGTCTGGGTCACCATATTCCCGGAAGGCACACGCATGCCGGCAGGAGAGACGCGGCGCTATGGCGCGAGCGGTGCCGCGCTCGCGATCGACGCTGGCGCGAAGATCGTGCCGGTTGCTCACAATGCCGGCGACTTCTGGCCGCGGCGCGGATTCCACAAGCGGCCGGGAACGGTTCGATTCCGGATCGGTCCACCCATTGATCCGACAGGAATGAGCGTCAAAGAGGCGAACGGCGTCGTGCAGAACTGGATAGAAACCACGATGCATGAAATTAGCGACGTCTACAAAACAAAAGAAGAGAGATCCGAATGAAAACGATCCAGCTGTCCTTAATCCTTTCCCTCGGCCTTGTGTTTTCGGCCTGCCAGAACGACCAGGTTGCGACCGAAACGACGAGCGGGCCGTCCGAAAACACCGCCGTCGAGCTGATCGTCGCAGAGAACCTTGAAAAGCACGTCGCTTACCTCGCCGACGATACCCTCGAAGGCCGCATGACCGGCGAGGAGGGCTATGACATGGCAGCCGCGTACGTGGCCGCATTCTTCGATGAGCTCGGACTCGAGCCCGGCGGCACGGACGGCTGGTACCAGACGGTGACCTTCCAGTCCTACAAGCTCGACACCGAAAGCGCTCGTGTTGTTGCGCACCGTGACGGCCAGGACATCGAGCTCGCGTATCGCGACGATTTCGGCATGTACGGCGATAAGGTTCGCGAAGAAAAATCCGTTCGCGCCGAAGTTGTCTACGCTGGCTTCGGCGTGCACGCGCCGGAACGTGGCTACACCGACTATGAAGACATCGACGTCGACGGGAAGATCGTCGCGATCTTCTCGGGCGGCCCGTCGACGCTCGAATCCACTGAGCGCGCTTACTACACGTCCTCAAGCGTGAAATCTCGCGAAGCTTACTCGCGTGGAGCCGTCGGCTTTATCTCTCTTCTGTCTCGCCGTAGCGAGGAAAGCTACCCGTGGGACAGCCTGAAAGAGCGCATGGGCAAGCGCGCAAGCATGACCTGGCTCAGCGACTCCGGTGACGCCGCGAATTACTGGCCAGAAGGTCTGGGCTCGATCTACCTGAGCCCCGATGCCGCCAAAGACCTGTTTGCCGGCACGCCGTTGAGCTTCGAGGAAGCACGCGACGCAACCGAGGCGGATACGCCGGCATCCGTGCCGCTGGGTTTTGAAGTCACGATCGAAACGAAGACCAGCTTCGACGAGCTGACCAGCCCGAATGTGATCGGCATCGTGCGCGGCACGGATCCGGAACTGAAGAACGAGTACGTCGTTTACACGGCCCACCTCGACCATGTCGGCGTTGGGACGGAGGTCGATGGCGACAAGATCTACAACGGCGCTTACGACAACGCGATGGGCGTCGCCCTGATGATGGAAGCGGCTCGTTCATTCGCGGCGAAGCCACCGAAACGTTCGATCATGTTCATCGCGCTGACCGGTGAAGAGCGCGGTCTCCTGGGCTCCGATTATTTTGTGAACTACCCAACTGTCCCGGTCGACTCTATCGTCGCCAACATCAATCTCGACATGCCGTTGTTCCTGTTCCCTGTTGCGGACCTGGTCGCATTCGGCTCCGAGCACTCGAGCCTGCTGCACCCGGTTGAGAAGGCCGCTGAGAAGGAAGGCTTCACGCTGACCCCGGACCCGATTCCGGAAGAAGGCCTGTTCCGCCGCAGCGACCAGTATTCCTTCGTCCGGGCGGGCATTCCCGCCATCTACCTGATTCCGGGCTTTACGTCCGTCGATCCGGAGATTGACGGTGAGGCGTTGTTCAACGCGCATCTGAAGGACCATTACCACAAGCCGTCCGACGACTTGAGTCGCCACGTCGACTGGGATTCGGCAGAGCGCTTCGGTCGGGCAAATACTCGCATCGGATTCGAAATCGCGAACGAGAACACGCGTCCGGTATGGAACGAGGGTGATTTCTTCGGCGAGAAATTCGGTCGCGACGTGACGCTCGCGACCAGCAACTGATCCTCAGGAGCCCGGCGCGTCGCCGAGCGAGCGTAGCTCGGTGCTCTGCTCGTCTGTGATCGCATAGATGTGCGAGATCGGGCAGCCGCGAATCGTGTCGAGGCGCGCGTTGAGGTTGCGCTGGTCCAGTCTTCGGTCAGGCACCCGGGCGTAGGAATCGAGCAGTGCCCGGCACTCCCGCCGGAACTCGACGAGGTAGTGGGCGCGGCGCGCCTTGTAGACGATGTAGCGCTCGTTCAGAACGACCCAGGAGTCCCGGTCGCGCGTCCGAATCTTCTCTAAGGATTCGAGCTCATTCGCGATGACGAAGTCCTCAACCGCCGCCTTTGGAATGATGCGCTCCGTGGATGCGCAGGCAGAGAGAAATACTGCGAGCACTGCCGCAGAAAGCAGCGTCTTATGCGGCGGCTTCTCAGTCATCGTCATCCGGCTTACGCGGCATCGCATACAGCGCTTCCACGAATGCCACAGTCTTGGGGTGGTCCTGGCGCCAGCGCTCGACGGTTTCCAGCATCGCCGTCGGCATCATGCTGTCTTCGAGAAACACATGGTGGTGGTTCGGGCCGCCGTAGTTTTCCGGTCGAATCCATAGGCCAAGGATGCCCGCGAATGCGAAGTCAGTGAAGTTGAGCGTGTCCTCGCCGCTCAAACTCTTCCGACCATCAGCGAGTCGGGCTTCCGACTCATCGAGAAACTCTTCGATGCGATGCATCGCCTTGTCCGCGTTCTCGTCCGTATTTCGGAATGACTTGCGGATGAGCCGTTGTTGCACGGGCAGCAGAATGCGAATTGCGGCTTTTTGCCACGCGGGCACCGCGGGGTCTTTGACGCCCCAGACGTGGAGAAGCGTGTCCGGGTGATCGAGCAGGTGGTGGTACAGCCAGACCTGTAGCATCGAGCCGACGCGATCGATTTTTGATTCGAGCTCAAGGCGCTCCGGCGTCGGTTCGAGAAACGCGGCGCGCGTCTCATTGGCGTGCATGGCCCAGAGGTAACGCAGGATATCCGAGGAGTTACCGATGGATGACCAGACGTTCCCGGTGCGGGCATGCAGCCGCGGAACCGTCCGACCGAGATAGAAAGCGCCGAGCGTTGCTGCCCAGCGCTCTTCGACGTAAGGAACGCCGAGGCGGTCCATACACAGTCGTACTTTCTCGACGTAGTGGCTCGCCTGGATAGTTTCTAACCGGTACGTGCAGTCTGGACGCTCACGAAAACCGGAGAGGACCCGCGACCAGGCAAACGCCAGCAGGGCCGCGACGAGGATAATCGTGACGAGAACACCAAAGTCCAACGCGGCTACGACGACCGGCAGGAGTACCAGCAGCGCAAAGACAAGCAAAGGCATGAATCAGACGTCCAGGTTTTCGACCGTCAACGCATTCTGCTCGATAAAGTCCCGTCTGGGTTCAACCTGGTCACCCATCAGCGTCGTGAAAATTTCGTCCGCCTTGATCGCGTCGTCAATCTTCACCTGCATCAGGCGTCGCGTCTCCGGATTGACCGTCGTGTCCCAGAGCTGGTCCGGATTCATTTCACCGAGACCCTTGTAGCGCTGAATCGACTGGCCGCGACGACCTTCGGCCATCATCCACTCGACGGCGTCGGCGAGCTTGGCGACGCTCTCGCGACGTTCACCACGTTGTACGTAGGCACCCTCACCGATAAACGAGTCGAGCTTTTCGGCGAGCGCCATCATGTGGCGATACTCGTTGGCTCCGAAAAACTCGCGGGGCAGATAGCGCGTTGTTCCGAGTCCGTGTTGCACGCGAGTGATTGCAATGCGAACACCTTCGCCTTCCTCGTTGCCGCGATCGAGCGCTGCGGTGTACGTCGACGGGTGGCTGCCGTTTTCGGCGCGATCGCTCGTCGCTGTCGGCAGAGCCTCGGAAAGTTTTTTCGTCCACGCGTCGAGCGCGTCGAGATCTGCGAGCATGTCCTTTGAGACGCGCGGCAGAGTCATCAGCGTGCGCAGGACGGTCTCGTCATAGCGGTTGGTCAGGCGCGCAACGATGTTTTCAACGGCGATGTGTTCCTTCGCCAGGCTTTCGAGCGCGGGCCCCGTGAGCGGTGGCGCATCGTCGTTGACATAGAGTTCCGCGCCGTCGAGCGCGGCATTCAAGAGGTAGTGATTCAGTTCGGTGTCGTCTTTGACGTACACCTCCTGCTTGCCGCGCTTGATCTTGTAGAGCGGCGGCTGCGCGATATAGACATGACCGCGCTCGATCAGCTCTGGCATCTGCCGGTAGAAGAACGTCAGCAGCAACGTGCGAATGTGCGAGCCGTCGACGTCGGCGTCGGTCATGATGATGATGCGGTGATAGCGCAGCTTGTCCGGATCGAAATCCTCGCGGCCGATGCCGGTGCCAAGCGCCGTGATCAGCGTGCCGACTTCGGCCGACGACAGCATTTTGTCGAAGCGCGCTTTCTCGACGTTCAGGATCTTGCCCTTGAGCGGCAGGATCGCCTGCGTGCGACGGTCGCGACCTTGTTTTGCGGAACCGCCTGCAGAGTCACCCTCGACCAGGAACAGTTCCGAGAGCGCCGGATCCTTTTCCTGGCAGTCGGCAAGCTTGCCGGGCAGGCCTGCGATGTCGAGTGCGCCTTTACGCCGGGTCATCTCCCGGGCGCGACGTGCCGCTTCACGAGCGCGGGCAGCATCGATGATTTTCGAGACGATCGCCTTCGCCTCTGCCGGGTGTTCCAGCAGGAAGTCCTCGAGGCGTCCGGCCATCGCCTGCTCAACGATGCCTTTAATTTCAGATGAAACCAGTTTCTCCTTGGTCTGGGAGGAGAACTTCGGATCAGGAACCTTGACCGACAGGACCGCCGTCAGGCCCTCCCGCGCGTCATCACCGGACGGCGAGGATTTCTCTTTCTTGCTCGACAGCTCTTTTTCGATGTAGCTGTTCAGCGTGCGGGTCAGCGCGCTGCGGAATCCCGCCAGGTGCGTTCCGCCGTCGCGCTGCGGAATGTTGTTTGTGTAGCAGAACATGTTTTCCTGGTAGCCGTCGTTCCACTGCAGCGCAACCTCAACGCCGACGTCGTCCTGTGTCAGCGAGAAATGGAAAACCGTCGGATGGATGTGCGTCTTGTTGCGATTCAGGTGATTCACGAAGGCGCTGATGCCACCCTCGTATTCGAAGGTTTCTTCCTGCTCGTTGCGCTCGTCGACCAGGCGGATGCGGACGCCGGAGTTCAGGAACGACAGCTCACGCAGGCGTTTTGCAAGGATGTCGTAGCTGAAGGCGATATTCGTAAACGTGTCAGCGCTCGGCTTAAAGCGGACCGTCGTTCCCGACTTCTCGGTCTTTCCAACGACAGCCAGCGGCGCCAGCGGCTCCCCGTGGGCATATTCCTGCTGGTGGATTTCGCCGGCGCGATGGATGGTCAGCGTCAGCTGCTCGGACAACGCATTGACGACGGAAACACCCACACCGTGGAGGCCGCCCGAGACCTTGTAGGAATTATCGTCAAATTTACCGCCGGCATGCAGGACCGTCATGATCACTTCGGCAGCGGAGCGCCCTTCTTCCGGGTGCATGTCGACCGGAATCCCGCGTCCGTCGTCCGAGACGGTGACGGATTCATCGGCGTGAATCGTGACGGTAATGACGTCGCAATGGCCCGCGAGCGCCTCGTCGATCGAGTTGTCGACGACCTCGAAGACCATGTGATGCAGGCCCGTGCCGTCGTCGGTGTCACCGATGTACATCCCGGGGCGTTTTCGAACCGCCTCGAGACCCTTTAAGACCTTGATATTACTGGAGGTATAGGTGTTTTCTTCCGCCATGAAAAAGCCTCTGCAGACAAGCGGTCTATGGTATCAAAAACCGCCGCGCAACACCGCGTTTTCTTGGCCGACATACCCTGTCCCGGGCTAGTGTTCCGGGCGCAGCTCGCCGCGTTCCACGTGAAACACCGCGGCATCATCCGGCAGCGTGAAATGGTCCCGCTCGAGGCTGGTGACGACGAGCTGAGCGTTCGTCGCCAGGCACCGATCGAACAGCCGCTGCCGGGCACCGCGATCGAGTTCGGCGGCAAGGTCATCCACCAAAAGCACCAGACGTCGTCCGCCTTCTCCCTGCACAACCCCGCAGCCCGCCAGAATCAGCCCACAGGCGAGCAGTTTCTGCTGGCCACGCGAGACGAGCCGTTTCGCCTGCCGCTCGTTAAGCCTGAGCCTCAACTCGGCGCGATGCGGACCGCGGTGCGTGATGCCATCCTCACGGTCGCGGGCAAGCCCCTCCTCCAGCGCCGAACCCAGATCCATGGCCTCGTTCCAGCCCGGGGCATAATCAATCTCGACCGCTTCATTAAGCAAGGCTGAAATCTCGGTTTCAAAATACGGTCGCAATGTTTCCAGCACCCGCCTCCGAGCGGCATCAACCTGCATCGCCGCTTCAATGTATTGCGAATCCCAGACCCGCAGCGACGCCGCAGAACCGCCCTGCCGGAGCAGAGCATTTCGCTGTTTCAGAACCCTCCGGAACTGCCGCCAGGCCGTGACGAAGCCCTGTTCCACGTGGAACGCCACCCAATCAAGAAACCGCCGGCGAGCATCCGGACCCCCAGCGACGAGCTCATGCACCTCCGGGTCGATAATTTGCAGCGGCAGCGCCGAAGCCAACTCCGCAAGGCCGGCATCCTCCTCCACGCCAACACGCGTCTTCAAGCCATTCCGACCATTCTGCACAGCAATATTCTGACCGTGGCCGTCTACCTGAACGACAGCCCGGACAACAAAATCCTGTTCTCCGTGCTTCACTATCGCCGTCAACGGCGCGCCGCGGAACGACCGTCCCCGGGCCAGATACGCAAACGCCTCCAGGAAGCTCGTCTTCCCGGAGGCGTTATCACCAACAATCAGATTGAAATCAGCCGCGAGCGTGACGTCGACGGATTCCAGACAGCGAAACCGCTGAACCTGCAGCCTGCTGACGTACATGCCGTCCTAGAGCCGCATGGGCATCACAACGAACTTGCAATCCTCATTGTCCGGATCCCGAATCAGGCAGCTTGAGTTGCTATCGACAACCGAGAACTTCACCATTTCGCCGTCCACCCCGCCGATCGCGTCCAGCAGGTAATTCACATTAAAGCCGATCTCGATGTCATCACCGCTGTACGCGACTTCGAGCTCTTCCTCGGCCTCTTCCTGGTCGGGGTTGTGCGCCTGCAGATTGACGCCTGAATCCCGAATCGTCAGGCGAATTCCACGGTATTTCTCGTTCGACAGTATCGCCGTACGCTGCAGCGCCCCGCGCAGTACGTCTTTGTCGGCCTTCAATTCATTGTCCGACTCCTGCGGAATAACCCGCTCGTACTCCGGGAAACGACCATCGATCAGCTTCGAAGTGAAGCGAATTCCGTCTAAATGGACGCGAACGTGATTAGAGCCAAACTCCAGTGTCACGCTACCTTCCCCACTCAGCAGCCGTTGCAACTCAATGACACCCTTTCGCGGCACGATCAGCTGCTGCTCTGACAGTTTTCCGCCGTCCACTTCCGCCTGACACAGCGACAGGCGATGTCCATCCGTCGCGACCGCCCGCAGATGCTTGCCCCCGGTTTCGAGGAGCATCCCGTTGAGGTAGTAGCGAACATCCTGCTGCGCCATCGCGAAATGCGTCTTCTCGATCAAGCGACCGAGCACATCCTGCGGAATCTCCAGGGATTGGCCGGCCTGGATGTCCTCGATGGTCGGAAAGTCACCGGCCGGCAGCGTTGCAAGCGTGAAACGGCTGCGGCCCGCCTTGACACCCATCTTGTCGCCGGACACCGAGATATCGATTGCCGCACCGTCCGGCAGCGCCCGGCAAATGTCCAGGAGCTTACGACCGGAAACGGTAATCTCCCCGTCGCTCTGGACGTCGACTTCCGCCTGCGCGACGAGCTCAACCTCGAGATCGGTCGCTGTCACCGAGAGCTTTCCATCGCGGGCAACGAGCAGAATGTTGGAAAGAATAGGCATTGTCTGCCGACGCTCGACAACACCGATAACGGCAGTCAGGGGCTTTAAAAGGACATCTCTCGCCGCGCTAAACTTCATACGTACACCTGTTAATAAAAATGGAGTTAAATTATTTGTTGTAATTATTAGTCAGCCACCGACCTGTGGATAACTAAGATTTTATTAATTAAATCAATTATTTATTTCTTCTTTTTCGCAATGGAAGCCTGCGCGTAACAGGCCTACCAACTGTGCATAGTCTGTGGATAACATGCCAGCGCAAACTTATCCACAGGGTATCCCCACTATCCTGTCAGTGTTCTCAACAGGTTGTGATAATCGTCGTCCACGCGCTTCTCCGTCTCACGCAAAGATTGGATCCGCCTGCAGCCGTGCAGAACCGTCGTGTGGTCGCGGCCACCAAACGCGTCTCCGATCTCTGGCAGGCTGTGATTCGTCAGCTCCTTCGACAAAGCCATCGCAACTTGCCGTGGCCGAGCTACACTTCTGCTGCGGCGCTTCGACAGCATGTCCGCGACACGGATCTTGTAGTACTCGGCAACCGTCTTCTGGATATTCTCAATCGAAACAAGGCGTTCCTGCATCGCCAATAGATCGCGAAGCGCTTCCTTCGCGAAATCCAGGCTAATGGCGCGACCCGTAAACCGCGCATTCGCGATAACGCGTCGTAAAGCACCTTCCAATTCGCGGACATTCGAGCGAATGCGCTTCGCGATGAAAAACGCCACTTCTTCCGGAAGTTCCACGCCTTCCGCATCGGCCTTGCTCATCAGGATCGCGACCGAGGTCTCGAGCTCCGGTGGCTCGATCGAGACAGTCAGCCCCCAGCCAAAACGCGACTTGAGCCTGTCCTCGAGGCCATTCACTTCCTTCGGATACCGGTCACAGGTCAGCACGATCTGGCGCTGACCCTCAAGTAAGGCGTTGAAAGTATGGAAAAATTCTTCTTGCGAACGTTCTTTGCCCGCGAAAAACTGGATGTCGTCGATCAGCAAAGCGTCCAGCGAACGATAGCTCCGCTTGAATTCCGAAATTCGATTGTGCTGCAAGCCTTTGACCATATCGCCGACAAACCGCTCGGAATGAACATAGGCCACCCGTGCTGACGGTTTAGCGGCCAGGATAGCGTTCCCGACCGCGTGCATCAGGTGGGTTTTGCCGAGACCCACCCCGCCGTAAATAAACAGCGGGTTGTAGGAGGTGCCAGGATTCTCCCCGACCTGGCTCGCGGCGGCCCGGGCCAACTGGTTGCTCTTGCCCTCGACGAAGCTCGCAAAAGTAAACGACGAATTGAGACGCGACTCGATATTGAGCCCGTGATCCGCAGCCTTGGGTGCCTCCGTCGATCGGGGGGCGGCAGCCGGCGCGTCACCCGCCCGAGAGCCGACCTCGATTTCGAGCAGCGCATTGGGATCCAGGCCGCTGATGACCTCGCTGATCCGGTCCACGTAATGCTCGCGCAGCCAGTCGACGACGAAGCGGTTCGGGGCCAGCAGGCGGATTTCGCCGTCACCTTCGACCGCCTGCAGCGGTCGAATCCAGGTGTTGAATTGTTGCTCCGGAAGCTCAGCCTGAAGTTCTCTGACGCAGCGGCCCCAGAGCGTGGAATCCGTAGACACCGACGGCACCCGAATGAAATGAGGCAACAAAGGAGCGCGAAGTCTATAACGCGAACCCACGCAAGACCAGCGACGAACGCGATCAGACGAGGCGATTTCCGGCCTGAAAACGAGTCGGCGTATCGCTTTCCACACGCGCCCCTCTATTGACTCTGCAACATCCCCCGCGTACCCTTGCCGGCCTTTTGTTTTCCCGGTGAACCCCCCCGGGGAACACACTGAAAAACCACAGGATTTTTAAGGTCATGAAACGTACTTATCAGCCGAGCAAATTGAAGCGCGCTCGCACCCACGGTTTTCGCGCACGGATGGCAACCAAGGCTGGTCGCCTCGTCCTGAAGCGTCGTCGCGCCAAAGGCCGCGCCCGACTGACGCCTTAAGTTCTTGCAGGCGGTCGGAGGCTGCCGTGGCCGACGTAGATCAAACACCGCGGCACCCGTTCCGACGCCAGCAACGCCTGACGACCGCGGCCGATTATGGCCGCGTTTTTCGTCGGGCGAAGCGAAGTTCGGATCGTCTGTTCACGGTACTCGTCCGATCCGGCGACCGAAACACCCCGCGACTCGGGCTCGCAATCTCAAAAAAACATGCGAAGCTTGCGTGCCAGCGGAATCGCATCAAACGCGTCATCCGCGAGTCGTTCCGCTTACATCAAAGCGCGCTCAAAAACATCGACATCGTGGTCATGAATAAAAGAGAGACTCATCGCGCGACCAACAACGAACTCCGCGACAGTCTCGAAAAACACTGGAAAAGTTTGAGCTAAGGCCAACACGCATGGATAACCAACGCCTACTGACCTGGGGCCTCTTCCTGATGATGGTCTGGCTGACCTACACGTCGTGGGTTCAGTTCAACGCACCTCCGCCGCCGGCTGAACCAGCCGCACCAACCGAATCGCCGCTCGACGTTCCTGCCGCAGATCTTCCAGCGGCAGATCTACCGGCCGCGGAAATCCCGGAAGCCGATGCGCTGCCCGAAACCAACGCGACACGGCCAGCGGTGCCAGACGTTGCCGACGTCGAGACGATCAAGGTCACAACCGACGTCATGGCGCTCGAGATCTCGCCAGTGGGCGGCACGCTCGTCAGCGCGACGATGCTGAACTACCCGAAGTCGAAAGACGACCCGAATGACCTCGTCATGCTGCTCGACGACAGCACCGTGAACCTCGGCCTGATTCGGACCGGCATCCGCGGCGCTGCTCTGCACACCTCACCGATGCAGTCAGAGGCTTCGAGCTACACGATGAACGGCAGCGATACGCTCGTCGTTCCGTTCACCTGGACCAGCGACGACGGCCTGACTGTGACAAAGACGTTTACCTTCAAACGCGGCAGCTACCGCATCGACGTGTCTCAGACCGTCACGAACGGTACAAGCAGCGCCTGGCAGGGTGACCAGTACGCACAGCTCCTGCGCCGGTCCTTCGAGCCCGATCGATCGATGTTCGATGTCGACAGCTACTCCTTCGACGGCGCGATCGTCTACGACGGCGACAGCTCCGAAAAGCTGAAACGCAAAGACTTGCGTAAAGGCTCGCCGTACAAAATCACGACGGCCGGCGGCTACGTCGGATCGATCCAGCATCACTTCCTGAACGCAATCATCCCGACCGCCGAGCGCGACCATGTGTTCCAGATCAGCACCTCGGACAACGTCATGGTTGCGAGCGCGGTCGGACCGCGACGCACGATCGAAGCGGGCGGCAGCGACACTTACGACATGACGCTGTTCGTCGGACCGAAACTGCAGGACCAGCTCGAGGAAATCGATCCGGCTCTTAAGCTCACCGTCGACTACGGCATCCTGACGATGCTGTCGCAGCCGATGTTCTGGCTGCTGTCACTCGCTTACGACTTCGTCGGCAACTGGGGTGTCGCGATCATCCTCGTGACAATCCTTATCAAGCTCGTGTTCTACAAGCTGACGGAATCCAGCGGTCGTTCGATGGCGAAGATGCGCAACCTGCAACCGCGCATGAAGATGCTGCAGGAGCGCTATAAGGACGACCGCCAGGCGTTGTCGCAGGCGATGATGGATCTCTACAAGCGCGAGAAGGTCAACCCGGCCGCCGGCTGTTTGCCGATCCTCGTGCAGATGCCGTTCTTCCTCGCGTTCTACTGGGTGCTGGTCGAGAGCGTCGAGATGCGCCAGGCGCCGTTCGCGCTGTGGCTGACCGACCTGTCGTCACGCGACCCGTATTTCATCCTGCCGATCATCATGGGTGCGGCAATGTTGCTGCAGCAGAAACTGAACCCGGCACCGGCTGACCCGGTGCAGGCGAAAGTGATGCAGGTCATGCCGATCATCTTCACCGTGTTCTTCGCGTTCTTCCCGTCAGGTCTCGTGCTCTACTGGGCAACGAACACAATTCTTTCCATCGCCCAGCAGTGGAAAGTGAACAAGGTCGTCGAGGCGGAAGAGAAGGCGAAGAAACAGCGCAAGGGCAAGAAGAGCGACCCCGCACCCGACGCCTGATTCGAGAGCACAATGGCCACAGCGGACACCATCGTTGCGCTCGCAACACCCCAAGGTTCCGGTGGCATCGGTGTGATCCGACTGTCCGGGCCGGACGTCCCCGACATGCTGCCTGCGCTGATCGGCAAGACGCTCGCGCCACGACTCGCGACGCTGGTTACTCTAAAGACGCAGACCGACGAGCCAGTTGACCAGGGCATCGGCCTCTACTTTCCCGAACCCAACTCCTTCACCGGCGAACACGTCTTCGAGTTCCACGGACACGGGGGCCCGGTTGTCTGT
>CAWUHY010000007.1:0-40012 GCA_963922215.1 uncultured Gammaproteobacteria bacterium | reverse complement strand
ATGACTGCACCGAGCAGTGCGAAGACCCACACGTCGTTCACTGCCCGCTCCTCGAAAACCGGTCCTGCATTGCGTCTCGCATTGCCTGCTGCCGAGCCGGGATTCTAACGGCTCTTCGCGGCCGTGACAGCAGCTCATCGAGTTCGGGTGGCACCTTCACCCTCGTTCCAATCAGCGGCTCAACGACAGTTTCGAATTTCGCCGGATGCGCCGTCGCTGCGAGGATCCAGTCGTTGCCCTGATCGACGTGGCGCCAGACGCGACTTGCGATCGCCGTATGCGGGCACAAGACCGTCTTGAACTCATCACGCGCATACTGGATTTCTTCCCGAATCGCGTCGTCATCGACGGACATGACGCCGAGCCGCGTCTTTAGCACGTCGGCATCGCCTAACAGGCTGCGCAGGCGCTCCATATTGCTGGGATCACCGACGTCCATCGCATTCGCAATCGTCTGGATGCTCGCCCGCGGAACCCACTCCAGCGTCTCGAAGTAGTCGGAGATCGTCCGGTTGGCGTTCGTTGCCAACACGATGTCGCCAATCGGGAAGCCCATTTCCCGCGCCATCACGCAGGCCAGCGCATTGCCGAGATTTCCGGTCGGGATAATGAATCCCGGCCGATTGCCGGTTTCCCGCAGGTGCGCAAGGCTTGCGTGCGCGTAGTAAGTGCTCTGCGGCAGCAGGCGTCCGATGTTGATGCTGTTGGCGGAGCTGAAGCGGTATTGCTCTCGCAGGCTCTCGTCGTTCAGGGCCGCCTTCACGAGCGCCTGGCAGTCGTCAAAGCTCCCGTCGACTTCCAGCGTCAGCACGTTGTCGCTCCAGCAGGAAAGCTGGTGCGCCTGGCGCTCCGAGACGCGTCCGGACGGGAACAGGACGACGACCTGCATGCCTGGCTGTTGATCAAACGCCGCCGCGACGGCACCGCCGGTGTCGCCGGACGTCGCAACGAGAATCGTCACAGGGTTGTCGACGTCACCCTCCAGCCGGGTCAGGCAAGCCGCGAGGAATCGCGCGCCGACGTCTTTAAAAGCCGCAGTCGGACCGTGGTACAGCTCGAGCAGTCGGCAATGTGTGCCATGGAGATTCGTCAGCGGAATCGGAAAGCTGAACGTGCTGTTAGCGATCGCGGGAAGTTCCGACTTAAGCGTTGATCCCTCGAAAAACGGTTCGAACAGGCGTTTTGCGACGTCCGCGAGCCCGGTTTCGAACGCATCCGGCTCGAACGTCGGCAGCGTTTCCGGCATGAACAAGCCGCCGTCCGCGGCCAGCCCGCGAACGAGCGCTTCATCCAGCGTGACCGGCCCTGCACCGCGCGTACTGAAAAACCTCACTCGCCGTCCTCAAGACGAGCACCGGCGCTGTTCATCGCCGAAATCCAGGTCCGGCAAGAAATACCGGACGATTCGCACGCCTCTTGCATCGCCGTTGCGACAGCCTCAGCCTTGCTTTGCTCGCACAGCATAAAAATGCTCGGGCCGCTGCCGGACAAGGAGCCGCCGAGCGCGCCTGCCTCCATTGCCGCCTCTTTGACATCCCCGAAGCAGGCAACGCGGTTTGCGCGCTGCGGCTCAATCACGATGTCCTGCAGAGACGCGCCGAGCAAGTCGAGATCGCCACTCTGGCAGGCCGCAATGAACGCCGCGAGATAACCCTGCTGCTCGATCCACAGCACGCGCGTCACGCTGGACGCAAGGCCGAGTCGCGACTCTGCCGTATTGACCGAGAGATCGGGATGCAACAACACGCTCGTGACGTTTTTGGGCACCGACACGTTGACGAGCCGCGGATGCAGACCCGGCGGGCACAATACGAGTCCGCCCACCAGGCTTGGCGCAACATTATCGGCATGCCTGCCGCCGCTCGCGAAGGCCTCACCCTCGATCGCGAACTCGAGCAGCTCTTCTTTTGACAGAGGCGAATCAAGCAATCCATTCGTCGCAACAACGGCCGCTACTGCTGAGGCTGCCGAGCTTCCCATGCCCGACTGCAACGGGATGCCTTTCTCGATCGACAGCGCGATGCCGCTGCCGTCGCCGTGTGCGTTCCAGAGTGCAGCGGCAGCGATCGAAGCTGTGTTCTGCTCGGGGTCGCCGGAGAGTTCGGACGGATTGCCGTCCGGGTCCCTGACATCGCTGATCGAGACGCCTTGCTCGTCCGTTCGACGCACGCTCACCCGATCGCCAACGCCGGAAATCGCGAGTCCCAGCACATCGAAGCCAACGCCGACGTTGCCGATCGACGCCGGTGCGAATGCAGTTATTGTTTTGTCAGTCATCAGAATCCAGG
Organism: uncultured Gammaproteobacteria bacterium; assembly: GCA_963922215.1. GTDB lineage: Bacteria > Pseudomonadota > Gammaproteobacteria > Steroidobacterales > Woeseiaceae > UBA1847. Next base: position 37,724 of record CAWUHY010000007.1, on the reverse strand, counting down.
TAGCGCACGAGGCGTAGCACGTCGGCAAATACACCAGCCGCTGTTACTTCAGGCCCGGCACCGGGTCCCTGCACGACAAGCGGGTTTTCGGAATAACGTTCCGTCGCGAACTGCACGATGTTATCCGTCAGGTTGATGTGCGCAAAGGCGTGATCGTTGTCGACGGCATCCAGCGCGACTTTCGCGTCCCCTTCTGCCGTCAGCGATGCAATATAGCGCAGGTGTTTGCCGTCTGACTTTGCGGCATTGAAGCGTGCTTCGATTTCATCGTCGTAGTCGCTTAGCCCGTCCAGGAATTCGTCGATGCTGACGTCGCGCAGCGCCGGCGGCACGAGGTCTTCAACCGGGAACTGTCCAACTTCGATGTCGAGGCCGAATTCCCGGGCGAGGATCGTCAGCTTGCGCGCGACGTCCATGCCCGACAGATCGTCGCGCGGATCGGGCTCCGTGTATCCCGAGTCGCGGGCGTCCCGGACGATGGTCGAGAACGGAACCGATCCGTCATACACGTTGAACAGGTAGGCAAGCGTCCCCGAGAGAATGCCCTGGATGGACCGTACCTCGTCGCCGGTGTCGACCAGGTCGTTCAGCGTCGAAACGATCGGCAGCCCGGCGCCGACGGTGGTCTCGTAGAAGATGTGAGACGAGGTCTTGTGCGCCTCGTGCTTGATCACCTTGAAACGCTCGAGATCGCCGCTGAAGGCCTTCTTGTTCGGCGTCACGACATGGATGCCCCGCGACAGCCATCCCGCATACATCGACGCGATCGCATCGCTCGCCGTGCAGTCGACGACAAGCGCGTGTGGCAGATGGTCCGGGTTGATGTGAGCTTCGAACGCGTCGAAATCGAGATCGACGGCTCCCTTCGCAAAATCGTCCTCCCAGCTTTCCAGCTCGACGCGGCGGTCGCCTAACAGCATGGTCGTCGAGCGCGCGATGGCCCGCACGCGGAGATCGAGATTGAAATACTTGAGCAAGCGCTGCTTTTGCTTTTCCAGCTGTTTCAGGAATGCTTTCCCGACCGTGCCCGGCCCGATCAGTCCGATCGAGAGGGTTTTCGCCGAGAGATAGAAACCCGCATGGGCAGCGCGCAGTGCCTTCGTCGAATCTTCGGAATCGATGACGGCGGAGATATTGCGTTCCGACGAGCCCTGCGCGATCGCGCGCACACTGATGCCGGCCTTCCCGATCGTCCCGAAGAAACGCGCGGCGACACCCGGCACACCGGACATGCCGTCGCCGACCAGCGCCAGGATGCTTTGCGCCGGTGTGACCTCGACTTTCTGGATCTGCCCGCTCGCAAGTTCTTCGAAAAAGGCGTCGGTGAGCACCCGTTTCGCGTGCTCGGCGACCGCGTCAGGAACGGCGATACAGATCGAGTGTTCGGAGCTCGCCTGCGAAATCAGGGTGACCGAAACCCCGGCGTCTTTCAGGGCCGAGAACATCCGGTCCGCAGTCCCCGGCACGCCGATCATGCCGGAGCCTTCGAGATTGACGATCGCCATGCCGCCGATCGCGGTAATGCCCTTGATCTGCTGTGCGCCGTTCGCTTCCGATGCGATCCGGCTGCCAGGCGCTTTCGGGTTCAGGCTGCTGCGGATGTAGACCGGCACGTCGCGATCGATGACCGGGCTCAAAGTCTGCGGATGCAGGACCTCGGCGCCGAAGTAGGCAAGCTCCATCGCCTCGTTGTAGGTGAGCTCGTCGATGACCCGAGCCTCGGGGACCTGGCGCGGGTCCGCGCTCATGACACCTTCGACATCGGTCCAGATGGACAGCTCTTCGGCGTCGCTCAGGGCCGCAAAGATTGCCGCGGAGAAATCGCTGCCGTTTCGGCCCAACGTTGTCTGCAATCCTTCCTCATCTGTCGCGATAAAACCGGTGATGACCGCGATACCGCGGAAATCCTTGGGCACCTGCTCGGCAAATTTCGCATTGGACGCATCCCAGAGGACGGACGGGCCAAGTTCTGTCTGGCTGACGGTGACGATCCGCCGAGCATCGATCCAGGTACCGCCGCGTCCGGGCTCGCGCTGGGCGAGATAGGCCGCGAGCAGTCGCGCCGACCAGATCTCGCCGTACCCGGCAACGACGTCGCGCGTTCGCTGCGGCGCCGAGCGGACGAGCGCAACGGCCTTCAGGACATCGAGAATGTCGTCGGCGTCACGCTTCCACGCATCGAGAACGGTGACCCGGTGCTCTGCGTCGAGCAAGTCGGCAGTCGTCGCGGCGTAGCGTGCACCAACGTCCTGCAGCGCATCGGCAAACGCGTCGTCACCCTGCTCTGCCAGCATCGACAGTTGGAACAGGTTGTCTGTCATACCGCCCATGGCAGATACGACGACGCCGAGACGCTGATCGTCGAGAGACAGAATGATGTCGGCCACGCGTTTGAAGCAGTCTGCGTCTGCGAGACTGCTGCCACCGAATTTGTGAATCTTGAACCGCTGTGTCACGAGAGCTCCGGATGCTCAAAAGCCCAGCATGATAAACATCGACGCCGGTCGCGTCGCCAGTTTTAGCGGAAACTGTCTGCGTTTGCGGAAAACGTCAGATGAGGCCAGAAGGGAAAGGAAAATGGTGGGGCGTCTAGGGATCGAACCTAGGACCAGTCGGTTAAAAGCCGAATGCTCTACCTCTGAGCTAACGCCCCATCCGGGTGCGGCAGGATCTCGAAGACGATCGGCCGCTCTGGCGAGGGCGAGATCATACCCGAACGACCTTAAATGACAAGTCGAAACCGGCTCAAACGCCTTCCGAATCCATGCGTTCCAGTCGTTGGATTGCGAGCCGCGCCATCGTTGTGTCGCCGAAGCTGTCACGCACCCGTTCAAGCAATCGACGGGCCTCGCCGTAGTTCTCAAGTTCGTAGTTGCAGAAGCCCATCTTCAAGAGCGAGTCGGGCAGCTTGCTGGATGTCCGATATTTCTCCGTCACCATCTCGAACGCAGCGAGCGCCCGCGTGTACTGCTGGGTCACGTAATAGGACTCGCCCAGCCAGTATTGGGCGTTGCCGGCGAGATCATTATCCGGAAACGCAGCCAGGAACTGCATGAAACCGTTCGCCGCCTGCTCGAACTGCCGCTCCTGCAACAGACTGAAAGCCTGCTGGTAAACCTGCTCCGGCGTCGCGCCGGGTGCGACCAGCAGTGGTGCCTGCACATCGTTCGGCGCAGGCAGCGACGCCCCACCGTTCTTGAGCTGCTCCGTCAGCGCCTGGATGCGCTCGTCGAGATCCGCGTAAAGATCACGCTGGCGTTCGGCCGTCTCGGTCGCGTTGTAGTCGAGCTCCTCGGTCGCGCCCTGGAGCTCTGCGACCGACCGTTCGAGCACCGACACCTGCCGCGCGAGTTCAACGAGGCTCTGGTTGCGGACGATGCGCTCAACCGCCGCAAGACGCTCCTCGAGCTGCTGCAGCCGGACCGTCGTCGGGTCCGGCTGGTTGGTCGGCGTCGTTGCCAGGCATCCCGACAAGGCGAGTGCTGTGGCCGCAAGTGCAAGCTGCTTTTTCATCGCGTCGGCTTAGTTTTCGTAGTTGAACACGACGCGGCGATTCTGCGCGTAGGACGCTTCATCGCTGCCGAATGCTTCCGGGCGCTCTTCGCCGAAGCTCACCGTCTTGATCTGGCCCGGGGACGCACCCTGGAGCAGCAGGAGCTGGCGCACGGCCTGCGCGCGGCGCTCGCCGAGTCCGATGTTGTACTCGCGGCTGCCACGCTCGTCGGCGTGACCGTCGAGACGCACGGACAGGCGCTGGTCGTTCGCGAGCAACGTCGCGTGACGTACAACGACATCCGTGTAGTCAGGGCCGACTTCGCTGGAATCGAATTCAAAGTAGATCGTATCGGCGAGCTCGCCGCCGGTCGGATCGTTCGGGTCGTAGTCGACGACTACACCATCTTCGTAACGATCGTCGCCGCTGCCGTAGGTGTCAGCCGAACTGCCGTCGCTGCCGTACACCGTGCCGTCGGGCTCGGGGTCCGGAATCGACGGCGTCGTGTCACAGCCGGCCAGCAGGAGCGCGATGCCGGTTGAAATCAGAATTTTCGTTGCGTTCATGAGATTGGTCCTCAATCAGAATTTTTGAAAAGAGTGTTCAGAAGCGCTCGAACGGTGACCAGACAGGCTCACGCACATCCGAACGTCCGGACGTCAGGCGCTGTCGGATCAGGCCGTCGGCCGTCACGGTTTCCAGCACGCCGTTGCCGCGCTGGCGCGTTGCGTAAATCAGTGTGTCGCTGTTCGGCGCAAAACTCGGGCTTTCGTCCTGTGCCCCGGTTGAGACGACAACGACTTCTTTCGAATCGAGGTCCATCACTGCGATTCGGAAATTACCGCGATCGTTGAAAACGGTTGCCAGTTTCTCTCCGTCCGGCGAAAGCCGCGGCCGCGCATTGTAGCCGCCTTCAAAGGTTATGCGCTCGGCGGTACCGCCGGTCGCCGGAACACGGTAGACCTGCGGGCCGCCGCTTCGATCCGACGTAAAGTAGATGTAGCGTCCGTCCGGCGACCATGTGCCTTCCGTGTCGATCGCACGATGATCCGTCAGGCGCGTCGTCTGCCGCGACGTCACGTCGAGTACATAAATGTCGAGATTGCCGTCGACACCGCCCTGCGTCAGCACGAGCTTGCGCCCGTCCGGCGAGAACGACGGAGCGCCATTAATCCCGGGACGGCTCGAGACTTTCAGCCGGTTCCCGGTTCGCAAGGTCTGGATGAAGATCGACGAACGATTGCCCTCGAACGAGACGTAGGCGATGCGTCGGCTGTCGGGCGACCAGGCCGGCGACATGATCGGGTCCTTGCTCTCCATGATCACAACTTCGTTCTCGCCGTCGTAGTCCGCAACGACGAGGCGGTAAGTCGTCTCGCTTCCCTGCCTGTCCGCGGTCACGTAGGTCACCTTGGTGGCAAAAACGCCGGCGATACCGGTCAGCTCCTCGTAAATCATGTCGGCGAGGCGATGCGCAACCCGACGCATCGTGCCGCGGCTTGCTGGCATGCGATAGCCAACGAGCTGTACGCGACGATACGGGTCGAAGAGCTGGAACTGCACCGAGTAGGCATTCGCGCCAGTCTGTTCGACGCGACCGATTACGACGGCCGACACGTTCAGGATCGTCCAGTCGTCGAAGTCGATGTTCGTGCCCTCGGTCGGGCGCTGCAGCATGTTTTCCTGTGGAATCGGCTCGAATCGGCCGCTGCGATTGAGATCCGCCGCGATGACGCCGTCCACGTCGACCGGCATGTCGCCCTCGCCGCTCCAGCCGAAAGGCACGACCGCAATCGGCGCGCGCTTAATGCCGCCCTCGGTAATCTCAATCGTCAGGTCAGCGGTCGCGGTCGAGAACGCGAGCAAAGCGAGTATCAGTGTTGTCAATTGTTTCACGCGATTCAGGTCTCTCGGTGATGGTGCGCGTTATTGTTCAGGTTTGAACACGATCCGCAAGTCTCGTTCAAAAATGCTCGGATCGGATGGTTTCGGTAAGGGCGATGCCTTGAAGACGGCCTGTTCGATCGAGCGCTCAACAGCGGCGTCGCCGTTGCAGCTCGCGATACTGACGCGCGTCACCTGGCCGTCGGGCAACTGGGTGACGCTGAGCACGCACTCAATGCCAGGCCGTGCGCTCGCCGGGCGAACCCAGTTGCGCTGGATTTTCTGCTGAATGGCAAAGACGTAGGCCGCACGCGCACCGGAATTGATCGCGGCAATCCGCTCAGCCTCTGCGTCCATAGCGGCTTGTAACGCAGCCGCCTCGGCTTCCTTCTGTTTGCGAATGTTTTCCTGCCGCTGGCGTTCTATTTCCCGTTGCCGCTCTTCCTCGGCCTTCCGCCGTTGCTCCTCCAGTTCGCGTTCGCGGCGCGCTTTTTCTTCAGCCTCACGCTTTTTGCGTTCTGCCTCGGCTATCCGCGCCTCTTCCGCCTTGCGCTCGGCCTCTTCCCTTGCGCGGCGTTCGGCATCCTCGCGTTCTTTCTGTTCGGCCGCCGCGCGTTTCGCAGCTTCTATATCCGCAAGTCGCTGCTGCTCTTTTCGCGCATTTTCCAGTTGTTGCCGCGCCTGTTCGTCCGGATCCGGTTGCTGAACCTCGGGCTCCGGTTGCTCGACCGGCTCCGGCTGTCGAACGGGCTGCACGACTTCCGTCTCCTGGACCAGCGTCGCGCGTATTGCGAGCGGCGTGATCGGTTCGTTTCTCGGCAGGGCGAAACCGAACACCATCGCCGCGACGATCGCGACATGCAGCAGCGTCGCAAGCGTGGCGGGAACAATGTACTGGCGGGATTCGCTCATCGTGATCGCGCTATTCCGGAACCGGGTAGGTGTCGAGTGGATCGGTGATGAATCCCACCTTGTCTGCGCCGGCTTGCTGCAACAGCACCATTGCGCCGACGACATAACCGTACTGGACTGTGCGGTCAGCTTTTACCATTACCGAAATTCCAGGGTTTTCATCGATGATGATGCGGGTCAGGTTCACGATGTCGCCCGCCGTACGCGGCTGGTCCTCGCCGTCGCCCTGGTTCAGGTAAAGATTGCCCTCGGCGTCGACGCTCAAGACGATCGGCGGCTTGTCGGACGTATCTTCGATCGGCTCGGAGGCGGCCTGCGGCAGGTCAACTTCGATGCCCTGCGTCAGGAGCGGCGCCGTCACCATGAAGATGACGAGCAGCACAAGCATGACGTCGATGTAGGGAACGACGTTGATCTCACCCATCAGTTTACGTTTCTGAAGCGGTGTCGCCATGAGCTTATTTCTCCAGCTTGTTCCGCGCGTGACGCTGCAGGATGCTCGTAAACTCCTCGGCGAAACCGTCGTAGCGGTACTCGAGGCGCACGACCTTGTCGGCGTAGCGGTTGTAGGCAATGACGGCCGGGATCGCCGCGAACAGCCCCATAGCCGTTGCGATCAGCGCTTCGGCGATCGGCGGTGCGACGACGGCAAGCGTCGCGGTCTGCATGCCGCCAAGTTTCATAAACGCGCTCATGATTCCCCAGACGGTCCCGAACAGCCCGACGTAAGGGCTGGTCGAACCAATCGTCGCGAGCGTCGCGAGACTCATTTCCAGGCGATCCACTTCGCGCATGTGCGCCACGCGCATCGCGCGCCGGCACTCCTCGACCAGCTTGTCGGCGCTCTTCGCGCCGCCCTGCACGCCGCGATTGAACTCGCGGAAGCCGGCTTCAAAAATGCTTGCCATACCGCTGTTCGCCTTCTCGCCGCGCGTGACCGCCTGGTAGAGCGTGTTGAGATCACCGCCCGACCAGAAGTTCGCTTCGAACGAGTCCGAGGCGGCTTTTGTTCTGGCGATCAGCCGCCGCTTGGTGAAAATGATCGTCCACGACATCAGCGAGGCAATCACCAGCAGCAGCATCACAATCTGCACCGGAATGCTTGCCTCGATCAGCAAGGCGACGACAGACATATCAGAAGACATAGTTCAGTCCCGAGGGTTGGTTTCAAACAGTTCTGCCGGCACGCGAACTGGCTTGTGCGTATCGGCATTGAGATAGGCGGCCGTGACAATGCTGCTGACGCAGTGATCACGGTTTGCATTGTTGATGTAGATGTCCTGCTCGATCGTAAACGTCGCACGGGTCAGGGATTTGAGTACCGCCGTGACAATCAGTTCATCGTTAAAACGCGCGGACTTCAGAAATGAGGCTTCGGTATTTACAACCACGAAGATGCGCCGTTCGTTTTCGAGGAGCTGCATCTGGTCGACACCGAGAGACCGCAGCCACTCGGTGCGAGCCCGCTCCATGAAACGAAAATAGTTAGCGTAGTACACAACGCCCTGAGCATCGGTGTCTTCGTAGTACACGCGAATCGGCCATTCAAACATCCCTCAGGCCTCGTCGTTCTGGTCGAACAGCGACAGGGATCCGTCGGCATTCGGCGGCGTCAGCCCGAAATGCAGGTAAGCGTGGCGCGTCGCGATGCGGCCGCGAGCCGTGCGCATGATGAATCCCTGCTGGATCAGGTAGGGCTCCAGCACGTCCTCGATCGTGCCGCGCTCTTCGCCGATCGCCGCCGCGAGGCTCTCGATACCGACTGGTCCGCCGTCGAACTTGTCGATCATCGTCTTCAGGAGCCGTCGGTCCATCGCGTCGAAGCCGTGCGGGTCGACCTTGAGCAGATTCATCGCATCGGCCGCGACCTGCCCGGTAACGACGCCGTCGGCCTGTACTTCCGCAAAGTCCCGAACCCGACGCAGCAGTCGATTCGCAATGCGCGGTGTCCCGCGCGATCGCCGCGCGATTTCTTCCGCACCGTCGCTTTCCATCCCGAGATTCAGGATGTCTGCGGACCGCTCGGCGATCTTCTTAAGATCAGCGGTGTTGTAGAACTCGAGACGCTGCACGATGCCGAAGCGATCACGCAGCGGCGACGTTAAAAGCCCTGCCCGCGTCGTCGCACCGACGAGCGTAAACGGCGGCAGGTCCAGCTTGATGGAACGTGCCGCAGGCCCCTCACCAATCATGATGTCGAGCTGAAAGTCCTCCATCGCCGGGTACAGCACTTCCTCGACAACGGGACTCAGGCGGTGAATCTCGTCGACAAACAGGACGTCGTTCGGCTCGAGATTGGTCAGAATGGCCGCGAGATCCCCGGGACGCTCGAGCACGGGGCCGGAAGTCTGGCGCATATTGACCTGCATCTCGTTGGCGACGATGTGTGCGAGCGTCGTCTTGCCGAGGCCCGGCGGCCCGAAGATCAGGACGTGATCCAGCGCTTCTTCGCGGCGGCGCGCAGCTTCGATGAAGATCGACATCTGCTCGCGCACGTCCGGCTGGCCGACATATTCGTCCAGCGTCTTCGGACGGATTGCGCGATCGAAAGCGGTGTCTTCCTTGGCCGGAGCGGCGCTCAGCAGCCTGTCGTGCTCGATTCCGCTCATGTCAGATCGCCACCTGCTTCAAGGCTTGCCGGATAATGTCTTCGGATGACTTGCCGTCAGTCTCGATGCTTTCAATGAGCTTGTTCACTTCGCGTGGTTTGTAGCCGAGCGAGATCAGCGCATCGACCGCCTCGCTCTTCGCACTCGCTTCGACGCCGGCCGGACGCACGACCGCCAGCGTCGGCGCGGCATCAATCTTGTCGCGCATCTCGATGATCAGGCGCTCCGCCGTTTTCTTGCCAATGCCCGGAATCTTGACGAGTGCCGCGCTGTCTTCGTATTCGATAGAGCGCTGGAACTCGGCCGCGGTCATCGCAGACAGTACGCCGAGCGCCATCTTCGCGCCGACGCCCGACACCTTGATGAGCAGGCGGAACAGCGCCTTCTCGCCGGGCGTCGCGAAGCCATACAGGATCTGTGCGTCCTCGCGTGTGACAAGGTGCGTGTGCAGAAACACTTCGCTGCCGGACTTCGGCAGTTCGAGGAAAGTGGACATGGGCGTTTCGACTTCGTAGCCGACGCCGGCACATTCGATAATGACGGACGGCGGCTGTTTCTCTGTCAGCACGCCACGCAGACTGCCGATCATCGTGCTTTCGCCGCCGGAAAGGCGTCTTCGAGCGTCAGGCGAACCCGGTTCTGATGCACGTGGCACATCGCGGTCGCGAGTGCATCGGCTGCGTCCTCCGCAGGCGTGCCGTTCAGGCCGAGCAGGCGCACGACCATGTGCTGGACCTGCTCCTTGCTCGCATTGCCGGTGCCGACGATAGCCTGCTTGATCGCGCGCGGCGAGTATTCGTGAACCTCCACGTCGAATTCGAAAGTGGCGCATAGCGCAGCCGAGCGCGCCTGGCCGAGCTTCAGCGCGCTGCCCGCGTTGCGGTGCATGAACACGGATTCCACAACGACGACGTCCGGCTCGAACTCGGTGACGATCTCACGCACCGACTGGAAAATCTGTTTCAGGCGGGAGGGAAAATCACCCTTGTAGCTCGATACCGTTCCGCTCGTCACGTAGGTCGGGCTGTCACCCGCAAAATCGAGCACGCCGAAACCGGTTCTACGCGAACCGGGATCGATGCCGAGAATGCGTTTCGTTTCGGTGCTGTTGGCCGAAGTGGTCACAGTTTCGCCAGTACCTCGTCGCTGATGTCGGCGTTGCTGTAAACCTCCTGGACGTCGTCCAGGTCTTCAAGCATCTCCAGCAACTTGACCATCGAGCCTGCGTCTTTTTCATCGAGTTCCGCTGACGTGGAAGCCCGCATCGTCAGCTCGGCACTTTCTACTTTCAGTCCGCTGCCTTCGATTGCGTCGCGAACGGTCTCGAACTCCGTCGGCTCGGTGAGCACCTCGATCGAACCGTCGTTCTCGACGATGACGTCTTCGGCACCTGCCTCGATCGCCGCTTCCATGACGGTTTCCTCATCGGTACCCGGCGCAAACATCATTTGCCCTACATGATTGAACAGGTAGGCGACCGAACCGTCTGCACCGAGATTGCCGCCAAACTTCGAGAACGCGTGGCGAACTTCGGCAACCGTGCGATTCCGGTTGTCGGTCAGGCAATCGACCATGACCGCGGTGCCGCCCGGGCCATAACCCTCGTAGCGAATTTCCTGGTAGTCGTCGCCATCCGTCTCGCCCGAACCGCGTTTGATCGCGCGTTCGATATTGTCTTTCGGCATGCTCTGAGCCTTCGCCTTGTCGACGGCGAGCCTCAAGCGCGGATTGGCGTCGAGATCGCCGCCGCCCATGCGCGCAGCAACCGTGATCTCGCGAATCAGCTTCGTGAAGAGTTTTCCGCGTTTCTTATCCTGCGCACCCTTCCGGTGCTGGATATTCGCCCATTTACTGTGGCCTGCCATGTTTCCTGTCGATTCCCTTTTCTTTCCGCCTGACGCGGCGCGATGGAACAAACGCGTATGATAACGGTTCACACGCAGAGTCACAGCACGGAAAGCTGCATGTCCACAACGCGCGAACAGCTTGCGATCGACACGCCACAGGAACGCGCACGCGCCCTGCTTGCATCGCACACCACGACGAAGACCGCCGAGGCGCTGCTCGAGGAAGGTTTTGCGGTCGATGCGGTCGTCAGCACGCTGGGGCTGCCCGAGGACATGCGGCTGGCGACCTGTCTCCTGCCGGCCTATCTTGCCGAAAAAATCGATGACGAACACATAAAAAACAATAATTTAGACGATATTCTTCATTATCTTTCGAGTCTAAAGCAGCTCCATGAGTTCACGCTCCCGGCGGACTGGACGCCCGGCGAGGCGCTTGCCGTCGAGCAGTCCGAGGCGTTGCGCAAGATGCTGCTCGCTGTCGTGACCGACGTGCGCCTCGTCCTCATTCGGATCGCACAGCAGCTACACCGGATGCGCGAGGCCAAGAACGCAGACGACAGCGTGCGTCGCCGGCTCGCTTACGAAACCCGCGAAATTCACGCCGCCCTCGCCAATCGACTCGGGGTCTGGCAGCTCAAGTGGGAGCTCGAAGACCTCGCCTTCCGCTATTTGCAGCCCGATGACTACAAGGCGATCGCGAAAGCGCTCAACGAAAAGCGGCGCGAGCGCCAGGCCTACATCGATGCGGTAATTGCGGACCTCAACGCCGAACTCGCCGCAGCGGGCATCAAGGCGTCGATCTCCGGCCGACCGAAGCACATCTACAGCATCTATCGAAAGATGCAGCGCAAGGAACGCGGACTCGAGTCGCTCTACGACATTCGCGCAGTCCGTGTGCTCGTCGACGACGTCCAGGCCTGCTACACGGCCCTCGGTATCGTCCACAATCGCTGGCCTTACCTGCCCGGCGAATTCGACGACTACATCGCCAACCCGAAGGACAACGACTACCGCTCATTGCACACGGCGGTCATCGGTCCGGAGGGTAAGACCGTCGAGATCCAGATTCGCACGCACGACATGCACCGCCAGGCAGAACTCGGCATCGCCGCCCACTGGCGCTACAAGGAAGGCAGCGCGACGAAGGAAGGCTTCGAACAAAAGATCCGTTTCCTGCGACAGCTCCTCGAACAGGGCAACGACGACGGCGATCTCCTCGAACAGATTCGCGACGACGTCTTCGAGGACAGGGTTTACGCGATCAGCCCGCGCGGCGACGTCGTCGAGCTGCCGAGCCAGGCAACTCCTCTGGACTTCGCCTATCACGTTCACACCCAGATCGGGCATCGCTGCCGGGGTGCGAAGGTCAACGGTCGCATCGTGCCGATCACCTACAAGGTCAAAAACGGCGACCAGATCGAGATTATCACGGCGAAAAATCCGAACCCGAGCCGCGACTGGCTGAACCCGAAACTCGGCTATCTCGCAAGCGCGAAAAACCGCGCCAAAGTACGCAGCTGGTTCCGGCAGCTGGACCGGGATCAGCACATCCGCCAGGGCCGCGAAATCCTCGACCGGGAGATGGCACGGATCAACATCCGGGATGTGTCTGCGGATGCGATTGCCACGCACCTAAAGTTTGCCGACGTCGAGGCTCTGTCGGTTGCTCTGGGTTCGGGAGACCTTACTGGCGCTGCGATTGCGAATGCCATTCAGCAATTACGCGGTGAGCCGGCAAAACATTCTCTGAAAACGCGCCGACCGCTGACAACCGATAAATCGCCGGCAGGCGTTGCGGTCAGCGGCGTCGGCGACCTGCTCTCGAATTTCGCGCGCTGCTGCCGCCCGGTGCCGCCCGAACCCATCGTCGGTTACATCACGCAGGGACGCGGCGTCAGCATTCATCGCGCCGACTGCGGAAACGCGCTGAACCTGGGGCAACGGAATCCCGAGCGCACGATCGAGGTCAACTGGGGGCAGCGCGAAGACGCGTTCTACCCCGTGGATCTCGAGCTGACCGCATTCGACCGCAGCGGCCTCATTCGCGACATCAGCACGATTCTCGCCGACGAGTCCGCGAACGTTACCGATCTCACGACGCGCGTCGACAAGGTCACCCAGCAGACCCTGATGCAGATCAGCATCGAGATTCGTGATCTCCCGACTCTGAGCACGACGATGACCCGACTGGAGTCGATTCCGAATGTGACCTCGGTGCGTCGGAAGCGCTAAGGCTGCTAGTTGCCTCGGCCGTGATGCGCGGCGATTATCTCGTCGGACAGCCGCAGAAAACGCGCAGCGTTGTTGTAGAGGATGTCGCGCTTCTGTTCTTCGCTTAAGAATGGCGCTTCCTGCACCACGGCAATCCCGCGATCGATCAGTTCGGGCCAGACCATCTGGTCGGATCCGAACAGCACGCGCTCACCAAATCCTGCATCCACGATCGATTTCAGATAGCGGTAGAACACTGGCCGCGGCTGCATCTGGGCAATCACGCCGATGCCGACGTAGACCTGCGGATGCGCGTACAAAAGCGCGAGCGTATCGTCGAGCATCGGGAACCCTGCATGCATGACGTAGACGCGCAACCTCGGATGCGCGGCCAGCACCTCCTCGAGCGCGAGAGGACTGTGCATGCGTGCCCGATAGTCGGGAGAACCGAGATAGATGACGCCCGGCGGACCGGTCCCGATGTGAATGCCGACGGGGATATCGAGTTCTTCCATGAGCGACCAGTTCGGCGCCATCCGCGCGTCATCGGGTTCGATACCCTCATACTGGTTCGTGACCTCCGCAAACACGTCCAGACGTCCCGCTTCGTGAAGCTCCGTGAGCGTTTGCGGTGAATAGTCTCTCCCTTCGACAAGCCGGAAATCGATACCGGCCCAGAAACGCCCGGGCGCTGCAGCCTGCCAGGCCGCTACCCGCTCCGGCGGACCGCTCAACACGCCGTAGACGTTGTTTCTTTCCATCGCCTCAACCGTACGATCAAGCAGTTCCTCGTCCGTCATTGGTGAGGAAATCGGGTCGTCGCAGTCCGGTTGCTTGAATCGCCGCATGAATGCAGCGCCGTAGGGTTCGCGCTGATCCCAGGCCGGAAAGTCGAATGGTACGCACAGGTGCATCGGCGGCGGGCCGTTGGCTGCTGCGACGTCTGCATGCAGGTGCATGTCGATGATCGGTAGTCCGGTCTCGTCGGCGGCGACGGTCGATGATAAGGCGAGAATGAGCAATAGCAGACGACGCATCGGAGTTTCCTCTACGGTGACGGGAACAGTGTCTTGAACGTGAATGCGTCGGCGGTTGGGCCGTTGGCATCCAAGCGGCGAAGCTTGTCGAGTCCTTCGTCGACGCTCGGTGTGTGTCCTGCCGGAATCCACCACAGCGCCTGGAAAGCTTTCGTCGGACGTTCGAACCAGTCCTTGCGTTTCGCAATGAGTTGTTTGTGGTCTGATCGGTAGACGTAAGCGAACAGCGCGTCGACGGACTCCCAGACCGACATGTTTACGATCTCGTAGGGGTCGTCGGTTTCAATCGCCGTCGCGTTGCCCGACTCATCCTGCAAGCGCCAGACGAAGCCAGGCGACGCGTCTGCGATCGCGTTGATCTCGTCGATACGCTCGAAAAATTCCGCGACGCGTGGGTCGTCTTTCGGGTAGCGCATCGTTGCAACATTCATCTGGGCGAGGTGAAATTTTGTCATCGTTGCGTCTTTGTTGAGGAGCGGATCAGCTGAAGATCCACCAGCCAGAATCGAGATCGTCTTCGCAGCTCTTCAACTGTGCGCCCCATTCCCTCGCCCGGTAGTCGACGCGACGCGCGGTGTCTTTCAACCAGCCCTTGCGCTTGTAAGTGCCGCGTTTCCAGCCGCCGGCGCCTTCGTGATAGGCGAGATACTGGTTGTAGGGATCCCACTTCGAAATACCGACAGACACCGCCGAGTTGTTCGTGTACCAACCGACAAAATCGATTGCATCGTCGAAATCGTCGCGCTCGGCAAAACGGCCGCCGACGTCTTTCTGGTAGGCCTTCCACGTCGAATCCAGCGCCTGCGCGTAGCCGTAGGCGTCCGACGGGCGCGTCCAGGGGATGAAGCCGAGCAGCTTGCGGCGCGGCGGCTTCGCATCGAACTTGAACGTCGACTCCTGGTGAATAATCGCCATCTGCACGTGGATCGGCGTTCCCCAGCGTTTTTCCGATTTCTTCGCCGCTTTGTACCAGCCACCCTTCTCTTCGAAGATTGCGCAAATGTCCTCGACGTCCTCGGGCGGAGATGTTGCGCAACCTGCGAGCAGCAGCACGCCCAACGCCGCGAGCATTGTTTGCGAAGTCCGTATGAAACGAGCGATTAGCTGCATTGCGCCTTCAAGCGATCGATAAGGTCGCGGTAAAGGGTATGCAGTTCAGATAGCGGAGTCTATCCCCTGCCGTTCAGCTTCGGCGTCGGTCAGAATCCTGCGGTCAGCATGACCCAGACTTTCGTCGTGTCCGTGAAGGACGACGAGTCCGCGTCGAAAAATGCAGCCTTCAGTAGCAAGCCATAACGATCGCCAAACTTGCGCGAGGCCGACAGGTCGATCTCGGACCCGAAGTCTTCGCTCCCAGCTTCCGCCTGGAAGTCGTGAAGGACTAGTTTCAAGCGCCAGGGCGCGAGTGCGTACGCCACTTCGACGTAGAGGTCTTCGAGCCCGGAAGGCGGCGTCGCAAGAAACTGGTCGGCCCAGCCGTTAAATGCGTGGAGCGTCGCGAGCGGTGTCCGGAACCCCTGCCCGTTGTCACTTCCGAGAACTTCGTAGCCGGCGCCGAGCGTCCATGCATCGATCGTCCAGCTCCCATGCAGGCGCAGGTAGTCCGTCGAGTAGTTTGCCGGCGCGTTCCCGGCATCGGACTGCGACGCGAACTCACCAAGCAACCTGGCCTTGCCCTCTCCCAAGGCCATGCCTCCGGTGACGCGAATGCCGATCGTGTTACTCGAGAACGCGGGGAAATCGTCGTTGTCGATCAGATAGGCATAACCCGTCACGTCTACCGCTTCGCTGAGGCCGACTTTCACGTTCAACAGATGGGTCATCTGGTCGTGATCGCCTGCGGGGACGTCGGATCCGAAAATGCGATTTACGTTGCCGATCGCTGCGTAGAAAATTTTCGTCGCCTCGAAGCCGTCGTAGGAAACGCTCAAAGCATCGTAGGTCTGCTCGTTCTGCCGCCAGCCGACGCCACCGACGAAGCGCTGGTCGTCGAGAAGAATTCGCTGCCGCCCGATACGCGTCTTCCAGTCCTCATTCGGTGCGTACTGCAGGTAGAGCTGATTGAGATCGGAGCCTTCCGGGTCGGCGACCACCGGATACCGGCTGCGACCCGGACCGCTGGTACCGGCCCCGCTGTTGAAATCATCGATCAGCAGTTCAGCCACATGATCAAACTCCACAAAGCCCGTCCAGTTGCGCCAGGCTCCCGTCGCGTAGTTCAGTCGCAGTCGCAACGTCGACGCATTCGCATCGTCGACGAACGCATCCTGGTCGACGAATTCATAGCGATAGCGAAGACTCAGGCTCGCATCGCCCGACACGATCGCGTCTGCAATGCCCTCATCCGCTCCCGCCGTCGTGGCGAGAGCGAAGAGGACGAGAACAAACGTGAGCGTTGCCCTGAACATGCCTAGTAGACGTCTTTCAGCGTGTTGAAGACGTTGAACTTGCCGGTCGGCGTGATGACCTCGGGTCCCTTGATGACGTGCTTCAGGCTCCGCGTTTTGTCGTCGACAACGACGATTGCGGATTCTTCTTCCTGACCGCTCCAGACCGAGAACCACACTTCATCGCCGGCTTTGTTGAACTCGGGCTGCACGATACGCTTCGGTCCGGGTCCGAGGTCAGCCCACTCGGCGATTGGCAGGACTTCGTAGCCCGCATCCAGATCATTCACGTCGAAGACGGCGACACTCTGACTGATCGCCTCATCGGGATTCAGCGGCGAATCGACCCAGAGATTCGTGGAATTCGGGTGCGATTTCACGAACAGCGAACCGCCGCCCTGCCCGTCCAGTACGCGAACGACCTTCCAGGCGTGCTCGGGATGATTGACGGGATCGGTGCCGAGGAAAGTAATGTTCGCGTTGCCCAGCGCGCTGGTCACCCAGACGGGTCCGTACTCCGGATCGTCAAGATTCGCACCGCGACCCGGATGCGGAATCTTCTCGACATCGACCAGCGCCTCGAGATCGCGGTCGCGCGAATCAACGACGGCGATCTTGTCGGACTGGTTGGCCGCTGTCAGGAAGTAACGCTTGCTCCGATCCCAGCCGCCGTCGTGCAGGAAGCGCGCGGCGCCGATGTCCGTAACCGTCAGGTTGTCAACGTCGGCATAGTTCACGAGCAGGATGTGCCCTGTCTCTTTGACGTTGACGATGAACTCCGGATGCTCGTGGGATGCGACAATCGCGGCGACACGCGGTTCCGGATGATATTCCTGCGTGTCGACCGTCATGCCCCGCGTCGACACAATTTTCATCGGCTCCAGCGTATCGCCGTCCATGATCACGTACTGCGGCGGCCAATAGGCGCCTGCGATCGCGTATTGATCCTCGTAGCCCTTGTACTTCGACGTCTCGACGGAGCGCGCTTCCAATCCGACTTTCAGCGTTGCCACAATCTGCGGCGTTTCCATCCACAAGTCGATCATGTCGACCTTGCCGTCGCGGCCGATTGTGTAGACGTAGCGTCCAGACGCCGAGGTGCGCGAAATGTGCACCGCGTAACCGGTCTTTAAGATGCTGACGATTTCCTTTGTATCGCCATCGATCAATGCGACCTGACCGCTGTCTCGCAACGTCACCGAGAAAAAGTTTTCGGTGTCGCGGTCGTGCATCGGTTCCGTTGGGCGATCTTCCGGCGCGATCAGGACTTTCCATGTTTCCCGCATTTCCGCCATACCAAATTCGGGCGGTGCCGGCGGTTCCTGCTGCAGGAAGCGCGCGAGCATGTCGATCTCGGCATCCGTCAGCTCACCGGACGTACCCCAGTTCGGCATGCCGGCCGGAGAGCCGTAGGTAATCAGCGCTTTCAGGTAGTCCGTTCCCTTCGGACGCGTCACATCGGGCGTCAGCGGCTTGCCTGTTGCGCCCTTCCGCAGGACACCGTGGCAGCCCGCGCAGCGTTCGAAATAGATCTGGGTCGAAGCGGTCATTTCGTCCGCAGTCAGCGTCGGCCCTTCGGCGCTCTGTACCGCCCGGGTGTCTTCGGCAGGAATCGGTGACGGCGTTCCCTGGTAGCGCATCTCACCTTCGGTCGCGCCCGGGTGTCTCTCGCCAGTTGCACGGTCTTCAGCGCCGGTCGCCTGCCGGGCATCCGCAACCTCAGACGTGCCGAATGCCGCCGCTTCGTTGCCCCACGAGTTCGTGACATAAGTGAGAATTGCTGCGACCTCATCGTCGCTCAGATAGCCCATAGCCGGCATCATGGCGTTGTAGGTCTTGCCGTTTACTACGATCTCACCGCTAACGCCCTGCAAAATGGTCTTCAATGCGCGGCTGCGGCTTTCCATCAGGTAGTCAGATTCTGCGAGCGGCGGAAACGCGCCCGTGAGACCCTGACCATTCGCCTGATGGCAGGCTGCGCAATGCGTCGCGTATAGGCCCGCACCACTTTCCATCAAGGCGTCCTTTGAAGCTGTCGCGGTCTCTGCGGCATGCACCGCAGCATCCTGAGCCAGCAGCGGCGATGCGAATGCAAAACACGCCAGACTGAAACCCACGGTCACGATCGAGCGAATGCTTGTCATGGTCTTTCTCCCCTGTGAATACATTGCCGGCCTCCTAGAAGTCCCACTGAAGGCCGATCGAATAGTGTCTGCCCGACTCAGCGAGCGTCGGCAGCAGGACGTCGTCTGGCGCAAGGCCACCGACCTCCGACCAGCGCCAGTAAGTCCGGTCGGTCATGTTGCCGACGCCGCCGCGCAGCGTCAGCGCGTTTCCGAATCTGTGCCGGTAGAACGCGTCGATGACGCCGTAGCCGCCGGGCTTGAACAGATCTCCGTCCGACTCATCCCTCCGCGACCAGCCGTCGACGGCCGTCAGCATCACTCGCAGCTCGCTCCGCTCGTCCTGCGACAGCCAGACCGCACCAAGCACAGCCTCGGCCGGCCCGACGGAATTCAGCGGCGCGTCGTCGTCACGGTTATCGCCGCGCGTCCAGGACGCCGAAGCGAGTATGCGAAGCCCTCGAACGTAATCATCAAAGTCGTACTCAACACTGGCTTCGACGCCGTGGATGTCGGCGTTCGCGATATTGACGGACTGGAACAGCAGTCGGCCGCTGTCCGGGTCGACGCCGATCCGCGACTTTGAATCGATGAAATCGCGATAGCGCGTGTGGAAGGCACTGAGTTTCCAGCGCGTTCGCGTGCCGGCCCATCGCAGCCCTGCCTCCCAGCCGTCGGAAGTCTCCGAGCGAAGATCCGGATTCGGAATCGCGCGGACGTTGAACAGCGGAATGTCGAGTCCAATGTTGGCGTCCTCGAAGGGCGGCGCGCGGAATCCGTGTGCGTACTGCAGGTAAAGGTCGAGATTGTCCCCGACTCTGTAGATCGCGCCGATCTTTGGCGACAGATCGGAATCCGTCAGCGACACGGCGGTGGTCGCAGGATTGTCCGCTCGGTAGATGCTGTCCTCGGACGGATCCAGCCGACTTTCGTCGAAGCGCAGCGCCAGGATGAGCGAAAGCGGACCACGATCGAGCTGGTCGGACAGGTAGGCGCCGACAGTCCGCGTTGTCGTCACCGGAAAATCACGGACCGGAAATTCTTCGCCAAGGATGCTGCTGGTCTGCGATCCGTCGCCGAGATTCGTCGAGAGGCCGTCACGCAGTTCGACCGTTTTCGCTTCGGTGTACTCGACGCCGAATCCGAAGCGATGCGACCAGCCTGCAAGCTCGATATCTCGCCACAGGTTGAGCTCCGCTCCGCGAAGATCTTGATCGAAAGTGAACGAACGGTCGATGGAAACGGGAGTCCGTGCCAGGGCACGCTCGTCGAGTGTTTGCTGATCGATGCTCGCATCGGCTGCAAAAACGCGGAACATGCCTTCCGTCAACGCCGCCGTTCCAAAGCGGTATTCGAAACTTCCCAGATCGATGACGTGACGATCGTCGCCCTCAAGACGCGTCGTCGATCGAAAACGCCCGCTGCCGAGCACGGAACTGATCGAGCTTTCCGTGCTACGTGTTTGCCGCACTGCGCTGACCTTCCACGCGTGCCCCAAGCGATTGCCGCCCGAGAGTCCGAGAAGACCGGCGTCATTCTGGTAAGAGAGCGTATCCGCCGGCGATTCGAGTGCCGCCGATTCGCGCTCGTTTCCGTCCCTCGCACTGCCCGCAACAATCAGGGAAAGCGTTTCACCGCGAATTCCGAAGGCCGCGGTCACATGCCGACTGTCATCGATACCACGTGCAGCGAATGTCGCTCGTCCGCCGATGGCCTCGCCTGGCCCAAGCACATCAGCCGCTCGCAGCGTGCGCATGCTCAACACACCACCGAGCGCGGAACTGCCATAGAGCGCCGACGCGGGACCGCGCATTAGCTCGGCCGTTCCAATGATCCCGGCATCCGTGAAATCCCGCGTCGCGTTGGAAAAGTTGCCAACGCTGAAGTGATCCGAGAGAGGAACGCCGTCAAGCTCCATCGCGATTCGATTGCCACCGATCCCACGCACGATGAGCCCTTCCGATCCGAAACGGGAACCGCTGGACTGATGCGTCACTCCCGGAACATAGCGGAACAGGTCTTCGAGCGAGGCGCTGAACGTGGCATCCAGCTCGTCGTTGTCGACAACTGTGACGTTGGCGGCGATATCGCGAATCGCCGATTCGTGCTTGGTTGCGACGACCACAACCTCATCGAACGGCAATTCGACGTCATTGGAGGATGAATGTCCGAAAGCAAATGGGGAACAGACGATGAGTCCCGCAAGACTCGACAAGATGATAATTCGATTCAACGGCATTTGTGTCTTGTCACGACGCCTGGCGCGTCGTCCCCCTTAGCAACTCCGCACGCAACAACACTAGCGAAGGCCGGTTATGGGGAAACATACGTATCATCCGAAGGCGCCGAAACGGCGAAACGAATGCACCGTAAGACGAACTGCAGGTTCGCACTTTGATCTGGAACAAGGACAGGCAGGCAATCGGTCCGCTAGCTGGAAGCGACCGCTGTCGAGCGATTCTGGAATCGCCAGTGCAGGGGAATTGGCGGCGCGAACTGGCCGCCGCTGGCTACGTCTAGAGCTGTGGCTTGCCGCCGTCCGGCTTGCGTTTCGCGATGTCTGTCGCGAGCGCCATCATTGACGTCAGGTCGGTGAGGTTCGCCGGTACGACAAAGGTGTTTCCCGCCGAGGCGAGTTTGCCGAATTCCTGGATGTACTGCTCTGCGATCCGAAGCTGCATGGCCTCGTTACCGCCGTTCGACACCACCGCGTTTGCGACCTGGCGCAAACCTTCCGCGGTAGCCGTCGCGACCGCAAGTATGGCCTCTGCTTCACCGCGCGCCTCGTTGATCTGCTGCGTCTGCGCGGCTTCGGACTCCTTGATGACGCGCTGCTTTTCGCCTTCGGCTTCGTTGATCTTCGCGTCACGTTCGCCTTCAGAGGTCAGGATGACCGCGCGCTTTTCACGCTCGGCGCGCATCTGCTTCTCCATCGCACTCAAGACGTCGTGCGGCGGATTGATGTTCTTGATCTCATAGCGCAGCACTTTGACACCCCAGGGATCGCAAGCCTGGTCGAGCTCCGCCACGATGTTTGCATTGATCATCGCGCGCTCTTCGAATGTGCGATCGAGATCGATCTTGCCGATCTCGCTACGCAGCGTTGTCTGTGCGAGCTGCGAGATAGCAAACATGTAGTCGCCGATTCCGTAAGACGCACGCTCCGGATCGAGTACTTGCATGTACAGCACGCCGTCGACTCCGACCTGCACGTTGTCGCGCGTAATACAGATCTGTTCCGGAATGTCGACGGCCTGTTCCTTCAGCGTGTGGCGGTAGGCGACGCGCTCGAGGAATGGAATGAGAACATGAAACCCGGCTGACATCGTCTTCGAGAATTTTCCGAGTCGTTCGACGACGAATGCGTTCTGCTGCGGCACGACGACTGCCATCTTGAACAGGACGATGACGGCGACAAGAACGAAGCCCAGTGAGACGATCAATGAATCCATGGATGACTCCTGTCCGATTACTTGACGTGCAGGCTGACGCCGGCGACTTTTTCGACCGGTACGCGTGATCCGGCTTCGATCGTGGCGTCACCGATGTTGACGACGGTCCATTTCGATCCGCGGTAGCTCGTTCGCGTTTCACCGCCCGGCTCAAGGTCCGTCTCGATCAACACGAGGTCGCCGTCGATCTTGACGTTGTATCCCACTCCACCTCCACCGAAACGCTCGTACAGCATCTTGCGGAATGCAAACAGGAACAACAGCGACAAGGCGGCGAACAGCAACCACTCGCCCCAGGCCGGGATCGGCACACCGTAGAAGGTTGTCAGGCCGACGACGATTGCCGAGCCGCCGAGGAAAATGAGGTAAAACTGCGCATCGATTGCCAAGAGCTCGACACCAAGCAGCACCGCACCCAGCACAAACCATCCCCACCAGATCATCCGGATCCCCTGCTGTTACGAATGCTCAATGATAGCGCAGCCGACGCCGCGCGAACGACTCCCGCGCGCGGGAGGCCGCTACTTGTTCATGTAGTTCAGCGCGCGATTGTCGACGGACAGTGCGGCTTCGTGGACCGCTTCAGCCAGACTCGGATGCGCGTGTATCGTGCGCTGGATGTCTTCGGTGCTGGCCGAGAATTCGAGCGCAAGCACGGCCTCGCCGATCAATTCACCTGCCATCGGGCCGATGATATGCACGCCGAGCAACTCGTCGTCGTCCTTCGCCGAAATCATCTTCACCATACCGACAGTCTGCTCCATCGCCTTGGCACGACCGCTGGCCGCGAACGGGAAGGAGCCCGTCTTGTACTCGCGACCGCTCTCTTTCACTTCCTGCTCGGTCTTGCCGGTCCATGCGATCTCGGGCGCCGTGTAGATGACCGACGGAATGACGTCGTAATTCATTTCCGCGACTTCGCCCGCGATGAGGTCCGCGACCATGACACCTTCTTCGGATCCTTTATGCGCCAGCATCGGGCCACGTACGCAGTCGCCGATCGCGTAAACACCGTTGACGGCCGTGCGGCATTCGTCGTCGACCTTGATCATGCCGCGGTCGTCGGTGCTGACGCCGGAGTCTTCGGCCAGGAGGCCTTCGGTGTAGGCGCGTCGACCGACAGCAACAATCAGGCGGTCCACTTCCAGCGAATGGTCGCCATCCTTATCGGTGTACCCCACCTTGACGGCTCCCTTTTTCACGTCGGCAGAAGAGACCTTTGCGCCGAGTTTGATGTCGAGACCCTGTTTCTTGAACTCCTTCTGCGCGACGTTCGCGATGTCGCGGTCTGCCATTGCGAGAAAGTCGTCCATCGCTTCGAGAACCGTGACCTTCGAACCGAGGCGCGACCAGACGCTGCCCAGCTCGAGCCCGATGACACCCGCACCAATGACGCCCAACCGTTCCGGAATTTCTTCCAGTTCGACCGCGTCCCAGGAATCGATAATGTGTTTGCCGTCGAATTTCGCGAACGGCAACTCGATGGGCGTGGAACCGGATGCAAGGATCACGTTCTTCGCTTCGAGGATTTCCTTGTCGCCGTCGGCCGGCGTGAATTCGACACGCTTGTCGGCGAGCAACTTGCCCTGCCCGACCAGGCCGTCCACCTTGTTCGCCTTGAACAGGCCGGCGATCCCGCCGGTAAGCTGGCGCACAATGCTCGCGCGGCGTTTCTGCATCGTCTTGATGTCGACGGACACATCTTTGGCCGAGATGCCGTGCTTTTTGAATTCATGCGTTGCCCGATGATAGAGCTCGGATGACTCCAGCATGGATTTCGATGGGATACACCCTGCGTTCAGGCAGGTGCCGCCGAACGCGTAGCTGCCGTCGCGATTCTTCCAGCCGTCGATGCACGCAACCTTGTAACCGTGCTGTGCTGCGCGTATGGCCGCGATATAGCCCGCCGGGCCCGCGCCGATGACGACAACGTCGTAGCTTTTTGCCATTGTGTCCTCTTCCTAAACCTTCAACAGCAGCCGACCCGGATCTTCGAGGAGCTGCTTGATCGTAACGAGAAACTGAACCGCTTCGCGGCCGTCGATAATTCTGTGATCGTAAGTCAGTGCGATGTACATCATCGGCCGGGCCACGATGTCGTCGCCGACAACCATCGGCCGCTTCTGGATGTTGTGCATACCGAGGATCGCACTCTGCGGCGGATTGAGAATCGGCGTCGACATCATGGAACCGAAAATACCGCCATTCGTGATCGTGAATGTGCCGCCGGTGAGGTCGTCCATGCCGATCGAACCGTCCTGTGCTTTCGCCGCCATGTCGCCCAGCGCTTTTTCAAACTCGGCAAAACCGAGCTGATCGACATCGCGAATGACCGGCACCATCAGGCCGCGTTTCGCAGACACGGCGATGCCGATGTCGTAGTAGTTGTGATAGACGATGTCCTCACCTTCAACCGACGCATTCACGACGGGGAACTTCTTCAGTGCTTCGACCGAAGCCTTCGCGAAGAAGGACATGAAACCCAGGCGCACATCGTGCGTCTTTTCGAATTCCTCTTTGTACTTGCTGCGCAGCGCCATGACTTCCGTGAGGTCGACTTCGTTGAACGTCGTCAACATCGCCGCTGTGCTCTGCGCCTCAACCATGCGCTCCGCAATCTTCGCGCGCAGGCGCGTCATCGGGACGCGCTGCTCGGAACGATCCGACGTTGTTTCGACGGTCTCCGGCACCCGATTGGAATCGCCCGGGTTCACGTTCTCTGCCTCCTGCGACTTCAGGAAGCTCATGACGTCGGACTTCGTAATTCGTCCAGCCTTACCGGAGCCCACAACCATCGTTGCGTCGAGATCGTGCTCCTCGAGCAGGCGCCGCACAGCCGGGCTCGTCTTGCCCGCTTTGCCGTCTGACTCTTCGACCGCGTCCGCTTTCTCGTCGGCGTCGCCCGATTCTTCCGCCGGCGCGTCGTCCGAGCCACTGTCGTCCGTACCGGATGAGGCTTCCACTTCACCTTCTTCGAGAATCGCGAGGACGTCGCCTTCCTTGACCGTCGCGCCTTCGTCGACCAGCAGTTCCTTCAATGTCCCCGACTGCGGCGCAGGGACTTCGAGAACGACCTTGTCGGTTTCGAGATCCGCAAGATTCTCGTCGCGAGAGACTGAATCGCCCGCCTTCTTGTGCCAGCCGATCAGGGTCGCATCGGATACCGACTCGGGAAGCTGGCCAACCTTGATTTCCATACTCATTCTTTTTCCTGTTTGGGCTTGCGTGGCTTGGCCGATTTGCTGGCTTTCACCTCGATTCCAAGCGCTGCTTCAACGAGCGCCTGTTGCTGCTGTGCGTGAACTTTGAAGATGCCGCTCGCGGGCGCCGACGCACCTTCGCGTCCGGCATAGAACAACTGCTGGCTG
This sequence comes from uncultured Gammaproteobacteria bacterium, assembly GCA_963922215.1. Classification (GTDB taxonomy): domain Bacteria; phylum Pseudomonadota; class Gammaproteobacteria; order Steroidobacterales; family Woeseiaceae; genus UBA1847. The sequence continues at coordinate 12,401 of CAWUHY010000007.1, read as the reverse complement.
TCGGCAAGCGGTTCCTGCAGGCGGTGACGGATCTGGTACCAGGCGCCCTGGTTCTGCGGCTCTTCCTGGCACCAGACGATGTCGTCCACATGCGAATACTTTTTGATCTGCTCTGCGAATTCCGGGATCGGGAACGGGTAGAGCTGTTCGACACGCACCAGCGCGACATTGCTGAGCTTGTGCGTCGCACGCGCTTCGTAGAGATCGAAATAGACCTTGCCGCTGCAGAAGACGACCCGATCGACTTTCTTCGCGTCCGTTTCTTCGTCCGGAATGATCAGGCGGAAGCTGCCGTCGGTGAGTTCGGACAGCGGCGACACGGACAGCTTGTGACGCAGCAGGCTTTTCGGCGTCATGACGATCAGCGGCTTACGGATCTTGCGAATCATCTGGCGGCGCAGCATGTGGAACATCTGCGACGGATTGGACGGCACGCAGACGGCCATATTGTGTTCGGCACAAAGCTGCAGGAAACGCTCGAGTCTCGCCGACGAGTGCTCCGGCCCCTGCCCTTCGTAGCCGTGCGGCAGGAACATCGTCAGACCGCAAGCGCGGCCCCACTTCGCCTGGCCGGAACTGATGAACTGGTCGATCACAACCTGGGCGCCGTTGACGAAGTCGCCAAACTGCCCTTCCCAGATGACCAGCGTTTCAGACTCCGTCGTCGCATAGCCGTATTCGAATCCGAGCACGGCTTCTTCCGACAGGAGTGAATCGATCACGCGGAACGCATTTGGCCGTTCGACGAGATTGGACAGAGGAACGTATTCGCGGGAGTTCGACTGACTGTGCAGCACTGCGTGGCGGTGAAAAAAGGTGCCACGCCCGGAGTCCTGGCCAACGAGGCGGCAGGCAAAGCCGTCGTAGATCAGCGAGGCGTATGCCAGCGTTTCGGCGAAGCCCCAGTCCATGTCGATTTCACCGTCGGCCATCTTCTTGCGATCGTCGATGATGCGCTGCACGCGACCGTGCAATTTGACGTCGGGCGGCACATCCGTAATTGCGCTTGCGCAACGCCGGACCAGCGCCTTGTCGATCGTCGTGTCGACCTCTTCGTCCCATTTCGCATTGAGGCGCGGGGTCCAGTCGATCGTGTACTCGTTGCCGATCATGCCGAGCGAAGACTTGGGCACAGGCTCACCGCGATCGAGCCGGTCCCGGTAGTCGTCCAGCAGATCGGAGACCTGCTTCTTGTCGACAACGCCTTCGTTCACCAGCTTCTCGGCGAACAGGTCTCGCGTGGTCCTGTGATTCTTGATGGTCCGGTACATGACCGGCTGCGTCGCCGACGGTTCGTCCGCTTCGTTGTGACCGTGGCGCCGGTAGCAGACAAGGTCGATTACGACATCCTTCTTGAAGCGCTGCCGGTATTCCAGCGCAAGACGGACGACCTTGATCGCCGATTCGGGGTCATCCCCGTTCACGTGGAAAATCGGCGCCTCGATCATCTTCGCGACGTCGCTGCAGTAGTCCGTCGAACGAGCGTCAGACGGACGGCTCGTGGTGAAGCCGATCTGGTTGTTGATCACGATGTGGATCGTACCGCCGGTCCGGAAGCCGTTCGTCTGCGAGAGCTGGAAGGTCTCCGTGACCACGCCCTGCCCGGAAAACGCAGCGTCACCGTGAATCAACAGCGGCAGAACCTCGCTGCGTTCGCGGTCATTGCGGCGCTCCTGGCGCGCGCGAACCGAGCCTTCGACGACAGGATTGACGATTTCGAGGTGTGAAGGGTTGAACGCCAGCGCAATATGGACATTCCCGCCGTCGGTCTTCATGTCGGCGGAGAAGCCCTTGTGGTATTTCACATCGCCGGACCCCGACAGGGTTTCGATGTCGTAGTTGCCTTCGAATTCCTCGAAGAGTTCTTCCGGCGACTTGCCAAGTATGTTGACGAGTACGTTGATGCGGCCGCGGTGGGCCATACCGATAACGATCTCGCGAATGCCGTGCTCGGCTCCGCCGGTGTGGATCATGTCGTCGAGCATCGGGATCAGGCTGTCGCCGCCTTCGAGCGAGAAACGCTTCTGCCCGACATAGCGCGTGTGCAGGTAGCGCTCCATGCCCTCGGCGCTCGTGAGCTGCTCGAGGATCGTGAGCTTTTCTTCCGGCGTGAGCCCGGGACCGGCGATTGCATGTTCAAAGCGCTTGCGCAGCCAGAGGCGTTCGCGCGAACGCGACACATGAGCGACTTCGACCGTCACCTTCCCGCAGTAGATCTGCTTCAGAAGCGACAGGATGTCGCGGAGCTTCATCCGCTTGTTGCCGGTACCCGCGAAACCGCCCGTGTAAAACTCGCTGTCCATGTCGGATTCCGACAGACCGAGATAGTCGAGCTTCAGAACGCCGGGAACAGGCCTTTGCATGAGCCCGAGGGGGTCGATATCTGCAATCTGGTGGCCGCGCAGGCTGTAGACCTGGATCAGTCGCGAGACAGCCGACTGCTTTTCCGCGTTGGAGGTTGCACCGGCGCCGCGGCGCACTACGCGATGACCGTTGCTTTTGCCTTTTTTCAGGTCCTCGCGGATCGGCGAGTGGGGTACGTCGTCCTCTTTGCCGGTCAGCGAGTCAAAATAACTCTTCCAGACGTCCGGGACGTTTCCTGTGCCTTCGAGGTAGTCCTCATACAGCGCTTCGACAGCCGACGCGTTGCTGCCGAACAGGGGTGTGGAGGCAAGCTGCTCCTTCAGGGTTTTGCTCATAATAAGCGGTTGACCGAATAGGCCTTTTTGGATGCTCAAATATCGCGAAAGGCGAAGTGTAGCGTAGCCTCACGGCATCCGAAAGCATGACCGGGGCGACTCTCATGAATTCCCGTCGCACGCGACAGGAAATCGTCAGACAGCTCCTCTCGTTGACAGCTCCCAATAGTGGTAGAGCTCGTAGCAGATCAGGCAGAGATAGAAGGAGAAAAACAGAGTCAGGAAGCTGCCGGTCCGAATCCGGTTCATGAATGTCGCCTTCGCGAGGAAAACGAGCGCGAAGATGCCGACGGCCGTCATGATCATCTTGCTGGTCATGAAAACCGCGGTGCTGTGGCCCATCATGTCCGCCATGAACGGATTGGCCTCGATCATGCCCATATCGATCAGTTTCAGGGTCAGGAATGCGTCCGTGACGCTGAGCAGCATCGTTCCAACGGCCATGATGAAAATCCACGGGTGATGCCAGTCGACGAAAACGGCCTCCCCCTCCTCGTCGCGCCGAAACGAGCGCCGCCGGCTGCGGAAAAAGCCGTACAGGACCGTGCGCCAGGTGAATTTTCGACGATCACCCTTCAGGCGCTGTGTTATTGAGGTCTCGCTCGAATCCATGTGCGTCCGTGGCTCCAATGCTCGCATCGCGATCGGACATCCTACGTGCTTTGCGCGCCTCGGCGGTGTGATGCATCCGCCATTTTCGCCGAAAACGGCCGATCCGGATTGAAGCGCCACACGTGCCGCGCTACCTTTAAATGACGCTCATTTTGACGGCAGACGACAAATGGCCACCTACACAGGAACGACCAGCGACGGGGTCGCGATCAGCTGGCAGGACAACAAGCGCTGGCTGTGGCTCACGAGCGTCCTGTTTCCGCTCCAGCCGTTTATCGGAATCGCGCTGCACGCCAGAACTGGCAACGAAGCGTGGCTGTTCCTGCCGCTGCTGCTGAATTACGTGCTCGCGCCGATCGCAGACGTCCTCTTCGGCGCCGACAGCAACAATCCGCCGGAGGAAGTCGTCCACCAGCTCGACCAGGACCGTTATTACCGCTGGCTGACTTACGCCATCGTGCCCGTGCATTTCGCGGCACTGATTGGCGTCGCGGCCTACGCAACGACTGCAGAACTCTCGCTCGTCGGGATCCTCGGGCTTGCCGTCATGGCCGGCCTGACGGCAGGTCTCGCAATCAACACGGCCCACGAGCTGGGGCACAAGAACTCGCGTCTCGAGAAATGGCTCGCCAGGATTGCCCTCGCCGTGCCGGCCTACGGTCACTTCAGCATCGATCACAATCGCGGTCACCATCGCGACGTTGCCACCGAAGACGATCCGGCAAGCGCGCGGATGGGCGAAAGCTACTATCGCTTCGCGGCCCGGGAATTGCCCGGCGTGATCCGACGTGCGTGGCGCATCGAGTCCGAGCGCCTCGTCAACCGCGGTAAATCTCCGTGGCATCCGTCGAACCAGATCCTGCAAAGCCACGCACTCGCGTTGCTGTTGACGATCGGCCTGATTGCCGCGTTCGGCTGGATCATGTTGCCGTTCATGCTGATTCACAACGCCGTCGCCTGGCTGCAACTGACCAGCGCGAACTACATCGAGCACTACGGACTGAAGCGCGAGATGACCGAATCCGGCCGCGTCGAACGCTGTGCGCCGCACCACTCCTGGAACTGCAACCGCTTGTTCAGCAATCTCGCGCTGTTCCACCTGGAGCGGCACTCGGATCATCACGCCAATCCGCTCCGGCGCTACCAGTCACTCCGACATTACGACGACGTCCCGCAGCTCCCGACCGGCTACTTCGGCTGCTACCTGCTCGCCTACATTCCACCACTGTGGTTCAAGGTGATGGACGAACGACTCCTCGCTCTGCCGCACGTCGACGGCGATCTCGACAAGGTCAATATGGACCCAGCCGCAGCCCCGCGCCTGTTCCTTAAATACGGGCGAAATAAGATGCAGGAGCCGGAGCTCGCCTGACACCGGTCGCGAAACCTCGCCCAGGCTCACGTTTTTTTATTTAAAAGCGCAAGAAATGCGTCTTGCGAGTAGATCGCGCTCGCAGGCAACCTGACCGGATGCCCAGACCGAATCCGCCTATTGTCACGCGCGAAATCGTTCTTATACTGATAGCGACGTTCGCGGCGCTAATTGTGCGTGAGTGGGTTCGGCGGCTCTTGCTTGAAAACGCCGTAGACCCGGCACTCGCGAAGCACCTGTCCTGGTTGCTGTGTGTCCCCGTCTGGCTGGCCCTCTCCGGTCCGGTTCTTGTGAGGAACCGGAGCTTTATCCTCAGCATTTTGAGCCTCAAGCCCGGAAGCGCGCGGCTTATCCTGCTGGGTGCCATCGCTGGAGTAGCCTGTCGCGTGCTGTGGTGGGCATATGCAACATTCATCGGAGCACTCGACCTTGCGGGCAATGCGACAGAGTCAGGCCAATTCAGTTGGCGTTTTTCATGCCCGCCTCTCGTCCCGTTCACCGTCGGATTTGTCACGATGGCAGTGCTCACACCGCTGATCGAGGAGCTCTTCCACCGCGGGTTTATCCAGACGTATTTTGCTCGCTTTGGCACCACGGCTGGCGTTCTTGTCAGCGCATTGCTCTTTACTGTCCTTCATTCGTTCGATAGCTGGCCGTTCGTTTTTCTGCTCGGCATCCTGTTCGCGATTCAATTTCATCGTGCCGAAACGCTCTGGTTTCCGATCGCGACGCACGCGGTGTACAACGGGTTGATTCAGCTCGATTGGGTTTGCGTCTCCCTGCAATGGCAGCCTGCCGAATCCAGCGTCCGTTCCGTGACGCTCTTCGGTCTTTCCACACTAACCGCAGTGGCGGCTCTCATCGTCATTGCACTGACCATACGAGCCGCCCCAGCGAGGCGCTGACCTCGCCTCTTGTGGTGTTCTAGAGTGCGTCCGCGACGCGTTCGATGATGTGCGATGTTACCTCGACCAGTCCCTCATAAATTTCGATAAGGTCACCGCCAAGACTTCCGGGCTCCGTCACTCCGCCATAGTTGTTCCCGCTGTCGTCGGCTGAACAGCTGCCGGTTCCGCCGCAGACTTTGAGCATTTCCTGTGCATTGATAACTCGCATGTCACTCTCCTTGTGATGTAGCGCTGGATTGCGCATCTCCCACGCTAGTCCCCCACACACGCTGCCGCTCTCCCAAAATCCGGGAAAAACACGGTGTTTTGAGCGTCTGAACGGGAATTCCCGGCTGTGACCGGGCGCACAGACCACGCTGTGACGCCTCTCTAGACTTGTAGCTATTCGCATCCACGGAATAAGCATCATGAAAGCACTGCATAAAGTCGGCATCGTCCTCGTGGCGGTTTTCGCATCGTCCGGCGCGATCGCTGACAGCAACTTCGGCGTTGGCGTGAAGGCCGGCACCCTGGGCGCCGGAATCGAGGGTCGCTGGCAACCGGTGCCCTACCTCGACGTCCGCGTCGGCACGAACTTTTACGACTACGATGACACATCTTCGCAGGCCGGCATCGAGTATGACGCAACCTTAAGCCTGGACACGGTATACGCAACGGGCAATTTCCGTTTCCCTTTGAGCCCGTTCCGCGTGACAGCCGGTGTGTTTTCGAACAGCAACGAGCTGCTGATGACGAGTACCGAAACGGGCACGTTCGAGCTCGGCGGCACGACCTACAACGCGTCTGATGTCGGCACGTTGCGAAGCACAACCTCGTTTGGCAGTACGTCGCCATATCTCGGATTCGGCTATGACTTCAGCCTGTTCAACAAGGTTGGACTTAACTTTGACGTTGGTGTGCTGTGGCAGGGCGAACCGGATGTCGCTGTCACCGCCGACGGCGTTCTCGCGACCAACCCGACCTTCATTCAATCGCTCGAAGCCGAGCGCCTCGAACTCGAGAACGAGATCAGCGACTACAAAGCTTGGCCGGTGATCTCTTTGGGCTTCGTCTACAACTTCTGACTCGAATCGATCGACTCTCGCCGGCCCGGTCATTCGTGATCGGGCCGGTGTCGTATTCAGGCCGGTGCATGCACCCGCTTGCTGACGACGAGCAAAGCGATTCCGGTCAGTAGCAGGAGCGGCACGGGAATCCACATCAGCGTCAGCCAGCCGAAGCTGTGGATGATGACGCCCGCGAGCAATGACGCTGTCGCCGACAATCCAAACACCGAGAACTCGTTGAAGGCCTGCCCCTTGAACCGTTCTTCCGGCCGGTACGCGTAGGTCAGCATCGTGGTTCCGCCGACGTACAGAAAATTCCAGCCGACTCCGAGCAACAGCAACGCCCACCAGTAGTGCAGCACTGACTGACCCGCCATGCCGATGAAACAGGTGGCGAGCAAGCCGGCCACTCCGACCAGCATCAGTCGAACGACGCCGAGCCGGTCGATCAGAAACCCGGACACGAGCGACGGCACGTACATGCCGAGCACGTGAATCTGGATGACGCGCGCAGTCTGTTCGATTGAGTAGCCGTCGTGGACATGCATGCTCAACGGCGTTGCCGTCATGATGAGCGTCATCAGTGAGTAACCGGCTGCGCCGCAGAGAACAGCAACGGCGAACACGGGCTGTGTCACGATCTCCTTTAACGGCCTGCCGGCCGCCCGCACGACTTCCTGAATGGGCTTGTCCTGCCCGCGCAGCAGAAACATCAAACCTGCCTGGATGACATACAGCACGGCGACCGCCAACAGCGTGCCGACATATTCCGCGTCGGCGACGACAAACTGACCGCGGGTTGCGAGTTCAGGTCCGAGCAGTGCGCCGCCGATCGCGCCCAGCAAGACAAATGAAATGGCACGCGCCGTAAATCGCGCGTCGACGCTTTCAGCCGCGGCATAGCGATACTGCTGCGTGAAGGCCATGTTGATACCGAAGAACAGCATGCTCGCAAGGAACAGAGCGAAGCTCGAGAGCGCGAGCGACAGCGATGCGACAAGCAACGCTGCCACGGCAGTCAGCGACGCGCAGACAAAGCCGTAGCGCCTGCCGATGCGTCGCATCAGGAAGGTCGCCGGGACGCTGGACAGTGCGACGGAAACGACCATGGCAGAAATCGGGAGTGTCGCGAGCGCAGGGTCGTCGGCGAGCGACGCGCCGATGATGCCGCCCAGCGTCACCATCACGATCGAACCGGTTGCGGAGATCAGCTGGCAACAGACGAGGACGAAGAGATTGCGCATAGCGCGGGGATTTTACACGTCGCGGCAAGCAGCACACCGTATACTTCGTCGCGATGCATACCGACCTCCACACACATTCAACAGCGTCGGACGGCGCGCTTGAGCCGGCAGCGCTGATCGCATTAGCCCGCGACAACGCCGTCACGCGCCTTGCGATCACCGATCACGACACGATTGACGCACACCTGGACCTGCCCGAACAGAACGACGTCGAGGTCATTTCGGGCGTCGAGATTTCCGTGCTCTGGAACGGGCGCACGATTCATATCGTTGGCCTGAACTTTGATCTCAACGATTCCATGCTCAACAGCGGACTCGCGCGCCAGTCGGCTGCACGGATCGAGCGGGCAAGACGCATCGGCGAGCGCCTTGTCCGTCTCGGATTTCCGGACTGGTTTGAGACCGTTATGAAAGCGTCCGGCGGCACACCTGGACGGCCCCACTTCGCGCAACTCCTCGTTGACAACGGGTGCGTCAAGGACACAGCAGACGCCTTCCGAAAATACCTCGGCGCCGGCAAGCCCGGAGACGTCAAGAGCGTCTGGACGCCGCTGGAGGAAGCCGTCGCCTGGATTCGCGGCGCCGGCGGTAACGCGGTCGTTGCGCATCCGGCGAAGTACACGATGACGACGACGAAATTGCGCTGCCTCGTTAGCGACTTCAAAAACGCTGGCGGCGACGCGATCGAAGTCGTGTGCGGACAGCAGGATCCGTCGATCACGGCCAAGCTTGTACGCATTTGCCAGGATTTTGACCTTAAAGCCTCCTGCGGTTCGGACTTCCACACGCCGGCGAACAGCTGGTCGTCTCCCGGCCGCTTCGCTGCGCCGCCAGCGTCCGTCACGCCGGTCTGGGACGCATGGCAGACTCACTGAAAATCAACGACTCGCTTTCGATCCCGCTGAGCGAGATCGAAGAGTCGGCCGTGCGCGCACAGGGGCCGGGCGGCCAAAACGTCAATAAGGTCGCAACTGCGATTCAGCTGCGTTTCGATCTGAACACGAGCACCTCCTTGCCCGATACCGTCAAGACCATATTGCTCGAGCGCAGTGATCAACGCATCACGGCTGAAGGTGTCGTCGTGATTCGTGCACAGGCGCACCGGACGCAAAACGCCAATCGACGTGACGCATTGAAGCGGCTCGCTGAATTGATTGAAAGTGCGACCGTCGTCGAGAAGCCGCGGCTCAAGACGAAACCGACGCGCGCCGCGAAAGAACGACGTCTGAAAGAAAAGCGCGGCCGAAGCGAGCGCAAGCGGCAACGGCAGACTCCGGGCACAGAGGACTAGCGGGCAGTCCGGCTAGCTGTTATATTGTTACCTTGGTAACATGCGAGGAGCAAGCATGCCTGCCGTCCAACGCACCCAGACGGGTGTCCGACTTGAATCGACCCTCCTGAAGGTTCTGAAGGGTCTCGCCGAATATCTCGACATGAGCCTCGGCGACCTGCTTGAGGGAATCGTCCTGCATACCTTCGACGACAAGACGCCATTCTCGAAAGAGACGCTGAAAGTCATCGCGCAACTGAAGTCTGTTTACGGCTGCGAGCTTACGGCCGAAGACAGCCACAAGCTGGAAGAACAATGAACGCGACAGCACTCAAGATCGTCGAGCAGTTCGAGCGCGGTGACATTGATCCGGATGCGTTCGACCACGGTGAGCATGTTCGGGTCGCCTGGCACTTTGTCGAGGCGCTTGGAGCAGAAACGGGGACCGAGCGTTTCGTCGCCGCGCTCAAGGCACTGACGCACGCGCTTGGCATGCCCATGAAGTACCACGAAACGATTACGCGCTTTTTCCTCGGGACGATTGTCGAACGACGTCAGAACGGAGAGACCTGGGACGCGTTTGCCGCAGCCAACGCAGACCTGGTGCAGCGCGGCGGCGTGCTGCTCGCCCGAGCCTACACCCCGGAGATTCTGGCCAGTGATTGCGCGAGGGCGACCTACGTCAGGCCGATACCCGAGAAAGAGGCCTGCTAGAGCGCGTTGTCGACGCGGTAGATTGAGCCGGTGCTGTAGTCCACCAGCAACAGTTCGTTGTTCGAGTCTTCGGCGAACGTCACGATATTCAGGCTGCTATCTGTGAAGATCGTGGGCTCAACGCCTGGCGCGCTGTCGGCCTCGATGCCGAATACAACACCAGAGACGAAGTCCCCAAAGACGTACCAGCCCTCGAGCGCGGGAATGCCGGTGCCGCGATAGACGTAGCCTCCCGTGACCGACTGACCGACGGAGTGATCGTATTCGGTGACCGGATCAATGGAATCCTCGATGCAGCCGGTCGCCGGCTCGAAACAGTGCGCGCCTTCGCGGTCGTCCCAGCCGTAGTCGCCGCCAACCGTGACGAGATTGACTTCCTCCCACGCCCCCTGCCCGACGTCGGCGAGCCAGAGGTCGCCGGTCGTGCTGTCGAAGCTGAAACGCCACGGATTTCGGAGCCCGTACGCGAATATTTCAGGACACGGCGCCGCGCCGAATCCCTGGATGCACTCTGCATTCGCGCTGAACGGATTGCCGGGCGGAATCGCGAACGGCGACCCGCCGTCAACGTCGATGCGCACGACGGTACCCAGCAGGTTGCTCGTGTTCTGCGCATTGTCGTTGGGATCGCCTCCCCCGCCGCCGTCGCCGAAGCCGATGTACAGGAAACCGTCGTCACCGAACGCAATGTGTCCGCCGTTGTGGTTAGTTGCATCCTGCAGAACCTGCAGCAGTACCGTCTCAGACGCAATGTTTAGCGTGGCGCCGCCGTCGTCCGTCGTAAAACGGGAAATCGTCGAAATAAACGGTGTGCCACCGCCGGGTCCGCCCGCCGTGTACGACACGTAGACGTAGGGTGTCGACGGAAACTGCGGATGAAACGCCATGCCGAGCAGGCCGGCTTCCCCGGCGGACGAATCGACACGATCAGTAATGTCCAGGTAGGTGCTTGTCGTCGTGGCTGCGTTGTCGTTGGCAAACTCGCGTACGACGCCGACCTTTTCAACCATGAACCAGGAGGCCGACGAATCGGGTCGCTGCAGCAACAGGACGGGTTGCGAGAAGGACAGGTTGTCGAATGCGCGGTTGAGTTCAATCGCGGGCGTCACGCCCGGCGGCGGACTCGGCGGCGGAATCGTAACTACAGGCGCATCGCTGCCGCCACCACCGCCGCCGCAGGAGGCCAGCAGGAGCAGAGCCATCGGCAACGCCGGTTTGCGAATCCTGTTAAACATTCCGACACGCTAGCACCGCCTGTCCAAGCCTGTCACCTGTCTCCAAAAGCTGACAGGTCTTGCCTTTCCAGGCAGACAACGGACTGGTTCACAGTCGTGTCGTCTCGATCGACATATACTCGCGATATGTCGATATTTTGCATTTTTATCGACATAAAGAGCGAACGTGTCGATACAATCGACAGATTGCGCTGACATGTCGATTTTTTGGCGTTTTATCGACATATTGTGCAAATTTGTCGATACCATCGACATGACGGCAATCAGGGGTTTTTTTCATTAAAAAACAGTGAGTTAAGTATGGATTCATTCGATCCGGACACCCCGTATAACGCAATCCCGACGCTGCCACCCCCGATCGAAGTTGTCGAATCCAAGACTGTCCTGAAAAAATGCATCGAGGCCCGCGTGGCGCTGGCCGAGCTTAAAAAAGCGGCTGAGCTGATCCCGAATTCAGCCGTCCTCGTTAACGCGCTGCCCATGCTCGAGGCACGCGCGAGCTCGGAAATCGAGAATATCGTCACGACCACGGACAAGCTGTTCGAGTTCGCCGACATCGCTGAGGACAAGGCAGACGCAGCGACCAAGGAAGCGCTGCGCTACCGGACAGCCCTGTACGAAGGAACGAAAATGGCCCGCCGCGGCATGCTGACGACGGACATGACAATCCAGATCTGCAGCACGATCAAGGGCGTCGAATTGGACCTGCGATCCGAGTCAGGGACAAACCTCAAGAATCGCAAGACCGGCGAAGTGATCTACACGCCGCCGGTCGGACAGGACCGCATCCAGTCGCTGCTCGACAACTGGTCTGACTTCATGGAGAACGACGTCGACATTGACCCGCTGATTCGCATGGCGATTCAGCATTATCAATTCGAGGCGATTCACCCCTTCCCCGACGGAAACGGACGAACGGGACGCATCCTGAACATCCTGTTCCTCGTGCAGCTTGGACTGCTGGAGCAGCCGATTCTCTACTTGAGCCGGTACATCATTCACAACAAGGCGGCCTACTACCGCCTGCTCCACAAAGTCACGACGGAGCAGGCATGGGAGGAATGGATCCTGTACATGCTCGACGGAGTGGAAGAAACCTGCGTCTGGACGACCGACAAGATCGCCGCAATCCGCGAACTGATGCAGCACACGGCCGAGTTCGCCCAGTCCGAGCTTCCGAAAATCTATAGCTGGGAATTGATCGAGCTTTTGTTCAAGCAGCCATACTGCCGGATCGCGAACCTCGTCGACGCTGGCATCGCGAAACGACAGACGGCATCCGTGTATCTGAAACAGCTTGC